>NZ_JBFAZX010000007.1:0-53510 GCF_040689395.1 Dactylosporangium sp. NPDC051484 | reverse complement strand
TGGCTGCGCGCAGGGCCGCCTTGATGGGTGCGCTCTTCGCGGCCGCCTCGGCGACCTCCGCGGCCGGGTCGCTGTCCCACACGATCCCGCCGCCGGCCCAGAGGTGCACGCGGCCGTCGGCGACGGCCACGGTGCGGATGGTCAGCCCGAGGTCGACCGAGACGCGCCCGTCCCGGTCGTGGCCGATCCAGCCGCACGCGCCCATGCTGGGCCCGCGGCCGACCGGTTCCAGCCGCGTGGCCACGTCGATCGCGGCGAGCTTCGGCGCGCCGGTCACCGAGCCGCCGGGCCAGACCGCGGCGAGCAGTTCCGCGAGGCCGACCCCCGGGGCGAGCCGCGCGCTGACCGTCGACTCGGCCTGCCACAGCCCGGACCAGCGGCGGATCGCGAAGAGCTCGTCGACGCGCACCGAGCCGACCTGTGCGACGCGGCCGAGGTCGTTGCGCTCCAGGTCGACGATCATCACGTGCTCGGCGCGTTCCTTGGCCGAGGCGAGCAGCTCGGCGCGGCCCTCGGCGGTGGCGGGGCGGGTGCCCTTGATCGGGCGGGTGACGGCCCGGCCGCCCGAGACCTCGACGAGGGTCTCCGGCGAGGCCGACGCCAGCGACCAGCGCTCGCCGCGCAGGACGCCGCCGTACCGCGCGCCGGGCAGGGCCGCCACGCGGGCGAGGGCCGGGGCCGGGTCGCCGCCGAACGGGGCGCTGGCGTGGCCGACGAGGTTCACGACGTACACGTCGCCGCGGGCGATCGCGGCCCGCACCTCCTGCACCGCGGCGGCGTGCCCGGCGGGGCTCCAGCTCGGTGTCCAGTTTCCGACAGTCCCGGGCCGCGTTGCGGCCGCGATTGCGGGGAAATCCCCCACGGCTGCGGGGAAACTGGCCAGTGCGGACGGGGTCCGGTCGCCGTGCGCGTAGGCGACGGCGACGAGGTCGGGCACCGCCGCGGCCGGGGAGGGTGTCACGGAGGGTGGCGACAAGAGCACCGCGATCCCGCAAGTGGACGCGTCAATCACCTTCCGTGACGAAGCCAAATCCCCGACCGGCACTCCGTGTGATTCCGCGAAAGCGGTCAGCAATTGAAGCGGATCGCCGCCATCCCGCGCGTGCCATTCCAGCCGGGAGCGCTCCCAAACACGCGATCGGCACGCGGCGGGCAACCCGGGAGAGGGAAGATCCACAATCCGGGGCCCGTACCCGACAACCGGCCCTAATGTGCTCATACGAAGGGTGGATTATCCCCAAGTTGTGCCGTGACATGCTCGGAATAGTGCCGTTGACCGTAGTAGCGTGCATCACTGGTCATGTGAAGAACCACACAGGCCTTACCTGCATCTCTCAATCGGAGACCCCCGATGCTCTGCCAGCACCAGCCGCCCTGCCCCTCAGCCGCCGACGTCGACCGCGAGGCCGCCAAGATCACAGCGAGCCATCCCGAGCAGGGATGGAGCCTTCTCTGCAACGGTGTGATCGCCTTTGAGGACACCGGGGAGCTTCTGCCCGATTGCAGTGTGATTGAGCCGCACCGGGGTCCGGCTCCACACACGCTCGTCGGCGCCGCATAGGTAACGCTGCGTATTTACCGGCCCGTCACTCTTCGTACGCGGAGGTGGGCGGGCAGGCGCACACCAGGTTCCGGTCGCCGTAGCTGTCGTCGATCCTGCGCACCGGCGGCCAGTACTTCGCCTCGCGCGCGGCCGCGGACGGGTAGGCCGCCACCGACCTCGGGTATGCGTGCTCCCACTCGTCGGCCGTGACCACCTCCGCCGTGTGCGGAGCGTTCACGAGCGGATTGTCGCCGGCGGGCCACTCGCCCGCCGCGACCCGGTCGATCTCCCCCTTGATCGCGATCATCGCGTCGCAGAAGCGGTCCAGCTCGCCCAGGTCCTCGCTCTCGGTCGGCTCGACCATGAGGGTGCCGGCGACCGGGAACGACATCGTCGGGGCGTGGAAGCCGTAGTCGATGAGCCGCTTGGCGACGTCGGCGACGGTCACGCCGCTGGCCCGGGTGATCCCGCGCAGGTCCAGGATGCACTCGTGCGCGACGAGGTGCTCCGCGCCGCTATAGAGCACCGGGTAGTGCTCGCGCAGCCGGGCCGCCACGTAGTTGGCCGCCAGCACCGCGGCCGCCGTCGCCCGGCTCAGCCCCTCCGGGCCCATCAGCCGCAGATACGTCCACGGGATCGGCAGGATTCCGGCGGAGCCCCAGGGCGCGGCCGAGACCGGCCCGACCGGCGCGTCGGCCGCCAGGAACGGGTGCGACGGCAGGTACTTCGCCAGGTGCGAGCGCACCGCCACCGGCCCGACACCGGGGCCGCCACCGCCGTGCGGGATGCAGAACGTCTTGTGCAGGTTGAGGTGCGACACGTCGGCGCCGAACTTGCCCGGCTTGGCGTAGCCGAGCAACGCGTTGAGGTTGGCGCCGTCGACGTAGACCTGCCCGCCGGCCTCGTGCACCTTCGCGCACAGGTCGGCGATGCCGGTCTCGTACACGCCGTGCGTCGACGGATACGTCACCATGATCGCGGCGAGCCGCTCGCCGTGCTGCACGATCTTCTTGTCCAGGTCGCCCAGGTCGACGTTGCCGAGCTCGTCACAGGCGACGACGGCGACCCGCATGCCCGCCATCACCGCACTTGCGGCGTTGGTGCCGTGCGCGCTGGACGGGATCAGGCACACGTCCCGCCCGGTGTCGCCGCGCTCCAGGTGATACGCCCGGATCGCCAGCAGCCCGGCCAGCTCGCCCTGCGATCCGGCGTTGGGCTGCAGGCTCACCGCGTCGTAGCCGGTCACCTCGGCCAGCCAGCGCTCGAGGTCGCCGATCAGCCGGCGATACCCCTGGGTCTGCGACGCCGGCGCGAACGGGTGCAGGCCGGCGAACTCGGGCCAGGTGATCGGCTCCATCTCGGCCGTCGCGTTGAGCTTCATCGTGCACGACCCCAGCGGGATCATGCCCCGGTCGAGCGCGTAGTCCTTGTCGGAGAGCCTGCGCAGGTATCGCAGCATCGCCGTCTCCGACCGGTGGCTTGCGAACACCGGGTGGGTCAGGTACTCCGACGCGCGGCGCAGCCCGGCCGGCACCGCGCCGGTGCCGTCCAGCCCGGTCACGTCGACGTCTGCCAGCCCGAACGCGGCGAGCACGTCGCGCAGCTGCTCGAACGTGGTGGTCTCGTCGCAGGCGATGCTCACCCGGTCGGCGTCGACGTGGCGCAGGTTGATCCCCCGCGCGGCGGCGGCCTCGACGACCGAGGCCGCCCGGCCCGGCACGACGGCGGTGACGGTGTCGAAGAACGCGAGATGCTCGGTGGTGACCCCGCCCGCGCGCAGCCCCGCGGCGAGCCGGGCGGCCGCGTCGTGGGTGTGCGCGGCGATCGCGCGCAGCCCGTCCGGGCCGTGGTACACCGCGTACATGCTCGCGGTCACCGCGAGCAGCACCTGCGCGGTGCAGATGTTGCTGGTCGCCTTCTCCCGGCGGATGTGCTGCTCGCGGGTCTGCAGGGCGAGCCGGTAGGCGGGCGCGCCGCCGGCGTCCTTCGACACGCCGACGAGCCGGCCGGGCAGCGTGCGCTCCAGGCCCTGACGGACCGAGATGTAGCCGGCGTGCGGGCCGCCGAAGCCCATCGGCACGCCGAAGCGCTGGGCGCTGCCGACGGCGACGTCGGCGCCGATCGCACCGGGCTCGCGCAGCAGGCACAGCGCCAGCAGGTCGGCGGCGACGGTGACGATCGCGCCCCGCTCGTGGGCCAGCTCGACGAGGGCCTCGTGGTTGCGGACCGCGCCGGAGGCGCCCGGATACTGCAGGTGCAGCCCGAAGAACTCGGCCGGCAGCTCCTGCGCCGCGAGGTCGACGACGCGCACCTCGATGCCGATCGGCTCGGCCCGGGTCCGGATCACGGCGAGGGTCTGCGGCAGCACGTCGGCGTCCACGACGTACACCTCGGAGGAGACCTTGGACGAGCGGCGGGCGAGGGTCATCGCCTCGGCCGCGGCGGTGGCCTCGTCCAGCAGCGACGCCCCGGCGACCGGCAGCCCGGTCAGGTCGGCCACGACCGTCTGGAAGTTGAGCAGCGCCTCGAGCCGCCCCTGGCTGATCTCGGGCTGGTACGGCGTGTAGGCCGTGTACCACGAGGGGTCCTCGAGCACATTGCGCAGGATCACGGGCGGTGTGTGCGTGCCGTAGTAGCCCAGGCCGATCATCGACACGAGCGGCCGGTTGGCCGAGGCGAGCGCGCGCAGTTCCGCGAGCACCTGCGCCTCCGACGCCGCCGGCGGCAGCTCGAGCGGCTCGCGCCAGCGGATCGAGCCGGGGATCGCGGCGGTCATGAGCTCCTCGACCGACTCGTATCCGACGGCCTTGAGCATGCGGGCGTGGTCGTCGACGGACGGACCGATGTGCCGCGCGGCGAAACTCGTCATAGCAACACTCTCTGGGTCTCGCGGGACAGGGGCGATGCGATGCGCTCCTCCCCCTCTGTCGCAGACTCCAGAGGTGCCAACCCGTCGCGGTCCTTTTGCCTGAGAGGTTCCGGGGAGGATTTGCCCCTTCGGCGCCGCCGTCCGTTGCCAACGGCGGTCTCTCCCACGCGGGTATTGCCGGCTCGCCTACCCTACCTCCTGTGCAGGACCTGACCAGCGTGGCGTCGCACACGATCTATTCCGCGATCGTCGGCTCCCGCGCCTACGGCCTCGACGGACCGGACTCCGACACCGACCGCCGCGGCGTCTTCCAGGCGCCGACGCCACTGTTCTGGCGCCTGGACAAGCCGCCGGCACACCTGGAGGGCCCGCTGCCGGAGCAGTTCTCGTGGGAGGTCGAGCGCGCCTGCACGCTCGCGCTGGCCGCCAACCCGACGGTCTGGGAGTGCCTGTCGTCCCCGCTCGTCGAGCGGGTCACCGACGCCGGCCGGGCCCTGCTCGGCCTGCGCCCGGCGTTCCTGTCGCGCCGGGCCGCCCGCACCTACGGCGACTACGCCCGCGACCAGCTGGCCAAGCTCACCTCGGCCCGGGCGAAGACCGGCGAGGTGCGCTGGAAGCAGGCGATGCACATGGCCCGCCTGCTGCGCGCCGGCGCCCATGTGCTGCGCACCGGCGAGGTCCTGGTCGACGTCCGCGCCGCCCGCGACGAGCTGCTCGCCATCCGCCGCGGCGAACTCACCTGGGAGGCGTTCGAGGCCCTGGCCGCCTCGCTGTCCGCCGCGCTGCGGCGCGCGGAGAGCGCCTCCACCCTGCCGGAGGAGCCGGACCGCGCGGCGGTCGAGAAGTTCCTGGTGGAGCTAAGGGCCCACACATCGGTCCCAGCGTCGGTACCGCACGTGCCCGCCCCGCCGCCGCTGCCGGTCCTCGACGACGTGCCACCGTGGGCGGGCGACGTGGCCGACGAACACCGTTACCCGCTCGTCTTCGCCACGGTGAGCGGCGCCCACCTCTACGGCTTCGCGTCCGTCGACTCGGACCTCGACCTGCGCGCCTGCCACGTCCTGCCCCTCGACGAGGTGGTGGGCCTGACGACGGGCCCGCAGACGGTCCAGTCGAGCGGCGTCCGCGAGGGCATGGAGCTCGACGTCGTCAGCCAGGAGCTCGCCAAGTTCGCCCGGCTGCTGCTCAAGCCCAACGGCTACGTCCTGGAGCAGCTGCTCTCGCCCCTGCTGGTGCGCACCTCCGCGCTGCACGAGGAGCTCAAGGCCCTCGCGCCGCACTGTCTGACCCCCGAGCACGCCCGGCACTACCTGGGCTTCGCCGCGGGCCAGTGGCAGCTGTACCTCAACACCGGCGAGCTGAAACCGGCCCTCTACACCCTGCGCGTGCTGCACACCGGCATCCACCTGATGCGCACCGGCGAGGTGGAGGCGGACCTGCGGGTGCTCAACACCCTCCCGTACGTGCCCGGCCTGATCGAGGCCAAGCGGGCCGGCGAGCACCGCGCCCTGCCGCCGGACCTGGTCGACCAGCGGACCCTGGCGGCCGACGTGGCGCGGCTGAGCGCCGAGCTGGAGGCCGCCCGCGACGCCTCGAAGCTGCCGGACACCCCGTCCGCCGGCCCGGCCCTCAACGACCTCGTCATCCGCACCCGCCTGCATCGCTGAAGCCTCACCCACGTCGCCGCGCCCGCCGGTGCCCGGATACGGTCGTCCTGTGCGGGAACGCGGCGAGGGCGGCGGTCGCCTGGGTGCCGGCGACCACGCGATCGTGCTCATCACCGGTATCCAGGCCGCGGGCAAGTCCACGGTCGCCCAGGCCCTGGCCGAACGCCTCCCCCGCTCCGTACACGTGCGCGGCGACGTGTTCCGCCGCATGGTGGTGCGTGGCCGCGCCGAGATGACCCCGGACGCCACCGAAGAGGCCGAACGCCAGCTCCGCCTGCGCTACCGCCTGACCGCGCAGGTCGCCGACGCCTACTTCGAGGCGGGCTTCACCGTCGTGGCCCAGGACGTCGTCCTCGGCCCCGACCTGACCGAGCTGACCGCGTCGATCCGCAACCGCCCCCTGCTCGTGGTCGTGCTCGCCCCCTCCCCGGCCGCGGTCGCCGCCCGCGAGTCCGAGCGCGCGAAGACCGCCTACACCGGCTGGACCGTGGAGGCTCTGGACGCCGGTCTGCGGCACCGGACCCCGCGGATCGGCCTGTGGCTGGACACCTCGGACCAGACCCCCACCGAGACGGTCGACGAGATCCTCACCCGAGCCTGGACGGAGGCGGCGATTTGAGCCCGACCGGCAGCGGCCACGACACCGGCGGTACGAGCGGGACCAACAGCACCGACCGCCCCGCGTCGTCCGCCGCCGCGCCGTCCGGATCCCGCGCGGCCGCCATCACCGCGTTTCACGCCGGCCTACACGGGCCGACGTGGCGGATCGCGGGCTGGGGCAGCGCCGACCTGCAGCGCGTGCGTTTCGAGGCCCTGCTGCGCGCGGCCGGCTACCGCGGCGGCTCAGTCCTCGACTGGGGCTGCGGCCCCGGCGACCTCTACTTCCACCTGTGCTCCGTGCACCTCCCCATGGACCTCCCCGTCGACTACACCGGCGTGGACCTCGAACCGCGCATGGTCGAGCTGGCCACGTCCCGCGGCGTCCCGAACGTCGCCCTGCTGCCCCCGGGCCGGATCCCACAGACCCCCCGGGGCCGCTACGACTACGTCTTCGCGAGCGGCATCTTCCAGTTCCCGGACCCGGAGGACCCCCTCTACTACCTCACCATCTTAGAACAGATGTACGACATTTCCCGGCGGGCGGTGGCCGTGAACTTCCTCAGCGCACAGCGCCCCGAGGCCGCCAGGGCACCGGACGAGCTCTACGTGGACCCGGTGGTGGCGGCCCGCTTCGCCGCCGCGCTGACCGACCGCTGGGTCCTCGACCACGGCTACCACCCGCAGGCGGGCGACTTCACGCTCGCCCTGCTCAAGTAGCACTCGGCAGCCGCGCCGCCACCAGGTCACCCGTGCGGGCTGTTAGCATTCCCGGCGTGGCAGACCGGCAGGGTCTCGGGCCGGTGCTCACCGTCCCGAACCTCATCAGCTTGATGCGCCTGCTCGGCGTGCCATTGTTCCTGTACCTGTTCCTCGCCACCGACGCGACGGGCTGGGCGATCACCGTGCTCGCCGTCGGCGGGCTGAGCGACTGGGTGGACGGGTTCGCGGCGCGGCGGCTCAAGCAGGTCAGCCGGCTGGGTGAGCTGCTCGACCCGCTCGCCGACCGGCTCTACATCCTGGCGACGCTGTTCGCGCTGACGTTCGAGCACGTCGTGCCGTGGTGGTTCACGATCGCGCTGCTCGCGCGCGAGGCCGTGATGGTGCTGTGCCTGGTCGTGCTGCGGCTGCTCGGCCACGGGCCGCCGCCGGTGCACTACGTGGGCAAGACCGCCACCGCGATCCTGCTCATGGGCTTCCCGATGATGCTGCTGGCGCACTTCAGCGAGGCGGCGCGATCGTGGGCGCTGCCCAGCGGCTGGGCCCTGCTGTGGTGGGGCATCGTGCTGTACTGGGTCGCCGCGGTCTTCTACTTCATCCAGGCGGCCGTCCACGTGCGCGCCGGACGCGCCACGGCCGCCGGGGTGCCGTGACCGGTCCGCGGCGAAGCGGCACCCAGCATCGAGCAGCCGACGAGCGAAGCGAGGAGGGCGCGTGACCTCGCCCCGCCGCGACGATCTGCTCGGCGAGCTGTTCCGCAACCCGCTCGACCCCGGGTACACGGCCGCGGCCGCCCGCCGCGGGGACGCCGCGCCGCCGCGGTCCGGGCGCTGGCTGACGGCCGCGGCGATGCTCGCCATCGGCTTGCTGCTCGCCGTCGCCTATCACCAGGTGGTCGCCGCCGCGCCGGGCACCACGAAGGCCCGCGAAGACCTGGCGGCCGACGTCCGCTCGCGCCAGCGCACCGCCGACGAGTTGCAGCGGCGCGCCGCGGAGCTACGCGCCCAGGTCGACCAGGCCCGCGACGACGCGCTCGCCGGCGGCGACAACGCGTCGCGGCTGCGCGACCTCGCGGCCGGGACCGGCACGAGCAAGGTCACCGGCGACGGGGTCGCGGTGCGTGTCGTCGACGCGCCGGCGCAGGTCGACCCGGTGACCGGCCGTACCTCCGAGGAGAACCTCGGCCTGGTGCTCGACCGCGACCTGCAGGACATCACCAACGGGCTGTGGCAAAGTGGCGCCGAGGCGATCGCCGTGAACGGGCAGCGCCTGACGGCGACGAGCACGATCCGGACCGCCGGCGGCGTGATCCTGGTCGACTTCCGGCCGGTGACCAGCCCCTACGAGGTCACCGCGATCGGGCCGCCGGACATCACCGACACCTTCGGCCGGTCCGTCACCGCCAAGCGCTTCAAGCGCTACGTCGACGAGTACCGGATGCAGTTCAGCGTGAAGAAGCGCACGAAGCTGACCCTCCCCGCGGCCGACGAGCCGCCGCTGCGTTACGCCAGAACCCCCTCGCCCTCTCCCTCTGGAGGTCCCTCGCGATGATCGCCGTGATCGCCCTGGCCATCGGGGTCGCAGCCGGCATCTTCCTCGAACCGACCGTGCCACCGGGGCTGGCGCCGTACCTGCCGATCGCCGTGGTCGCGGCGCTCGACGCGATGTTCGGCGGGGTCCGGGCCAAGCTCGACGGGATCTTCGACGACAAGCAGTTCGTCGTGTCGTTCGTGTCCAACGTGCTGGTGGCCGGGCTCATCGTGTACCTCGGCGACAAGCTCGGGGTCGGCGGGCAGCTCTCCACGGGGGTGGTGGTCGTGCTCGGCGTGCGGATCTTCGGCAACGTGGCGGCGATCCGGCGTCACCTGTTCCGGGCCTGAGGCGGGAAGAGCCGCAACGGTGAAGAAACCGGCCAACCTCGTCATCGCCGTCCTGGTCGCGCTGCTCGGCTTCGCCGTGGCGGTGCAGTTCAAGGCGGGCGGCTCCGACGCCGCGCTGTCCTCCGCCCGGCCGGAGGACCTCGTGCGGATCCTCTCCGACCTCGACGCCCAGCAGGAGCGGATGCGCGGCGCGATCAGCGACCTCGAGGACACGCAGCGGCAGCTCGACTCGGGCGCGCAGGGCCGCGACGCCGCGCTCGCCGACGCCCGCAAGCGCGCCGACGAGCTGGGGATCCTCGCGGGCACGCTGCCGGCCGAGGGGCCGGGGCTACGGATCGACCTCATGCAGGGTACCGAGGCGATAAAGTCCGAAACGGTCCTCGACGCCATCGAGGAACTGCGCGGCGCCGGCGCCGAGGCGATGCAGATCGCCGGGGCGGGCGGGCCGGCGGTGCGCATCGTCGCCTCCACGTACTTCGTGGACGGCCCGGACGGGGGCCGCCTCGTGGTCGGGGGGACGACGCTCGCCGCGCCCTATACGATCACCGTCATCGGAGGTCCGGACACCATGCGGACGGCGCTGAACATCCCGGGAGGGGTCGTGGACAGCGTTCGCCAGCACGGCGGTACGGTTTCCGTGCACGAAGCGGATCCGGTGCACGTGACAGCGCTGCACACTGCCGGTGCGTTGCAATACGCCAAGCCCGCCTGACGAAGAAGGACTCCACGTGATTCCCGAGGATCTGCGGTACACCGCCGAGCACGAGTGGCTCGCCCCAGCCGGCGAGGGCACGTTCAAGGTCGGTATCACGCATTTCGCACAGGACTCCCTGGGCGACATCGTGTTCGTGCAGCTGCCCGAGGCCGGCTCCGCCTACCAGGCCGGCGACGCGATCGGCGAGGTCGAGTCGACCAAGAGCGTGTCGGAGATCTACGCGCCGGTCTCCGGCGAGGTCATCGCGGTGAACGCGGCGCTGGAGGGCTCGCCCGAGCTCGTCAACTCCGACCCGTACGGCGAGGGCTGGCTGGTCGAGCTCAAGGTGTCCGACCCGGCCGCGGTCGACGCCCTGCTCGACGCCAAGGCCTACGGTGAACTGACCGTCGGCTGACCCCCCGAAGTTCCGCCAGTCCATTTGCCGCGCGTCCGGTTGACCCGATATTTCGGGCGTGACTAGGCTCGCCAAGTCAACCGTATGCGTTCTCGGCATTCTGATGCATCCTTCCTATGCATCGTGGAATGCAGCCGGTAGACACCGACATACGACCGTGAGGTGGTTCGATGACGCGCCCAGACGACGAGTTCCCCCCGCTCGACGTCACGTCCACGCTCAACCTTGGCGCCATTGAGGATGCCATCGAGGGGCCGGACACTGACATGGTCCCCACCCGCATGTCGGGTTCGCTGCCGCCTGGCACCGCTCTGCTCGCGGTCCGCCGCGGTCCGAACGCCGGCGCGCGCTTCCTGCTCGACCATGACGTGACGACGAGCGGCCGGCACCCTGACAGTGACATCTTCCTCGACGACGTGACGGTCTCGCGCCGCCACGCCGAGTTCCACCGCGAGGGCGGCACCTTCACGGTGCGCGACGTCGGCAGCCTCAACGGCACCTACGTCAACCGGGAGCGTGTCGAGGCCGCCACGCTCAGCAATGGCGACGAGGTCCAGATCGGCAAGTTCCGCCTCGTATTCGTGGCAGGACCGCGCCCCGACGAAAGCTGAGGCGATGACGGCGTCGGCGGCCGCCTGGAACTCTGCCACCCCGGGTGAGGATCTCACCCGGGGTGAGCGTCTCATGAGCATCGGCGAGGTCCTCGCGCACCTGCGCGGCGACTTCCCCGACGTCACCATCTCCAAGCTGCGATTCCTGGAGACGGAAGGGCTCGTCGAGCCGCGGCGCACCCCGGCCGGGTATCGCAAGTACACGTGGACGGACGTCGCCCGGCTCCGCTACGTGCTGACCGCCCAGCGTGACCAGTACCTCCCGCTTCGCGTCATTCGCGAGCACCTGGCCACGATGCGGGAGCCCCTCACCGAGGTCTCCGCGGTGGCACCGCAGGAGCCCCCCTCCGAGATCCGGCTCACCCGCGACGAACTGCTGACCAAGACCGGGCTGACCGACCCCGGGCTTAAGGCGCTGGAGGATCACGGCCTGCTCAGACCCCGCCCCGGCAGCGGCTACGACGCCGACGCCCTGGAGGTCGCGACCGCCGCGGCCCGCCTGGCGGAGTTCGGCCTCGAGCCGCGGCACCTGCGCGCGTACCGGGCCGCCGCCGATCGCGAGATCGGCCTGTTCAGCCAGCTCATCACCCCGATGACCAGACAGAACGGCCCAGCGGGCCGCGCCCGCGCGGCCGACACCGTGCACGAACTCGCCGCGCTCACCCAGCGCGTGCACGCCGCCCTGGTCCGCGCGGGCCTGCGGGAAATCCTGGGCAAGTAGCCGATTTCCACTCCGGTCCCCGCGGGCGATCTTCACCACTCGGCACATCACACCGGCCGTGCGAGTGGCACGACTGCGGTGGTGTCCGTGTAACGTGCAGGGAGAGGCAAAGTCGACACGGAGGCGGCGGCAGTGCGAGAGCTGAATGTGGTCGGGGTTCGCGTGGAGCTGCCTACCAATCAGCCCATCGTGTTGCTCAAGGAGGTCGACGGCGACCGCTACCTGCCGATCTGGATCGGCGCGGTGGAGGCGACCGCGATCGCCTATGAGCAACAGGGGGTCAAGCCGGCCCGGCCGCTCACCCACGACCTGATGCGCGACATGCTGGCAGCCTTGAAGGCACCGCTGCACGCCGTCGAGATCGTGGAGATGCGCGACAACATCTTCTACGCCGAGCTCGTCATCGGCGAAAACGTCCGGGTCTCGGCCCGCCCGAGCGACTCGATCGCTCTGGCCCTGCGCGTCGGCGCCCCGATCCGCTGCGCCGACCAGGTCCTGACCGAGGCCGCGATCGTCATCCCGGACGAGCAGGAGGACGAGGTCGAGAAGTTCCGCGAGTTCCTGGAGCAGGTCCGCCCGGAGGACTTCGCCGGCTGACCGGCCCTCCCGCAGAGGACGGCCACGGCACCCGCCCCGGGCGGGCAGCTCTTGGTAGCCGCGGTTGAGCAGATCACGGCGCCATCGGCCTGCCTCCGACCTTCGCGCTTCGCCATGCGCCGCGCGCTCCACCGTCCCCTCAGGACGCACCCTGGCGCCTCACCCTTCAAGCCGGCGGCGGAGCGACGCAGCCCGGCCGCGCCCGCCTCACGATCGCCTTAGCGGCATCTTCGGCCCGGCCGTGGGGGGCCGTGCCGTCAGGCGTTCTGGGGGATCATCGGGGTGATTCGCGGTCACCAGGTGGTTCCCCCTTTCCGGGCTCGCGGTTCACCCGGGTAAGTTCCGCGACGCCGCGCGCCGGGAGGCGGCTCGCCGGGTAGCGTCGAACACGGGTCGCCGTTCGCCAGCGGTGGACCCCTGCCGTCCGCTGGCGCGCGCAAGATTCACGCACCGGCGCGCGGCGTGTCGCGGCGTTACTTCCCCATTGACTCTCAAGGTGCGCTATAGGGTTGCGGGTGTTGACGCTGGAGGTGGGTCGCAATGCAACAGCCGCCCGATCCCGGGACATCCGGTCATGCCCCTGAGCGCGCCCAGGTGACGCCCTCGCACACGGGTTCACGCACAGCCTCCGGCACCGCGACGACCGCCGCCGGACCGGGCATCGCCGAGGCCGAGGACGTCGGCTACCGCGGCCCGACCGCCTGCCACGCCGCCGGCATCAGCTACCGCCAGCTCGACTACTGGGCGCGCACCGGCCTCGTCGTCCCCTCCGTGCGCGACGCCGCCGGCTCCGGCAGCCAGCGCCTCTACTCGTTCCGCGACATCGTCGTGCTCAAGGTCGTCAAGCGCCTCCTCGACGCCGGTGTCTCCCTCCAGAACATCCGCAAGGCGATCGACACCCTGCGCTCCCGCGGCGTCGGCGACCTCGCCGAGATCACGCTCATCTCCGACGGGACCACCGTCTACGAGTGCCGCTCCCCCGAAGAGGTCGTCGACCTCCTCCAGGGCGGCCAGGGCGTCTTCGGCATCGCGATCTCCGGCGCGTTCAA
Organism: Dactylosporangium sp. NPDC051484; assembly: GCF_040689395.1. Taxonomy (NCBI): domain Bacteria; kingdom Bacillati; phylum Actinomycetota; class Actinomycetes; order Micromonosporales; family Micromonosporaceae; genus Dactylosporangium; species Dactylosporangium sp. NPDC051484. Next base: position 40,147 of record NZ_JBFAZX010000007.1, on the reverse strand, counting down.
GGAGATCGAGGGCACCCTGTCGCACCTGCCCGCCGAGGCCGCCACCACGGGCGAGGAACTCCCCGCGCCCCTGGCCACCGGCGCCGGCACCAGCACCGACGAGGCCTTCGCCGCTGGCGACGAGCTCGCCATGCGCCGGGCCCGCCGCCGCGCCGGCTGACACATGGTGTCGTCGTAAGCTCCTGTTCGTGACCTTCCACGGCTGGCCGGTCGAGGCGCTGGAGTTCTACGACGGGCTCGAGGCGGACAACTCGAAGACGTACTGGACCGCGCACAAGGCGATCTACGAGGAGCAGGTGCGCGGCCCGATGACGCAGCTGCTCGCCGAGCTCGAGGCCGAGTTCGGGCCGGCGAAGATCTTCCGTCCGTACCGCGACGTGCGCTTCAGCGCCGACAAGTCCCCGTACAAGACGTCGTGCTCGGCATCGTTCGAGCGCGGCGGATACATCCAGCTGACGGCGCACGGCCTGGCCGCGGGCGCCGGCGCGTACATGATGGACTCGGCCCGCCTGGCCCGCTACCGCCAGGCCGTCGCCGACGACCTCACCGGCGAGCGGCTGGCCGTCATCGTCGCCGGCCTGGAGGCGCGCGGCTGGTCGGTCACCTCGCGCGAGCAGCTCAAGTCGGTGCCACGCGGCTTCGACAGGGAGCACCCTCGGGCCGGACTGCTGCGGCACAAGGGCCTGATCGCGTGGCACCAGTTCCCGCTGAAGCCCTGGCTGGGCACGGCGAAGGCCCGCACCCACGTGGAGGAGTTCCTCCGCGGCTGCCGCCCGCTGCAGGACTGGCTGGCCACGCACGCCGCCCAGCCGTAGCGCGATTTTCGGGCCGGCGGAGGCCACGATCAGCGGTGGTGGGTTCGCCCAGACCGGCAACGAGTGGCGCAGCAATCTACATCGTCCACAGGAGTCACGATGACGGTTACTGAAATTGATCTTGACGATGACGCGCTGGCCGAGGCGATGCGACTATCTGGCGCGCGGAGCAAGAAGGAGACGGTGAACCTCGCGTTGCGCGAGTTTGCAGCTCGGCATCGCCGCATCGCGGCGCTCGATCACTACGTCGCCGCAGCTCAAGCCTGGGATTACGAGGGGTGGCAGGAAATGCGCTCGGCCGGCAAGGCGCCCGCTGCGTGATGCGCTACCTGGCGGACTCGTCGGCCCTGTAACGACTGCTGCGCGACCCAACGTGCGAGCCGGTTGGACTGACGTGGTCTCTGATCATGCGATCGGATCGTGCAAGCCCCAACGCACCGAGTTCGCTCGACGAGTACGAACAGTTGACATCCTTCCCGCCTAAAAGGCGGGGAGTCCCGTGGTCGCCCGTAGGTTTTCCTGCTTCGCCGCCGGTTGCCCCGTCCGGGAGGATTCCCGTTGACGGCGTGGCAGTGGGTCGAGTCGGCGCAGTACCGCCTGCTGCGAGCCGGGGCACATCGAGCGCTGTCCTGCGTAGATCTCCTGCTCTGCGCTTGTGCGGCCATCCGCGGACTCGTGGTCCTGCACGACGACAACGACTTCGTGGCTGCCGCCCGGCACCTGCCGGACCTCGCCGAACGACGGGTGCACTCGCTACCTGAGTTCACGTGATCCATTACGGCCGGCTGCAGGTCAGTCGGCGCCAGCCAGCGCCATGTGGCAAGCGAGGTCAGCGGCGCTCCACCGCGGCCATCACCACGTCGAACGGGGCAGCGGCGGCCCTTGCGGCGGCGTCTCGGTCGGCGGCCTCGCGGGCGGCGGCGTCCGTCGTCCACGGGTTGCCCTCGGCGGCCATCGCCGCCCTCGCCGCGTCGGCGCCGGCCTGCCAGGCCGCCTCCTCGGCCGCGGCGCGGACCAGGCTGGACGGGCGTTCCCCGACCGGGACGCGCGGGGGGTCGGCGAGCAGGTTGCCCGGCGGCACGAGGACGACCGGCAGGCCGCTGTCCAGCACGGCGGCCTGGCGGCGGGCCTCGAAGGCCGGGGACTCGTCCACCGCGGCGCCGTAGACGGCGGCGGTGCGTGCCGCGATCGCGTGCCAGGAGTGGCGCTCGCGGACCATCCGGCGCGCTCGGGAGGCGAGGGACTGGGCGAACATCGGGTCCTGCAGGAGGGCGCCGACGGCGTCGGCCAGGCCGTCGGGGTCGCCGGCGGGGAAGCGGACGCCGGTGACGCCGTGCTCGACGATCGAGGCCAGGCCGCCGGTGGAGGCGACCACGAGTGCGGCGCCCGAGGCGGCGGCCTCCAGGGCCACCGTGCCGGTCGGCTCGTAGCGGCTCGGCATGACGAAGGCGTCCGCGGCGGCCAGGACGGCGGCGAGGGTGCGCTGGTCGAGGGTGCCGGGGAAGGAGACCGCGCGGTGCAGCTTGAGGCGGCGGGCCTCCTCGATGAGGGTGCCGCGGTAGTCGCCGTCGCCGACGACGACGGCGCGGGTGCCGGGGTGGCGCTCGCGGATCGCGGGCATGGCGGCGAGGAGGTCCTGCACGCCCTTCTCGGCGATCAGGCGGCCGGCGGAGACCAGCAGCGGGCCCTCGCCGGCGAAGCGCAGGCGCGCGGAGAGCACGGCGCGGGGCCCGGCGGTCCAGACGTCCGGGTCGATGCCGTTGGGCACGACGTCGACGCGCTCGGCGGAGACGTCGAAGAGGTGCTGGACCTCCCAGCGCAGGTATTCGCTCGGCACGATGACGCGGCACGCCTCCGAGCCCAGCCACCACTCGACCGAGTGCACGCTGCGGCTCGTCTCGCCGGGCAGGTAGCCCTGGTGCCGGCCCGCCTCCGTGGCCTGCAGCGTGGCGACGAACGGGATGCCGAAGTGCTCCTTGAGGGTGACGGCGGCGTGTGTGACGAGCCAGTCGTGGGCGTGGATCACCTCGTAGCCCGAGGCGGGGGCGGATCGGATCGCGGCCTCTGCCAGCAGGTGGTTGACGGCCATGGTGTGACCGAGGCCGGTGTCGTCGAACGGCGGCGGCGCGCTGGCCCGGACCACCCGGACGCCGCCGGACGTCTCGTTCGCGGGCGCGCCGGCCTGGTGCCGGCTGACCACCGTGACCTCGTGGCCACCCGCGACGAGGGCCGCCGACAATGCGGCGATACGGCCCTGGCGGGCGTCTAGTGCTTCACTCGACGGAAAATCCCAGGCGATCATCAATACGCGCATGGCGGATACCTCTCGTCGCCAACTGTCACCGTAGCGCGTTCCGGCGGGTGCGCGGACGGGCTTCGCGGGCCAATTTCGTTTTCTCCACCGGCGAATCCCCGTTCGCCGTTGGTTGCAAGTTGCAGTTCTGCCTGATCACTGCGCGGGCGTGCAGGACCGCGGCGACCGAGCGGGCCGAGAACGGCGTCCCGGTCGGGCGGTGGGGTGCGTCACCCTCCGCGATCTCGCTGACCGACCCGAGACCGCACTCGCCCAGATGTGCCTCGACCGCGCTCAGCAGCGCGTCAGCCGAACGGCCGGCGGAGCGCAGCGTGTCGGCGTACGGCCCGAGCCACCACGGCCACACCGTCCCCTGGTGGTACGCGCTGTCCCGGGCGCACACGCCGCCACGATGGGCACCGCAGTACCCGTATTCGCCCGCGGGAAGCGTCCGCAGCCCCAGCGGCGTGAGCAGTTCGGCGCCGACGGCCCGCAGCACGTTGTCGCGCAGGTGCGCCTCGTCGGCGGCGGGGGCATACGGCAGGCTGAACGCCAGCAGCTGGTTGGGCCGCAGCACCGAGTCGTCGTGCACCCCGCTGCCGCCCTTCGGGTAGGGCGCGGGGCCGGCGTCGGCGACGTCGAAGAGCCAGCCGTCGGGGGCCCGGAAGCGCTTGACGAACTGGGCCCGGACCGCGTCGCGGCGCGCGTGGACGACGGAGGCGTCCCGGCCGCACCGCTCCCGCAGCGCGGCGACGGCGCCGAGCGCGTTGGCCCACAGGGCGTTGAGCTCCACCGGTTTGCCGTCGCGCGGGGTCACCGCCTTGGGCGGGCCGTCCCCGCGGGGCTCCGGCTGGTCGGCCTGGGCGCCCGGGCCCTGGGGCAGCCGCGCGTTCATCCAGGTGAGGCCGGCGTGCTCGGCGTCGAGCGCGAGCAGGCCGTCGAGGGGGTCCACGCTCACGCCGTCGCGGGTGCCCTTGGTGTACGCCGCGACGACCCCCTCGACGGCGGGTAGCAGTTCCCGGGCCAGCTGCTCGTCACCGGTGCGGGCGACGTGGCGCTCGACGGCGTGGACGTACCACAGCGGCCCGTCGGCGTCCTCGAGCGTCTCCTGCCGCATCCGCACGCCCAGCGCGGCGTGCTCCCGCAGCAGCCGGCGGCCCTCGGCGAAGCGGCCGGTGTGCAGGAACAGGCCCTCGTAGGCGGTCATCGTGTCGCGCAGGTAGCTGCCCAGCCACGGATACCCGGCGATCACCGCGGGCGCGTCGCCGGCCGAGACGATGAACTGGTCGGCGGCGAGCGCGAGCAGCCGGTCGGCGGTGCCGCGGGCGCCGGCCTGGCGTATCAGCTTGCGGGCGCGGCGGCGGGCCGCGTCGACGACGGCGGGACCCGGCGGCAGGGGCGAGTCGAGCCCGTCCGAGCAGGCGGTGACGGTGAGCGTCTCGCCGGGGCGAAGGGTGTCCTCGAACGTGCCGGCGGCCCAGAGGTCCTCGACGGGGTTGAGCCCGCGGGCGGCCTCCTCGCGGTGGTAGGCGTCGTGGTACCACTGCCCGATCGGCTTCCAGCCGGGACCGTCGAGGCGGTAGGCCCCGTGCTCCAGGACGGTGCCGTCCATGGTGAGGCCGGGACCGTCGTGAGAGCGCTCGGCATCGGCGTCCCGCCAGGTGCACAGCGCCGTCAGCGTGAGACGGACCGAGGCGCCCGGCGGCGCGGCGACGAGCCGGTGCACGACCGCCACCGCGTTGCGCCCGTACGGCATCGCGATCTCGCGCTCCAGGACGTACTCGCCGATCCGCCAGCGCCAGCGCGGCACCGAATCCGTGATGTCGAACGATTCCAGGAGATGGTGTCCGGCCGGGTCCAGCGCGCCGGAGGCCCACTCGTGCACGGCGAGGCGGGCGTCGGGGCGGCCGGGGATGCTCAGCACCGGGTCGAGACCGGCGAGCGCGACGCGGCGCCGCGGCGTGACGAGCAGCGCGTGGTAGCGGCGCGTGCGCAGCCCCGCGATCGTGCCGGTCGCGTATCCCCCGAGACCGTCGGTCACCAGCCATTCGGACTCGAATCCGGCCGGCGTGCTACAGGCATGGGGGCCGAAGGTCATCACCGATCCTGGGGGCATGTGCCCAACTATGATCCAATCCCCCTTGTTTGAAACGCGCGCCACGGCTGAATTCGCCTGAGGTTCATCCCGAATCCCTGTCGGAAATCCGACCGCGGGCCGGGCACGATTCATTATTGGGTGCGGGGGGCATATACGAGTCGGCTTCACGCGTACCCGGGCGTGAACTTTCGACGCACGTAACACCGTGGCCACGGGGTCGGCCGTTCACCGCGGCGCCGAGCGACGACTCAGGAGCGAGCATGCAGGTCTGGCCGGGCAACCGGTATCCGCTGGGGGCGACCTACGACGGGCAGGGGACCAACTTCGCCATCTTCAGCGAGGTGGCCGATTCGGTGCAGCTGTGCCTCTTCGACGAACACGACAACGAGGAGCGCGTCAGGCTGGTCGAGGTCGACGCGTTCGTGTGGCACGCGTACCTGCCGGGTGTCGAGCCGGGGCAGCGCTACGGCTTCCGCGTCCACGGGCCGTACGAACCCACCCGGGGGCTGCGGTGCAACCCCAACAAGCTGCTGCTGGACCCGTACGCCAAGGCGATCGACGGCGACATCAACTGGGATCCCGCGGTGTACGGCTACGACTTCAACGACCCGGAGCGGATGTCGACGGCCGACTCGGCGCCGTTCATGCCGAAGGCGGTCGTCGTGAACCCGTACTTCGACTGGGGCAACGACGCCGCCCCGCGCGTGGGGTACCACCACACCGTGGTCTACGAGGCGCACGTGAAGGGCCTGACCATGCGTCACCCGGACGTGCCCGAGGAGCTGCGGGGCACGTACGCCGGCATCGCCCACCCGGTGATCGTCGAGCACCTCAAGCGCCTGGGCATCACGGCCCTGGAGCTGCTGCCGGTGCACCACTTCGTGCACGACCAGCGCCTCGTCGAGCTCGGGCTGTCGAACTACTGGGGCTACAACACGATCGGCTTCTTCGCCCCGTACCACGGCTACGCCCGCCGCCACCGCGGCCAGCAGGTGCAGGAGTTCCGCGGTATGGTCAAGGCGCTGCACGCGGCCGGCATCGAGGTCATCCTCGACGTGGTCTACAACCACACGGCCGAGGGCAACCATCTCGGACCGACGCTGAGCTTCCGGGGCCTGGACAACGGCCACTACTACAAGCTCGACGACGACGACAACCGCTACTACACCGACTACACGGGCACCGGCAACAGCCTCAACGTGCGTAACCCGCACTCGCTGCAGCTGGTGATGGACTCGCTGCGCTACTGGGTCACGCAGATGCGCGTCGACGGGTTCCGCTTCGACCTCGCCTCCACCCTCGCGCGGGAGTTCTACGAGGTGGACCGCCTGTCCACCTTCTTCGAGGTGGTACAGCAGGATCCGGTCGTCAACCAGGTGAAGCTGATCGCCGAGCCCTGGGACGTCGGCCCCGGCGGCTACCAGGTCGGCAACTTCCCGCCGCTGTGGACGGAGTGGAACGGCCGCTTCCGCGACACCGTGCGCGACTTCTGGCGCGGCGAGCCGGCGACGCTGGGCGAGTTCGCCTCGCGCATCTGCGGCTCCGCCGACCTCTACCAGGACGACGGCCGCCGCCCGTTCGCCAGCATCAACTTCGTCACCTGCCACGACGGCTTCACGCTCAACGACCTCGTCTCCTACAACGACAAGCACAACGAGGCCAACACCGAGGACAACCGCGACGGGGAGAGCTACAACCGCTCCTGGAACTGCGGGGTCGAGGGGCCCAGCGACGACCCGGCGATCAGCTCGCTGCGGGCCAAGCAGCGGCGCAACTTCCTCACCACGCTGATGCTGTCGCAGGGCGTGCCGATGATCTGCGCCGGCGACGAGCTGGGCCGCACCCAGGGCGGCAACAACAACGCCTACTGCCAGGACAACGAGATCAGCTGGATCGACTGGCACACGGTCGACGAGCAGCTGCTCGCGTTCGCGCGGGGTCTGGCGCTGTTCCGGGAGCGGCACCGGGTCTTCCGCCGGCGCCGGTTCTTCACCGGCCGGCCGGTCGCCCGCGCCGAGGGCACGCCGATCCCGGACGTGGCCTGGTTCGCCACCGACGGGCGGCAGATGACCGAGGAGGACTGGGACAACCACTTCGGCAAGGCGCTGATGCTGTTCGTCAACGGCGAGTCCATCACCGAGCGCGGCTCGCACGGCGAGCGGCACGTCGACGACTCGTTCCTGCTGTGCTTCAACGCCCACTCCGACCCGCTGGACTTCGTGGTCCCGCCGCAGGAGTACGGCAAGGAGTGGGAACTGGTGATCGCGACCGCCACCGGCCCGGCCCGCGACAGCGGCTCCTACCCCGCCGGCGGGACGATCACGGTGCCGGACCGGTCCGTCGTCGTGCTCGACCGCACCGCATGACCAGCCCCTCACGCCCCTCGGGCACCTACCGGGTGCAGGTCCGGCCGGACTTCGATCTGGACACGACCGCGGGGCTGGCGGGATACCTGCGCGACCTCGGCGCGAGCCACCTGTACTCGGCGCCGCTGCTGGCCGCGACGCCCGGCTCGCCGCACGGCTATGACGTCGTCGACCCGCGGCTGGTCAGCTCGCAGCTGGGCGGCGCGGCGGCCCTCGACCGGCTCGTGGCGGCGCTGCGCGCGCGGGGGCTCGGCCTCGTCGCCGACATCGTGCCCAACCACATGGGGCTGTTCCAGCCGGCCGCCAATCCGATGTGGTGGGACGTGCTCAAGCACGGCCGCGGCAGCCGGTACGCCGGCTGGTTCGACATCGACTGGGAGACGGGCCCGCTCGTCGTGCCGGTGCTCGGCTCGCCGTCGCTGGATGACCTGCGCGTCGACGGGGACGAGCTGCGGTACTTCGAGCACCGCTTCCCGATCGCGGAGGGCACCGGCGCGGGCACGCCCCAGCAGGTCCACGGGCGCCAGCACTACCGGCTGGTCTGCTGGCGCGAGGGTAACGAGCGGCTCAACTACCGGCGGTTCTTCGCCGTCACCGAGCTCGCGGGCGTGCGCGTCGAGGACCCGGCCGTCTTCGCGGCCACGCACGCGGAGATCCTGCGCTGGGTGCGCGAGGGCCTGGTCGACGGCATCCGGGTCGACCACCCCGACGGGCTGCGCGACCCCGGCGGCTATCTGGCGCGGCTGCGCGCGGCCGCGCCGGACACGTGGCTGGTGGTGGAGAAGATCCTGGAGCGCGGCGAGGCGCTGCCGCCGCAGTGGCCGGTCGACGGCACCACCGGCTACGACGCGCTGGCCGAGGTGTGCGGCCTGTTCATCGACCCGGCGTCCCCGCCCGCTCCCGAGACGCCGTGGGCCGACGAGGCCCACGAGCGCAAGCTGGACGTGCTGCGCCGCCTCTTCCCGGCGGAGCTGCACCGCCTGGCCCGCCTGATCGGCCCTGAGGGACCGGACGACGTCGAGGACGCGCTGTCCCAGCTGGCGGCGAACTTCGACATCTATCGAACCTATCTGCCGTACGGCCGCGAGGTCTTCGACCAGGCCGCGGACCGGGCCCGGCAGCAGCGCCCCGACCTGGCCGCCACGATCGACGCGCTCGCCCCGCGGCTCACGGACCCGCACGACGAGCTGTGCCCGCGCTTCCAGCAGCTCACCGGCGCCGTCATGGCCAAGGGCGTGGAGGACACCGCGATGTACCGCTGGAACCGGTTCATCGCCCTGAACGAGGTCGGCGGCGACCCGTCGCGCTACGGGGTCGCGCCGGAGGAGTTCCACGAGGCCGCCGCGCACCGCCACCGGCGGTGGCCGGCCGGCATGACCACCCTGTCCACGCACGACACGAAGCGCGGCGAGGACGTGCGGGCCCGCCTGGCGGTGCTCAGCGAGGTCGCCGCCGAGTGGGCCGCGCTCCAGCGGGGCTGGCGCGCGCTCGCCCCGCTGCCCGACCCGTCGTTCGCGGCGCTGTTCTGGCAGACCGTGGTGGGCGTCTGGCCCGCCGAGCCGGAGCGGCTGCGGCGGTACTTCACCAAGGCCGCCCGCGAGGCGAACCGCTGCACGTCGTGGGAGGCGCCGGACGCGGCGTTCGAGGACGCCGTGGAGGCGGCCCTGGCGCGGGTCTTCGCCGACGGGGAGCTGCGCGACGAGGTGGCGGCGTTCGCGGCCCGGATCACGCCGTTCGGCTGGAGCAACTCGCTGGGTCAGAAGCTGGTGCAGCTGAGCATGCCCGGCGTCCCCGACGTGTACCAGGGCACCGAGCTGTGGGAGGACTCCCTGGTCGACCCGGACAACCGCCGCCCGGTCGACTTCGCCGGGCGCCGCGACCTGCTCGCCGCGCTCGACGCGGCCGCGGCGGCCGGGCCCGCGCTGCCGCCCGTGGACGTCTCCGGCGCGGCGAAGCTGCTCGTCGTCAGCCGCGCGCTGCGGCTGCGCCGGGACCGGCCGGAGCTGTTCGGCGGCTACCGGCCGGTGACCGCGGCCGGCTCGGCCGAGCGGCACGTGGTGGCGTTCGACCGGGGCGGGGCGCTGAGCGTCGCCACCCGGCTGCCGGTGGGGCTTGCGGCCGGCGGCGGCTGGGGCGACACCGAGCTGAAGCTGCCCGGCGGCGACTGGACCGATGTCCTGACCGGGCGGGCGGTGGCGTCCCCGGCGCTCGGCGACGTGCTCGCCGCCTATCCGGTCGCACTGCTGGTGAGGAGCTGACATGGAGTTCCGGGTCTGGGCGCCGTCCGCGCGCCGGGTCGTGCTGCACAGCGGCGGCGAGGCCATCCCCATGACGGCCGAGGGCCAGTGGTGGGTCGCCGAGCACGCCGCCGCGGGCCACGGCACCGACTACGGCTTCGCCCTCGACGACGACGAGCGGGTGCTGCCCGACCCGCGCTCGCGCCGACAGCCGGACGGGGTGCACGGGCGCAGCCGCGTCTACGAGCACGACCGCTACGCGTGGGGCGACGCGGCCTGGACCGGCCGGCAGTTGCCCGGCAGCGTGATCTACGAGTTGCACGTCGGCACGTTCACCCCGGCCGGGACGTTCGATGGGGCGATCGAGCGGCTGCCGTACCTCAAGGATCTCGGCGTCGACCTGGTCGAGCTGCTGCCGGTGAACACCTTCAACGGCGAGCACAACTGGGGCTACGACGGTGTGGGCTGGCACGCCGTGCAGGAGAGCTACGGCGGCCCCGACGGCCTGAAGCGCTTCGTCGACGCCGCGCACCGAGCCGGCCTCGGGGTGATCATCGACGCCGTCTACAACCACTTCGGCCCCTCCGGGGCGTACGCGCCGGCGTTCGGCCCGTACCTGTCGGCGGGCGCGAACACGTGGGGCCGCTCCCCCAACCTCGACGAGGCCGACTCCGGCGAGGTGCGCCGGTTCATCGTCGACAGCGCGCTGCAGTGGCTGCGCGACTACCACGCCGACGGGCTGCGCCTCGACGCCGTGCACGCGCTCGTCGATCGGGGCGCGACGCACCTGCTGGAGGAACTCGCGGTCGAGGTCGGCGCGCTGGCATGCGCGCTGGGCCGGCCGCTGTCGCTGATCGCCGAATCCGACCTCAACGACGCCAGGCTGATCACCGCGCGGGAGGGCGGCGGCTACGGGCTGGACGCCCAGTGGAACGACGACGTCCACCACGCGCTGCACGCGATGCTGACCGGCGAGCGGCAGGGGTACTACGGCGACTTCGGGTCCCCGGAGTGCTTCAAGACCGTGTGGGAGTCGGCGTTCTTCCACGCCGGCACGTGGTCGTCGTTCCGCCGCCGGGTACACGGCCGGCCGGTCGACCGGGAGCGCATCCCCGGCCACCGGTTCGTGGTGTGCCTGCAGAACCACGACCAGGTCGGCAACCGGGCCATCGGGGACCGGCTCACCGCCACGCTGTCGCCGGGCCTGTTGCGCGTCGGCGCGACGCTGCTGCTGACCTCACCGTTCACGCCGATGCTGTTCATGGGTGAGGAGTTCGCGGCCCGCACCCCGTGGCAGTTCTTCACCAGCCACCCGGAGCCGGCGCTCGCGGCGGCGGTCGGCCGGGGCCGGCGGGAGGAGTTCGCCGCGCACGGCTGGCCGCCGGGGGACGTGCCCGACCCGCAGGACCCGCAGACGTACGTCCGCTCGCACCTGGACTGGGCGGCGATGGACACCGACATGCTGGCGCTCTACCGGCGGCTGATCGCGCTGCGCAAGCGGCTGCCCGGCCTGAGCGACCCGCGGCTCTCCCGGGTGCACGTCGCCCACGACGACGGGGTGCTGCGCATCCGCCGCGGCGAGCGGATCGTGGTGGCCAACCTGACGCCCGATCCGCGCACGGTGCCGCTGCAGGCCGAGCGCCTGCTGTTCGCCACGGATGAGTCGGCGCTGCTGCAGGCGGGCCTGCTCACGCTGCCCGGGGAGTCGGCCGCGATCGTGTGACGATCCGGCGTTCTTGACAGCGATCCCCGTGAAGTGCTTAGGTAACCAAGAGGTTAGATAACCACTTGGTTAGGTATGCCATGGGCTTAGGTATGTCATGACCGACGATCGGCTGAGCATGACGTTCGCGGCGCTCGCGGACCCCACCCGGCGCGCCATCCTGGCCCGGCTGGCCGAGGGCGAGGCGACGGTGAAGGAACTGTCCGCGCCGTTCGCGATGAGCGGGCCGGCGATCTCCAAGCACCTGCGGGTGCTGGAGCAGGCCGGGCTCATCTCGCGGGGCCGGGAGGCGCAATGGCGGCCGTGCCGGCTGGAGGCGGCGCCGCTCGCCGAGGTCGCCGCGTTCACCGCCGATTACCGGCGCTTCTGGGACTCCAGCTATGCGCGCCTGGACGCGTATCTGCAGTTCGTACAGGACGGTCTGCACCAAGACGAGACGGAGGAACCACGAGATGAGCGATGAGCTGGGCGTGACCGGGTTCGAGCTGGAGGGCGAGGACGGGGTGCGCATCACCCGGGTCGTGGCCGCGCCGCGGGACCTGGTGTTCCACGTGCACACCAGCCCGCGGCACGTGCCGAACTGGCTGCTCGGCCCGCCCGGCTGGACGATGCCGGTCTGCGAGATCGACCTGCGCCCCGGCGGCGCGTACCGCTACGTGTACCGGGCCGCCGACGGCGCCGAGATGACGATCGCCGGCACGTTCGAGGAGGTCGACCCGCCCGGCCGGCTCGTGAGCACCGAGGCGTGGAGCGGCGACTGGCCGGCGACCCGCAACACGGTCACGTTCACCGACCTCGGCGGCCGCACCAGGATCACCACCCGGGTCCGGTACGTCTCCCCCGCCGCCCGCGACGCCGCCGTGGCGAGCGGGATGCGTGAGGGCCTGGACGCCGGCTACGCGGGCCTGGACGCCTATCTCGCCGAGCAGGTCGGCGGGGCGTTCACGATGCGGCTGGAGCTCGTGCCGGTGCCGGTCAAGGACGTCGACGCCGCGCTCGCGTTCTACGCCGGCCGCCTCGGCTTCAACGTCGACCACGACGTGCGGCCCGGCGGCGGCGCCCGGGTCACGCAGCTGACCCCGCCCGGCTCGGCGTGCTCGATCGTGCTCTACAAGGACCTGCCAGGGCTGGACCTGCCGCCGGGCACGCTGCGCGGCCTGCACCTGGTCGTCGACGACGTGCGGCGGGCCCGCGCGGCGCTGCTGGCGCGCGGCGTGGACGCCGGCGAGGTGCAGGACCTCGGCGGCATCCTGTTCGTGCCATTCGCCGACCCGGACGGCAACACCTGGCTGCTGCAGGAGATCCCGCCCGCGCCCGGCCGCCCGGATGACGACGGCCTCGGCCGAACGGTCGCTGGCTGACGGACTTGACGGAGCCGGCTCAAGGCCGCGAGCCGAACAGCTCGGCGATGCGCAGCATGCGCGGGTCGGTGGTGAGCTCCTCCAGGGGCAGGGGCAGGGGGATCCGCCAGTTCGGGTACTGGCCGGTGGTGCCGGGCAGGTTCGGCTGGCGGGTCTCCCCGAGCACGTCGTACGGAGAGGCGAGCAGGATCCGGCACGGCGTGCGGGCCAGTAGCCGGTGCATGGCGAGCACGATGTCCTCGTCGGTGCTGTCCGGGCCGGTCAGCCCCTCGGCGTCGAGGAGATCGAGCAGGGCGGCGCGTTCCCTGCCGGCCGCCACCCACTCGTCACGCGCGTCGCCGCCGAGCACCCCGGCCTCAGCGCGGGCCAGCACGTGCTCGCCGGTGAGGAAGCCGGTCGCGGTCGGCAGGTCGTGGGTGGAGATGCTCGCCATCGCGTTCTCGGGCCACCGCTCGGGCGGCACGAACGCGCCGTCGTCGTCGCGGGTGAACCACAGCACGGCCGAGCCGAGGATGTTGCGCCGCCGCAGGGTGCTCGTGACGACGGGCTCGACGGTGCCGAGGTCCTCGCCGACCACGACGGCGCCGGCCCGCACCGCCTCCTCGATGAGCACGCCGAGCATCGCCTCGGCGTCGTAGTGCACGTAGGCGCCCTTGGCGGCGCCGTGGCCGGGCGGGATCCACCACAGCCGCCACAGCCCGGCCACGTGGTCGACGCGCAGGCCGCCGGCGTGGGCGAGGACGCCGCGCAGCAGGTCGCGGTAGGCGGCGTACCCGGTGGCGGCGAGCCGGTCGGGCCGCCAGGTCGCCAGCCCCCAGTCCTGGCCCTGCTGGTTGAACGCGTCCGGCGGTGCGCCGACCCGAGCACCCCGGGCGATGACGTCCTGCAGCGTCCAGGCGTCGGCGCCGCCAGGGTCGATGCCGACGGCGAGGTCGTGCACGATCCCGACCGCCATCCCGGCCGCGGCGGCGCCCGCCGCCTCGAGCTGCTCGGCGCAGCGGCGCTGCAGCCACACGTGGAACGCGACCCGCCGCGGGTCGGCCGCCGCGTACGCCGCCGGCCCGGGCCGGCGCAGCGGCTCGGGCCAGTCGCGCCAGTCGGCGCCGTGCACCTGCGCCAGGGCGGTGTACGTCGCGAAGTCCCGCAGCGCCGGCGCGACGTCCACGATCGGCGGCTCCGCCGCGGCGAACAGCAGCTCCAGCGCCGCGCGCTTGGCCCGCCACGCCTCGCCGTAGTCGACGAGATCGTCCGGCGCACCGGGCTCCTGGAGCGTGACGGGGCGCAGGGCGTCGACCCGGGCCCGCAGCTCGTCCGGCGCGGCCAGGTATTCCGGCAGGGCGGCGACGCGCAGGTAGAGCGGGTTGACGAACCGGCGCGAGGACGGCGAGTACGGCGAGGCCGGCATCTCCTCGACGGGCGCGACCGCGTGCAGCGGGTTGACCAGCACCGCCCCGGCGCCGGTGGACGCGGCCCAGCGGGCGAACTCGGCCAGGTCGGCGAAGTCGCCGACGCCCCAGGAGCCGGCGGAACGCATGCCGTACAGCTGGATCATCCATCCCCAGGTCCGCGGCGCCTCCGGCAGCGGGACCGGCGGCGCGGCGGCGGCCGGGGTGCCGGCGGCGCGGGGCTCGAGCAGGGCGACCACGGCCCGCACCACGTCCGGGTCGATGTCCACGCGCCGGTGGCCGGCCGTGGAGTACCAGGTGGCCACGCCGCGCGCGGCGGCCGCTTCGGTCAGTGCGGGGTCAGGTGACGACACGTGGCATTCATACCCTGGCGACGCGGTCGCGAAGCACCAGGCTCGGCACCGCCTCCGCTCCGACGAGCCACAGGGCCTGGCGCACGCCGCGCGGGCAGCGCACGACGGTGTGCCGGTGCGGCCGCGACGCGGCGAACCGGACGATGGTGCGGGCCCCGGCGACGTCGACGAAGCTCAGGTCGCTGGCGTCGAGCATGACGACGGAGTCCACACCGGCGACCAGCTCGAGGATCGAGGGCAGCGAGTCGCCGTTGGAGGCGTCGACCTGGCCGGTGAGCCGCAGATGGGCGCCCCAGCCGCCCAGGGTGAACCCCAGCAGCGGCCCCGGATGGACCGCGCCGATGCGATCGAGCAGGTCCTTGGCGAAGCGGCGCCGGTCGTACAGGCACAGGCCGGTGACGCGCGGGTCGCCGAAGAAGCGGTTCAACCTCGTCTCGTAGGTCATCAGGTCGGCGGGCGTGAATCCGGCGCGCAGCGCCCAGAGCATCTGCCCGGCGATGGCGACGGCGGGGTAGCCGGCCGCGAACGTCTCGTCTCGCAGCGCGCTCAGCATGGCCAGCGTCTCCGGCACGCCGAAGCCCGGCCCGCCGAACACCGACGGGCCCGCACCGGCCGCTTGACCGGCACTGAAACGCAGGACCGCGAACTGGCCGGGCGCGGCGCCGGCCGCGGCGGCCGCGACGACCCGCCCGAGGTCCGCGGCGTCGCTGTCCAGCAGGATCATCACACGCTGGCCGGCGGCGACGCCCCGCCGCACGAAGCCGGTCAGCAGGTCGCGGATCTCCTCGTCGGTGGAGTAGGCGAGGGTGACGTGCCGGCCGACGGACTCCGTCCCGAGTTCACGCCCCGCCCCCGCCTCCGGCATCCCACCACCCTACGACCCCGGGCGCGCCCCGTCGCCTGCGGCTACAGCCTCGGCGCCTCGGCGGCCGATGCGTCGGCCGATTCGTCGACAAGGCCGGCCGCGCCGACGATGAGCGGGTCCGGGGTGCCGACGAGATCGAAGTCCTTGTTGTCGTAGTCGAAGCGGCTCAGCACATGGCGCATCGCCTCGAGCCGGCCGCGCTTCTTGTCGTTGCTCTTGACCACGGTCCACGGCGCGTCGGCCGTGTCGGTGTAGAAGAACATCGCCTCCTTGGCCTCGGTGTACTCGTCCCACTTGTCCAGCGAGGCGAGGTCCATCGGGGACAGCTTCCACTGCCGGACCGGGTCGACCTGGCGGATGAGGAACCGGGTGCGCTGCTCGTTGCGCGACACCGAGAACCAGAACTTGACCAGCCGGATGCCGGAGCGGACCAGCATCCGCTCGAGCTCGGGGGCCTGGCGCATGAACTCGAGATACTCGGCGCGGGTGCAGAAGCCCATCACGCGCTCCACGCCGGCCCGGTTGTACCAGGACCGGTCGAACAGGACGATCTCGCCGGCCGCCGGCAGGTGCTGGACGTAGCGCTGGAAGTACCACTGCGTCAGCTCGCGCTCGCTGGGCTTCTCCAGCGCCACGACCCGGGCGCCGCGCGGGTTGAGGTGTTCCATGAACCGCTTGATCGTGCCGCCCTTGCCGGCCGCGTCGCGCCCCTCGAACAGCACCACGAGCCGCTCACCGCGCGCCTTGATCGTGTTCTGCAGCTTGAGCAGCTCGATCTGCAGCAGGCGCTTGGTGCGGTCGTACTCGGCGCGGGTCATCCGCTCGTCGTAGGGATAGTCCTCCCGCCACGTGTCGACCGGCTGCCCGTCCTTGCGCAGCAGCACCGGGTCGTCGTCATCGTCGTCCTCGACCAGGTAGTCGTCGAGCGAGAGTTCGGTCATGGGTGTTGTCGTACCCCAAGCCCCGGCGAATCACCACTGCCGGGGCTTGAACACTGCCTTACCACTCGTCACTGGTACCCGCGGATCTCCTTGAACGCCGCCGGCAGCGAGCCGGTGCGCGCGTCGAACGACTTGCCGCCCGTGAGGTCGGCAACCCTCTGCATCTGCGCGACGTTGCCCTCGCCGAACAGGATCGTGAACACCGGCACCCTCGGCAGCTGCGGTAGCCGCGCCTGGAATGCCTCGACGTTCGCCCCGGCGGTCAGTTCGCCGTCGGTGAGCAGCACGATCGAGGTGGACCGGTCGGGGTCCTCCTTGGCCAGGGCCGCCGTCTGGTCGTAGGCGACGAACAGGGCGTCGTAGATCGCGGTGTCACCGTTCGCGGCCAGGCCGCCGGCGTAGGAGCGGATCTGCTCGAGCGTGGGCTGGACGTCGCCCTCGGGCACGTCGAAGCGGCGGACCTGCCCGGGCTTGGTGCTGAAGGGCACCATGATCACCTGCTCGCGGCCGTTGAACCGGCTGAACTGCCCGGACAGGCTGGTGTCCGCGCCGGTGAGGCCGATGAGCGCGTTCTTGAGGCCCTGGATCCGCTCGCCCTTCATCGAGCCGGACAGGTCGAGCACGTAGATGGTGCGTGCGGGCTTGCGCAGGTCGTCGCCGAACGCGCCGATGAGGGCGTTGGCCGCCTCGAGCCGGCCCGGGAAGGGCAGCTCCGGCAGCGGGCCGCCCTTCGGCCCGAACTCGGGGGCGAGGGCCAGGTTCGGCAGCGCCGGCCGCCGCCACGTCTTCGCCATGATCTGCCGCTGCACGCTCGGCCGGCGCAGGTAGCCGGTGACGGCGGCGTAGTTCGTCTTCGTCTGCTCAGCTACCCCGGACACCCCGGCCAGCAGGGTCAGCGGGTAGTCGGCCGTGACGACGCCGTCGGCGGGGTACACGACGGTCATCGGCTCGCTCAGCCTGCCCGAGGCGTTGAGCGACAGGATCACCGACTCGTAGTTGACCAGCCCGTCGACGCCGTGGCCGGGCTGCTGCGCGGCCTGCTTGACCAACGCGTCGGCGAGCCAGCCGGACGAGCCGGCGGTGAGGTCCTGCCCGGCGAAGAAGGCCCGCAGCCGCGGGGTGAGCGGCGTGATCTGCTCGGCGGTGAGCGCGGCGCCGGTGCCGGCCATCGCCGCGGCGACGCCGACCAGCGCGGAGAAGCCGGAGTTGGAGCTGGCCGGGTTGGTCATGCCGTAGCTGAACTTGTGCTCGCCGGCGGCGACCGCGATCTCGCTCCAGGTGGGGCGGTGCTCGGTCCAGCCGAGCTTCGCCGCGACCGACTGGCGCAGGCCGAGCACGACCGGGGAGGTGGCGACCTTGGTCGCGGTGCCGATCTTGTCGCCGGCGCCGGGATGCAGCTGCAGGTAGCGGTTGCTGGCGAACCAGATGGCGTCGTACTGCTTGGCCGCGTTGCCGGACACGACGTTCTCGACGCCGTCGAGGGTGCCGGTGGCCTGCAGCCGCACGTCGACGCCGGTGGCCTGCTTCGCGTCGGCGAGGATGGGCTGCAGGTCGGCCAGTTCGCTGGAGGCGAGCACGCGCAGCGTGCCGGAGCCCTTCAGCAGCGGCCCCTCGCTCTCGGCCGGCTTCGCCGGGTCGCCCTTGGTCCCGCTGGTGCACGCGCCGAGCACGAGCGCCGCCGCGACGACGAACAGCAGGCCGGACTTCCTCACGACATTCTCTCCTCGAGCTTCGCCAGCAGGGTGTGCTGGGCCTTGTAGTCGGGGTCGGGCACGGCGCCGTCGATCGAGTCCGGCAGCGGCGCGTCGCCGGGGCGGACCTTGCCGAAGACCGGCGCGGTGAGCGTGGCGTCGGCGGTGCGGAAACCGTGCTTGGCGGCGAGGCGCTGCAGGTCGTGGTCGGTGGCCAGCAGCTTCGCGATCTCGACGCCGGCCTGGGTCAGCGGCACGATCGTGTGCTCGCACACGAGGGCCGGCGTGGGATACACCAGCGTCTGCCCGCCGGTGAGCCCGTCGTTGACGGCGTGGTCGACGAACTGGGCCTCGTAGACGAGCACCATCGGCGCGTAGTCGCGGCCGCTACGCAGGTAGCTCTCGAACGGCTCCTCGCTGGTGGAGTCGACCGCGCCCTGGTCGGTGAAGAGCTTGGTCACGGCGGTCAGGTCGCCCCCGGTGGCCCGGTCGAGCAGCACGGCGTACATCGCCGCGGAGTTGGAGTCCGCGGGCCGGGTGGTGGCGACCAGCACGTTGCGCGCGACGCGGTGGGCGGTGTTGCCCTGGATGTCGGTCCACTTGAGGTTGCGACGGTTGGCGTCGGCGAGGGCCTTGAGGTCCAGCCGCCACACGCCACCGGCGTCGCGAGCGGCCAGGTGCGCCGTCTGGAGCAGGTCGACGATCGGCACGAAGCTGGCGACCGCGAGCGGCGAGGAGAACACGACGACGTCGTCCCCGGCCGGGTTGCCGTGCTGGCGGATCTCGTCGGCGGCGGCCTTGCTGGCGGGGAACGCGAAGTCGTAGTCGGCCGTCCGGGTCGGCATCTGGCGGGAGCCGGCCGCGTCGGCGCGCACCGACCAGCCGTGCCGGGCGAGGACCTGGTGCACCTCGGGGTCGGCGAAGAACCGCGCCTTCTCGGAGCCGACGATCGCGCTGACCTGCCGGAGCTTTCCCGGGCCCTTTCCCGGGCCGAAGCCCGCGGAGCGGCCCAGCAGATGGCCGACGACCGCGCCGGCGACGACCAGGACGAGCACCAGGACGATCAGTGGACCGGTCCGTTTCACACCCAAATTCTGCACCCCGGCCACAACTCCCGGCAGTCAACATCCTGTTCGCCGGCCGTTAACCATGTCCACTATGGACGATCGCGCCACCGGCGCCACGGGTGTGCCGGATCCACGCGGAACGTGCCGTCTGACCGGCCGGTCGTCCCCGCCGACCGGTGGACGGCACCCAGAATCCGCACGCTCGATGTAATAATGGCCCGCGGTCACGCCTCTCCACCCCTCCGACCTCGGACGGTTGCAGCCATGGGCAAGCATCAGGCGGGCACACGCACGCTCGGCGCGCCGCTGCGCGGGCTGGTGCTCCTCCTCGCCGCCGGTCTCGTGGCCGGCGCCGGTTGGTATGTGCTGAACGACCGCGACGGCGGCGTCGAGGACGGCGCGGACTGCCCGACCACCCTGCACGTCATCACCGCGTCGTCGTTCGCCAACGTCGTCTCCGCCGCCGGCCGCACGCTGCGCGCCGGCGAGGACTGCATTTTGATCGACACCACCAGCGCCGACGGCCGCCCCGCCGCCGGGCAGCTCAGCCAGGCCGCCGCCGACGTCTGGATCCCCGACGACGCCGCCTGGGCCGCGCTGGCCCCGCCCGGGTTCCTCGTGCCGGCCGGCAACGAGACCGCCGAGCAGCGCGAGACCTCCGCCGGGCAGACCCTCGCGACCAGCCCGATCGTCATGGTCACCGACCGGGCCACCGCCGAGAAGATCAAGACGGCCGGCAACGGCTGGCTCGCCCTGGCCAACCTGCTCGACACCAAAACTTCGGGCGTACGCATGGTGGTGCGCGACCCGGCGCTGTCCGGCGACGGCCTGATCGCCGCCGGCGCCGTCGGCGAGGCGGTCTGGCTCGACAGGGGCATGGACGCCTCATCGCTGGTGCTCAACACCGCCCTGGCGGTGACCCGCACCGTCAACCACGACCTGGCCGCCACCCCGAACGAGGCCGGCGAGGTCGGCCTCGTGCCCGAGTACGCGCTGCTGCCGACCATAAACCTGGCCACACCGGGCCGCGCCTACCTGACCGGCGCGGACCACACCGCGATCATGCGGTACACCTGGCTGCCCTCCGCCGCCGCGGCCCGCGACCCGAAGCGTGCCGCGGCCCTGAAGCGGCTCCTCGCCGCGTTCTCCACCACGGAGGCCCGCCGGGCCGTCGACGCGGCCGGCCTGCGCGGCCCCGGCCAGGCCCGGCCCCCGTTCGACGGCGCCTCCGCGCTGCCCGAGCCCATCGCCGAGCCGTTCGGCGTGCTCGCGCCCCACCACGTGCAGCACGTCTTCGCCACCTGGGACCCCGAGGACCGGCGCGGCAACCTGCTCATCATCGTCGACATCGCCGGCGCGCCGGGCTCGTCCAGCCCACCGGCCGGGGCGCGGCAGCAGCCGATCGACGTGCTCAAGGCCGGCTGCCGGGTCGTGGGCGACCTGATGCCGGTCGGCTCCCGGCTGGGCCTGTGGGAGATCAGCCCCGGCCCGTCCGGCTATCGCAAGCTGCTGCCGACCGACCGGCTCGACGACACCTCCCGCGCCGCGTTCACCCGCTCGGTCAGCTCACTCAACACGCACAAGGCCGGACCGGGGCTGCTCGACACGATCGTCGCCGGCTACCAGTCCGTCCGCGACGACTGGCACGACGACATGTTCAACCAGGTCTTCGTCCTCACCGACGACGCGGACAAGGACAGCGCCAACGCCCACGCCGTCGAGGAGATGGTGCGCAAGCTCTCCGCGCTCGAGGACCCGAAGCGACCGGTCACGCTCAGCGTCATGGTGCTGGGCAAGAAGGACGCCGCACAACGGCTCAAGGCGGCGCTGCAGCAGCCACTGGGCGCGTACGTCGACGACGCGCTCAGCGCCGACGACGTGCAGGCCGCGTTCCTCCACGTCGTCGCCGGCGGTCTGCACGAATAGGCGGGTGGGACGGTCGCGAGGGCCCGGGACTAACGACAGCCGAGCGCGTCCCGGAGCGCTTCGAGGTTGGCGCGCATCACCGTGAAGTAGGTCTCCCCGTCCTCCGCGCCCTCCAGCGGGTCGAGCACCGCGGCCTTCGCGCCGATCTCCTTCGCGATCGTCTCCGACAGCTTGGGGCTGACCAGCGACTCGAAGAAGATCGTGGTGACGCCGCGCTCGCGGGCCAGCCGCGCCACGTCCCGCACGCGCTGCGGCCCAGGCTCCTCGTCCGGGTTGAGGCCGGTCACCGGCACCTGGACCAGGTCGTACCGCGCGGTCAGGTAGCCGAACGCGCCGTGGCTCGTGACGACGTCGCGCCGCGCGCAGTGGGCTAGGCCCCGCGAGAACTCGGCGTCGAGCTCCCGCAGCCGCTCGCCCAGCGTCGCGGCCCGCGCCCGGATCGCGTCGGCGTCGGCGGGGTCGAGCGCCGCGAGCCGCCCGGCGAGCCGGTCCGCGATCGCCGCGAGGCGCAGCGGGTCGAGCCACACGTGCGGATCGGCGTCGCGCAGCGGCTCCACCCCCGCCACGTCGAACGTCTTGTCGTGCCGCTGCAGGTCGATCGCCTCGTCCACGGCCGGCTGGAACCCGCGCAGGTACACCACCAGGCCGGCGTCCTCGAGCCCGGCCAGCTGGCTGGGCCGCAGCTCGAGGTCGTGCGGCTCGGCCCCGGCCCGGGTGAGATTCTCGACGGCGACGCGGTCCCCGCCGACCTGCTCGCTGATGAACTGCAGCGGATAGAACGCGGCGACGACCCGGATCCGCCCGTCGGCGGGCTTCGCGGGCCCGGCGCACCCGGCCAGCATCCCGGTCATGGCCAGCATCCCGGCCACCAGCAGGACCGCCACTCTCCCACGCACGGCCGCAAGTCTCCCCGGTGATGACAATCATTGTCAAAAACGCATCTCTCCGGCGGGAGCCGCGCGGCTGCGCACCGCGCGTTACGCGTCCTAGGAGGCTAGGTGGATCCTGCTGGACGACGGCCTGACCGGGTATATGCCATCACCGGCATGCGGGCCTACCCGATGGCGGCGGCGAGGTAGGCGTCGATCTCGGCCAGGATCGCCGACTTGCGGGCGTCGTCAAGGAACGCGTAGCGCACCCCCTGGCGGGCCAGCTCCGCGACCCCGGCACGGTCCAGGCCCAGCAGCCGCGCCGCCAGGACGTACTCCTGGTTCAGCGTGGTCGAGAACATCGGCGGGTCGTCGGAGTTGATCGTCACCGGCACGCCGGCGGCGACCAGCGCGGGCAGCGGGTGCTCGGTGAGGGACGGCACGGAGCGGGTGCACACGTTGGAGGTCGGGCACACCTCGAGCGCGATGTCGCGCTCGCGCAGGTGCGCCATCAGCTCCGGGTCGCGCGCAGCGGCGATGCCGTGACCGATGCGCTCCGCGCCGAGGTGGCGCAGCGCGTCCCAGATCGTCTCCGGGCCCGTCGACTCGCCCGCGTGCGGGGCGCTGCGCAGGCCGGCGGCGCGCGCCGCGGCGAAGTGCGGTGCGAACCACTCCCGCGGCACGCCCGCCTCCGGGCCGCCGAGACCGAAGCTGACCAGGCCGTCGGGGCGTTGCTCCAGCGCCGTGCGCAGGGTCACGTCCGCGGACGGCACGCCGGCCTCGCCCGGGATGTCGAAGCACCAGCGCAGCTCGGTGCCGTGGTCGCGGGCGACGCGGGCACGGGCGTCCTCGACCGCCTCGCAGTACGCCTCGGCGGGGATGCCGCGGGCGATCGACGAATACGGGGTGAGGGTCAGCTCGGCGTAGCGGACCGACTGGGCGGCGAGGCCGGCGCCGATGTCGTACGTCAGCGTAGCCACGTCCTCGGCGTCGCGGATCAGGTCGACGACCGACAGGTACACCTCGATGAAGTGCGCGAAATCGGTGA
Source organism: Dactylosporangium sp. NPDC051484 (assembly GCF_040689395.1). Lineage (NCBI taxonomy): Bacteria > Bacillati > Actinomycetota > Actinomycetes > Micromonosporales > Micromonosporaceae > Dactylosporangium > Dactylosporangium sp. NPDC051484. Next base: position 17,088 of record NZ_JBFAZX010000007.1, on the reverse strand, counting down.
ACGTGAAGTATTCGGCCAGCAGCTGCGGGTCGGCCGGGACCGGCGTCGCGCCGGCGTGCCGTTCGGCGAGGCGGGCCACCGTCTGCGGCGTGGCCGAGCCCACGTGGTGCACGTGCAGTTCGACCTTCGGCAGGCCGGCCACGAAGTCGGCGAGATCACCGGTGTCGGTGCGCATCGGTTGGTCCTCCGCGAGGTCGGAGGCGCCCTTCTTCCCGTGGGCGGCCCGAGCGTGGCGGATGAGAATCCGTCGCAGCGCCTCTCGGCCCGCGTCCCGCACCGTAACAAAGCCCCGGGGACGGCCCCGCCGTAGGGTCCCGTCGCGGATTGTCATCGGCCGGTAACCTGCGGGACCCCGAAAGACGATCGTGTTCGATACGATCCCCCGCGGCACATCGATGCTCACGCGTGGAGGGGACACTCTGTGACAGTCACGCAGGAGGCGCCGGCCAGGCAGATCCCGGTGGTGCGCGGCATCCCGGTGTTCGGCAGCGCCCTGGAGATGGGCAAGGACCCCGCGGCCTTCCTGGTGCGCGCCTATCGCGAGCACGGCCCGGTCTTCCGGATGCGGCTGCTCAACCAGACCTACACGGTCATCGCCGGACCTGACGCGGCCAACTTCATGGGCTCCCGCGAGGGTCGCGACTGCCTGCGCTCCAAGGAGTTCTGGCAGGGCATGGTCGATGAGTACGGTGGCACCCGCACGCTGACCGGCGAGGACGGCGAGAGCCACCGGGAGCTGCGCGAGCTCATGCGGCGCGGCTACTCCCGCGACGCCATCAAGGGCCGGGTGCCCGAGCTCATCGAGATCACCGACCGGGTGCTGGAGCGCGACTGGAAGGCCGGCACCACCGTGCCCGTCGTGCAGAACATGCAGTACCTCGTCACCGAGCAACTCGGCGAGATCCTCACCGGCAGCGCGCCGCGCGAATACGTGCCGGACATCCGGCTGCTCACGCTCTACGTGCTCAACGTGCTCGTCACCCGGCAGCGGCCCAGGATCCTGCTGAAGGACCCGCGGTACAGGAAGGCGAAGGCCCGCGTCTTCGAGCTCGCCGACAGGATGGCCGCCGATCTCAGGGCGCGCGCCGGCCGGACGCCCGATGAGGACCGGATCCTCGTCGAGGACATCATGGCCGCCCACCTGGAGCGGCCCGGCGTCGTCCCGGCCGAGGACCTGACGATGACGCTCACCGGGCCGTATGTGGCCGGCCTCGACACCGTCGCCAACACCACGGCGTCGTTCGTCTACGCCGTGCTCAAGCACCCCGAGGTGCTCGCGAGGATCCGGGCCGAGGCCGACGAGCTGTTCGGCGCCACGAAGAAGGACGGGGCGAGCCCGATCAGCGACGACGACGTGCGGAGGCTGCCCGCCGTGCGCTACGCGCTGATGGAGACCATGCGGCTCTACCCGGTGGCGGTCACCCTGGTGCGCACCGCGGCCAGGGACTTCGAGTTCGCCGGGCACACCATCCGCGAGGGCGAGATGGTCTACGTCGCCACGAGCGTCCCGCACTTCATGGAGGAATACTTCCCGGAGCCGCAGATGTTCGACATCGGCCGCTATGCCAAGCCGCGTGCCGAGCACCTGCGGCCGGGGGCGTATTCGCCCTACGGCCGCGGCCCGCACACCTGCCTGGGCAAGAGCTTCGCCGACGTGCAGATGGCGCTGTCGATGGCCCGCCTGTTCCACCGGCTCGACCTGGAGCTCGAGTCGCCGGGCTACACCCTGCGGACCAGGACCGCTCCCACCCCGGGCCCGGCGACGTCGTTCAAGATCCGTGTGAAGGGCTACCGCAACTGACGGCCGGTATCTAGCGCGGCGTCCACCAACGTTCGCCGGGTTCGCTGCGCATCGATCTTGCACTTGTGGTGCCCGACAAACCCGGCATTCGCGGCGTGTCTCGGCACCAGAACTGCAAGATCGACAAGGGTGACCCCGGTCAACGTTGGTGGACATCGCACTAGCGGGCGAGCGTGGCCAGCAGCGCCCGGTAGGTGCCGTCCACGTCGCCCTCGACGCTGGGCACGATCCGGGTGCCGGGCCGGGCGGCGATCACGGTCAGCAGCCGGTCGTACATCTCTCCCGCCTCGGCGGCGCTCACGCCGCGGCCGGCCTCGCGGTGCGCCGGATCGGCGCTGGTGCGGGTGCGCTCGGCGAAGCGGCGCACCGCGGCGTCGCGCGAGTCCATGAGCGCCACCTCGACGAACGGCGCGCCGGCCGCCTCGGCCACCGCGGCCAGGTCGAGCACGAACGGCAGGCGGCCCAGGAATTGGGGTACCACCACGTCGTGCCCGGCCGCCAGGTGCGTGCGCGCGGCGGCGAGGGCGATCCCCCGGGCCAGGACTCCGGCCGCCGTGCGGTCGTCGCGCCAGCCGCCGAGCAGGTCCCGGACCCGGTCGACGTCGAGGTTCAGGGTGAGCGGGTGCTCGTCGGCGAAGCGGCGCGCGAGCGTCGACTTGCCGGATCCCGGCGGTCCGTTGAGCAGGATCAGGCGCACGGGAAAACAGGCTACGTTGATCCCATGACGACCGCGGACGTCCCCGGCCGGCTCGCCTATGCCAGTGCGGCCGGGCGGTGGGTGCTCACCGCCACCATTCTCGGGTCGGGCATCGCCTCGATCGACGCCACCGTCGTCGGCATCGCGCTGCCCGCGATCGGCCGCTCCTTCGACACGGGGCTGCAGGTGCTGCAGTGGGTCGTCACGGCGTACACGCTGACCCTGGCCGGGCTGCTGCTGCTCGCCGGCGCGCTCGGCGACCGGTACGGCCGCCGGCGGGTCTTCGCCATCGGCGTCGTCTGGTTCGCGGTCGCCTCGGTGCTGTGCGGGATCGCGCCGAACGCCGCCGTGCTCGTCGCGGCCCGGGCCCTGCAGGGCGTCGGCGCCGCGCTGCTCGCCCCCGGCAGCCTCGCGATCCTGCAGGCGTCGTTCCTCCCGGACGAACGCAGCAAGGCGATCGGCGCCTGGTCCGGCCTCGGCGGCGTGGCGACCGCGATCGGGCCGTTCGTCGGCGGCTGGCTCGTCGGGATCGGCGCGTCGTCGTGGCGGCTGATCTTCGCGATCAACGTGCCGATCGCGGTGCTGGTGGTGTACCTCACCTGGCGCCACGTCCCCGAATCGCGCGACGAGGCGGCGAGCGGCCACGTCGACATGATCTCGGGCGCGCTGGTCACCGCCGGCCTGATCGGTGTGACGTACGGCCTCATCGAGGGCCAGGCGCTCGGCTGGGGCAGCGCCACGGTGCTCGCCGCCCTGGCCGGCGGCGTGGCGCTCATCGCCGTGTTCCTGTGGCGCCAGACCCGGCTGCGCCACCCGATGCTGCCGCTGGGGCTGTTCGCCTCGGCCCAGTTCAGCGCGACCAACGTGGTCACGTTCGTCGTCTACGGCGCGCTCGGCGGCGCCCTGTTCCTGCTGCCGATCCAGCTGCAGCAGGTCGCCGGGTACTCCCCGCTGCGCGCCGGCGTGTCGCTGCTGCCGGTCACGATCGTCATGCTGCTGCTGTCCGCGCGCTCCGGGGCCCTCGCCGCCCGGATCGGGCCCCGGCTGCAGATGAGCGCCGGCCCCGTCGTCGCCGGCTGCGGGATGGCGCTGTTCGCCCGGATCACCGCGGGCGGGAACTACCTCGCGCAGGTGCTGCCCGCCGTGCTCGTGCTGGGCCTGGGCCTGGCGATCACGGTCGCGCCGCTCACCTCGACGGCGCTGTCCTCGGCGCCGGCCGCCCACGCCGGGACGGCCTCCGCGGTGAACAACGACGTGGCCCGGGCCGCGGGCCTCATCGCCGTCGCCGTGCTGCCTGCGGCCGCCGGCATCACCAGCGCCGCGTACACCTCGCCGGTGCTCCTGTCCGCCGGCTTCCACCGCGCCGTGCTCATCTGCGCTGGGTTGTGCGTACTGGCCGGGCTGCTCGCCGCGGCCACCATCCGCGACGTTCACGCTCTGCCGCCGGCGCGCAGCGCCGGCGGCGAGGTGCTCGAGGAGGAGCCCTGGCTGTCCTGTGCGGTGGACGCTCCCCCGGCTACACCTGCTGGAGTTCCGGCTCGGGCCGACCGGCCGCCGGCGGCTCCGGCGTCCTGATCCGGCGCAGCGCCACCAGGGCGATCGGGACGCCGAGCGCGACCAGCGCGGCCCCCACCACGAGCGAGAACTGGTAGCCGGCCAGGAAGCGGTGCAGCGCCGGGCCGCTCGCCGCGTGCTGCCGGTTGGCCACGATCGCGCCGAGGATCGTGATGCCAGCAGGCCGAACACCTCGCGGGAGACGTTGAGCATGCCGGAGGCGATGCCGGCGCGGGCCACCGGCAGGGCGCCCAGGACCACGTTGGTCAGCGGGAACAGCAGGCCGCCGCCGAGGCCGAACAGCAGGAACCAGGGCAGCAGGCCGGTGTACCCGGAGCCCTCGCCGACCGTGGCGAGCATGCCGAGGGCGACGGCCATCAGGGCCATGCCCGCCGCGACCGTGCGCCCGGCGCCGAAGCGCGACTCCAGCCGGGGCGCGACCACGGCGATGACCGCCATGGCGAGGGCCATCGGCACGAACGCGGAACCGGCCTCGGTCGGGGAGAAGCCGAGCACGCCCTGGCCGAGGTGCGCGCCGAGCGCAGCGCCACCGACCCGTGGCCGGTCCAGCTGCGCGCGATGATCGCGGCCCTCGTGTGGGCGATGCGGGCGCACCCCTGCCTGCCCGACCTGCTGCACGCCGTCGACAAGACTGGCGTGGAGAGCTTCACCCGCGCCACCGACGACACGCTCGGACTGCTCGAGCAGGCGGGATTCACCCTGGAGGAGGGCTACTGGGTCGCCTCCTACCTGCTGCACGCGGCGATCGGGCTGGCCGTCGCGCAGCCGGGGGTGCCCCACCGCGTTGCCGCGGGAGCACGCCGACGAGTGGCTGCGCCAGCACCGCGTGCACCTGCAGAGCCTGCCCGCGGGGCGATACCCGCACATGGTGCGCCTCGCCGAGAGCTACCTGACCCACCCGGACCTGGACCGGTACTTCGACTTCGGCATCGAGCTGGTCATGGGCGCCGTGCAGGCGATGGCCGTACTGAAAACGCCTGGGGCCGGCCCGGTAGCATCCTGAGCGTCCGGGTTTTCCCCATCTCAAGACGAAGGTGCGCGGCAGCATGCTCGACATCGAGTTGATTCGCAAGGACCGGGCCTCGGTGGAGGCCGCCCTGTCCAAGAGGCTCGACCCGGCCGAGGTGTCCAGCGCGCTGAGTGCGATCGCCGACCTCGACCGGCAGCGACGCGAGCTGATCGGTGAGATCGACGCGGAGCGGGCCCGGCGCAAGGAGGAGGCGCGCGCGTTCGCCGCCGCGAAGGCGGCCGGCCAGGCCGTCGAGCCCGGCACCCGCGACGCCAAGGCCGCCCTGCAGGAGCTGGAGGACCGCCTCGGCGAGGTGCAGCAGCGGCTGAGCGACGCCATGAGCGAGCTGCCCAACCTGCCCAGCGACGATGTCGTGGCCGGCGGCAAGGAGGCCAATCGGGTCGTCAAGATCTACGGCGAGGCGCCGAAGATCGACAACGTGCGCGACCACGTCCAGCTCGCCAGCGAGCTCGGCCTGGTCGACTTCGACCGCGGCGTGAAGCTCGGCGGCTCCGGCTTCTGGATCTACACCGGCTGGGGCGCACGGCTGGAGTGGGCGCTGGTCAACTGGTTCATCGACCGGCACTTCGCGGCCGGCTACCAGTTCATGCTCCCGCCGCACCTGCTGCTCGACTCGGCGGGCTTCGCGGCCGGGCAGTTCCCGAAGTTCTACGACGACGTGTTCCACATCGCCACCGACGAGGGCGAGCGCGGCCGGTTCCTGCTGCCCACCTCCGAGACGGCGATCCTCGGCGCCTACCAGAACGAGATCTTCGACCCGGCCGACCTGCCGCACAAGGCGTTCGCGTACACCCCGTGCTACCGCAGCGAGAAGGCCGGCTCGCACTCCGACGAGCGCGGCACCGTGCGCGGCCACCAGTTCAACAAGGTGGAGATCTTCCAGTTCACCACCCAGGAGGACGGCGAGAAGACCCTCGAGGAGATGGTCGACTACGCCGAGGGCATCGTCGACTCGCTCGGCCTGCACTTCCGCCGCTCGCTGCTGGCCGCGGGCGACGCCAGTGCCTCGATGCGCAAGACCATCGACATCGAGGTGTGGATGCCCAGCACCGGTAAGTACAAGGAGGTCTCCTCGGTCTCCTGGGCCGGGGACTACCAGGCCCGCCGGGCCGGCATCCGCTACCGCGTGCCCGGCTCGAAGAACAACCGGTTCGTGCACACGCTCAACGGCTCGGCCCTGGCGACCAGCCGCATCTTCCCCGCGATCCTCGAGCAGTTCCAGCAGCCCGACGGCTCGGTGCTGGTCCCGGAGGTGCTGCGCGAGAAGGTCGGCACCGACCGCCTCACCAGGCCCGCCAAGCGCAAGTCATAACACCGCCGCGGCGGCATCCGGGCCGCACGGCCCGGGTGCCGCGCCTCACATCGAGGCCGCGACCGAGATCGGCTATGGTGGACGCGAACGAAGGGGAGTAGTCCTCAACTGCCCGGTCGACATACTGGCGCCGCACCTACGCGCCCGGCCGCGCGGCCACCGCGTTCACGCGGTGGCGGACGAGACTTTCGGCTCAGTTGTCCGGCGTTTTCACAAGCTGGACGGCCGGGTCGAGGTCGTGTGCCCTCAGCTCCCGGTCGTCCCGGGAAGGGTTCCTCTTGAGCGAGTTCCTCGCCGCGCTGGCCATCAGCTTCGGCGTCATCTTCGTGGCCGAGCTCGGCGACAAGTCCCAGCTGATGGCGCTGACGTTCGCCACCCGCTTCCGCATGCTCCCGGTCCTCATCGGCATCACGATCGCCACCGCCGTCGTGCACCTGGTCTCCGTCGCCGTCGGCTACGGGCTGGGCGCCACCCTGCCGACCGGCTGGATCTCACTGGTCGCGGCGCTGGCGTTCTTCGGCTTCGGCGCCTGGACCCTGCGCGGCGACAGCCTGACCGACGACGAGCGCAGCAAGGCCGAACGCACCACCCGCTCCGCGATCATCGCCGTGGGCGTCTCGTTCTTCCTCGCCGAACTCGGCGACAAGACCATGCTGGCCACGATCACGCTGGCCACGCAGCACGGCTGGCTGGGCACGTGGATCGGCTCGACGGTGGGCATGGTCGCCGCGGACGCCCTGGCCATCGTCGTGGGCCGCCAGCTGGGCCGGCACCTGCCGGAGCGCGCCATCAAGTACGGCGCCGCCGCACTGTTCGCCGTCTTCGGCGTGTGGTTGCTGGTCGAGTCCCTGCGCGAGCTGCTCTGACAGCCCCGCTCGCTACGCACCGCTCAGCCCAGGTCACGCGCAGGTGGAGCACGTGCCGAAGATCTCCAGGGTGTGGCTGACGTCACGGAAGCCGTGCTCTTCGCCGATGCGGTCGGCCCAGCGCTCCACCGCTGGGCCGAGCACCTCGACGGTGCGGCCGCAGCCGCGGCAGACGAGGTGGTGATGGTGGCGGTCGCTGCAGCGGCGGTAACGGGTGTCACTGCCCGGGACCTGCATGACATCGATCTCATTGGTCTCGGCGAGCAGCTGCAGGGTGCGGTAGACGGTCGTCAGGCCCACGTTGGCACCGCGCTCGCGGAGCATCACGTGCAGCTCCTGGGCGCTGTAGAAGCCATCGACGTCGCCGAGCAGCGTCATAACGGCGTCGCGCTGCCGCGTGTTGCGGCGCACCGGATGCACGTCGATTTCCTGGGCCGGATCGGTCACCCAAAAAGCTTAGCGTAGCCTTATTCGGTTCATCCGCAGCGACTCCCACACCGCAGCGGCAACCTTGAGCGCAGGTAAAGGTTGCTATCTCGTTCGCAGTGGGCAACACACGCCACGTAGGCTGTGGCCGAAAAATCGATCATCTGTACGTGAGAGTTCACGTTTTGGGGGAACACGTGGCCCAACCGCAAATAGCCGCCCCGGGAGCCGGTGGCGCGGCGTCGACGAAGCTGGACGCCCAGGTACTCAAGGTCGCGGGCGTCATCGTCCTCGGCGCGATCATGTCCATCCTCGACGTGACTGTCGTGAGCGTCGCGCTGCCGACGTTCATGCGGGAGTTCGACGCGACGTACGCCCGGGTGGCGTGGACGATGACCGGATACACCCTCGCCCTGGCGACCGTGATCCCGCTGTCCGGCTGGGCCGCGGACCGGTTCGGCACCAAGCGGCTGTACATGCTGGCGCTGTTCCTGTTCACCGTGGGCTCCGGGCTGTGCGCCACCGCCGGCTCGATCAGCGAGCTGATCGGCTACCGGGTGCTGCAGGGCCTCGGCGGCGGCATGCTGATGCCGCTGGGCATGACGATCATGACTCGTGCGGCCGGCCCGGAGCGCATCGGCCGGCTCATGGCCGTGCTGGGCATCCCGATGCTGCTCGGCCCGATCGGCGGCCCGATCCTCGGCGGCTGGCTCATCGACGTGGCCAGCTGGCACTGGATCTTCCTGATCAACCTGCCGATCGGCGCGATCGCGCTGGTCTACGCCGCGTATGCGCTGCCCAAGGACCACACCGAGCCGTCGGAGTCGTTCGACTTCCTCGGCATGCTGATGCTCTCGCCGGGTCTGGCGTCGTTCCTGTACGGCATGTCCTCGCTGCCCGAGGAGGGCACGATCGCGAAGACGAAGGTGTGGGCGCCGATGCTGGTCGGCGCGCTGCTGCTGATCGGGTTCGTGTTCTACTCGTTCAAGCCGAAGCACCCGCTGCTGGACCTGCGGCTGTTCCGCAACCGCAGGCTGACGATCGCGACGATCTCGCTGTTCGTGTTCGTGATCGCGTTCATGGGCGCCGGCCTGCTCTTCCCGAGCTACTTCCTGCAGGTGCGCGGCGAGTCGACGCTCAACGCCGGCCTGCTGATGGCCCCGCAGGGCATCGGCGCGATGCTCACCATGCCGATCGCCGGCATGCTGGCGGACAAGATCCCGGTCGGCCGCACGGTGCCGTTCGCGATGGCGCTCATCGCGGCCGGCTTCCTCACGTTCACGCAGGTCGGCGCGGACACGTCCTACCTGCTGCTGTGCGGCTCGCTGTTCGTGATGGGCCTGGGCATGGGCGGCACCATGATGCCGATCATGACCTCGGCGCTGCGGACGCTGACCAACCACGAGGTGGCCCGGGGCTCGACGCTGGTGAACATCCTCCAGCAGATCGGCGGCTCCATCGGCGCCGCGGTCATGTCGGTCATCCTGACCAGCAACCTCGACGACGCGCCGAAGCTGCCGGGCGCGGTCAACCCGCAGACGAACGAGCCGCTCAGCATCGCCGACGTGGCGATCGCCTCGCACGACAAGGAACTGGGCCCGAAGATCCTGGAGACGTTCGGCCCGGACGTGATCCACCGGGGCCTGGCGGTCGTCGCCGACGCGTTCTCCTCGACGTACTGGGTCGCCTTCATCCTGGTGCTGGCGACATTCATCCCGATCGCCTTCCTGCCGCGCAAGAGGGAGGTCACGCACCTCAACGACGACGAGGCCGCCGGGGCCCCGGCCGCGGTCATCATCCACTGACAGGTCGTCGCGAAACCGCCCCGCCGCCGGGTCACCGGCCGCGGGGCGGTTTCGTGTCCGGGCAGGCGGCCGGAAACCCCGGCACAGAGACCCCGCTGCGGGGACCCCGGCACCGTTCGGGAGCGACCAGCACGATGCTGCTGGCTGGCGCTGGCTGGTGCTGGCTGGTGTCTGCCTGGCCGGTCGCGTTCGTCACCCCCGGGGGTGACAGGCTGAACAGCATGAAACGGCTGTCGAAGGTTGATCTCAACGCCACGTTGCCCAAGGATGTGGCGCTGGCCAGGCTCACGGCCGCGCAGGAGCGGCTGCTGCGACTGCGGCTGACCCTGGGCGGCCAGATCGGCGACCACAGGCTCGGCCCGCCGTTGTGCGTGGTGTTCGAGGGGTGGGACGCGTCGGGCAAGGGCGGCTCGATCAAGCGGCTGGTCGAGCACCTCGACCCGCGGCACGTGCGGGTGACCCAGTTCGCGGCGCCGACCTACGACGAGAAGCGGCACCACTTCCTCTGGCGGTTCTGGCCGGTCCTGCCCGGCTGGGGCGGAATGACGGTGCTGGACCGGTCGTGGTACGGCCGGGTCCTGGTCGAGCGGGTCGAGGGCTTCGCCTCCGACGAGCAGTGGACCCGGGCGTACGACGAGATCGCCGAGTTCGAACGCACGCTCACCGCCGAGGGCATGATCCTGGTCAAGTTCTGGCTGCACATCTCGTCGAAGGAGCAGCTGCGCCGGTTCAACAGCCGCGCGGCCGACCCGCTGCGCTCATGGAAGCTCACCGAGGAGGACTGGCGCAACCGCAAGAAGCGCACGCAGTACAAGGAGGCGGTCGAGGACATGCTGGAGCGCACCGACCACCCGGCCGCGCCGTGGCACGTGATCGCCGCCGACGACAAGCCGACCGCGCGCGTCAACGTCGTCGAGCAGGTCTGCCACGAGGTCGAACGGGCGCTCGGGCTGCGGGGATGACGGTTTGAGAACCCCCGATCGGGTGAAGAACGGGTGAAGGTGGAACGCGTGAGGACGCGGGTATGGACGACGTCACCGCGCGCCGAAACGGTGCATCCAAGAGAACGGCTGAGTGTCCAGGGCATGATGTCCCGGTGAAGCGAGAGCGGATCCCGGATTGGCTGGCCGTCGGTCTGACGCTGGTGGCGGCCCTGAGCGCCTCCGCCGCGGTGAGCGTGGCGCTCGGCGCGCGGGTTCACCCCGTGCGTGCCAGCGTCGACGCGCTGCTCTTTCCGGCGCCCCCGAACGTGGGCTACGCCGCGTTCCTCATCACGCTCGCGGCCGGCGTGCGCAACCGCAAGCGGATCACGTTCTGGCTGCTCGCGATCATATTCGCGGTGCAGGGCCTGTACGACGTGTTCGTGCTCTCCGACGTCGGCGAGCGCGGTGAGGAGGCGCACGAGATCCGCCTGCCGTGGCACGGGACGGCCGCGGCCTGGACCAACCTGGTCGTGACGGCGGCGCTGCTGGGCCTGCTGTGGCTGGCCCGCGGCGAGTTCCGGGCCCGGGTCCAGCGGGCCAGCCTGCCCAAGGCGCTGCTGACCCTGGGCGTGTTGCTGCTGGCGTTCACCGCCGTCGGGTGGGGGCTGCTCGAGCTGTTCCCGGGCTCGCTCGGGCCGGGGATCGCGCGGCTGGGGTACAGCGGCCGGATCGTGCTCGGCGGGGCGTTCGGCTTCGACGTGGGCCGGCACGGGCGGGCCCCCGGCTGGGTCAACCTCGTGCTCGGCACGTTCGGCGCGGTCGCGCTGTTCTCGGCCCTCTTCGCGCTGCTGCGCTCGCAGCGGATGATCGCCTCGCTGGACACCGACGAGGAGCGCGCGGTGCGCCGGCTGCTGGCCGAGCACGGCGAGCGCGACTCGCTGGGCTACTTCGCCACCCGCCGCGACAAGGAGGTCATCATGTCGCCGTCGGGCCGGGCGGCGGTGACCTACCGCGTGGTCTTCGGCGTGTCACTGGCCAGCGGCGACCCGCTCGGCGACCCGGACGCGTGGCCGCCGGCGATCGAGGCGTGGCTGCGGGAGGCGCGGGCGTACGCGTGGACGCCCGCCGTGATGGGCGCCGGCGAGGAGGGCGCCACCGCCTACGCGCGGGCCGGCCTGCGGGTCATCGAGCTCGGCGACGAGGCGATCCTGCACGTGCGGGACTTCGACCTCGACGCGCCCCGGCTGCGGCAGGTGCGCCAGGCGGTGCACCGGGTCGAGCGGGCCGGGTACACGGTGCGCATCCGCCGGCACCGCGAGATCGGCCCGGAGGAGATGGCGAACATCATCCAGCTCGCGGCCAGCTGGCGGGACACCGAGACCGAGCGCGGCTTCTCGATGGCCCTGGGCCGCCTCGGCGACCCCAACGACGGCCGCTGCGTGCTGGTGGAGGCGTACGACCGCGACGGGCGGGAGGTGGCGCTGCTGTCGTTCGCCCCGTGGGGCGCCGGCGGGCTGTCGCTGGACCTGATGCGCCGCGACCGGCAGTCGGACAACGGGCTGGTCGAGTACATGGTGGCGACGCTGATGCTCCAGGCGCCGCGCATCGGCGTGCAGCGGGTGTCGCTGAACTTCGCCGTGTTCCGGGCCGTGTTCGAGGAGGGCGCCCGGATCGGGGCCGGCCCGGTGCTGCGGTTGTGGCGGGCGCTGCTGCTGTTCGCCTCGCGCTGGTTCCAGCTGGAGTCGCTGTACCGGTCGAACGTGAAGTACAACCCGCAGTGGCTGCCCCGCTTCCTGTGCTTCGAGGACGTGCGGGACCTGCCCAAGGTCGGGCTCGCCTCCGGCCTCGCCGAGGGTTTCGTGGTCGTACCGCGGCTGCGCACCCTGCTGCGGCGGGGCGCGACGGCGCCGTTCACCGCGGACCGCCGCGAGCTGATCGTCACCGACGAGGAGGCCCCCGCACCCTCCACCCCGACCGCGGAGCGGCCCGAGCAGGTCCGCATCCGGATGGCGAAGCTCGACGCGCTGCGCGCCGCGGGCGTGGAGCCCTACCCGCCGGGCTTCGGCCGCACGCACAGCCTGGCGGAGGTCCGCGTGGCGCACGCCGGCCTGGCCCCGGACCGCCGCACCGGCGAGCGGGTGTCGGTGGCCGGCCGGGTGATCCGCCTGCGCGACCACGGGTCGCTGTGCTTCGCGACGCTGCGGGACTGGACCGGCGACCTGCAGGTGATGCTGGTGGACCGGCCGGAGTTCGCCGCGAGCGTCGACCTCGGCGACCACGTCGGGGTCACCGGCGAGGTCGGCACGTCCAAGCGCGGCGAGCTGTCGGTGTTCGCCGAGCGCTGGGAGCTGACCGCGAAGTGCCTGCGCCCGCTGCCCGACAAGCACCGCGGGATCCACGACCCCGAGACGCTCGTGCGGCAGCGCCACGTCGACCTCATCGTCAACCGGCCGGCCCGCGACATGATCCGCACCCGCTCGGCGGTCACGTTCGCGTTGCGCCGCGCGCTGCACTCGCGCGACTTCGTCGAGGTGGACACGCCGGTGCTGCAGCCGGTGCACGGCGGCGCCAACGCCCGGCCCTTCGTGACCCACAGCAACGCCTATGACATGCGGCTCTACCTGCGCATCGCGCCCGAGCTGTACCTCAAGCGCCTCGCCGTCGGCGGGGTCGAGCGGGTCTTCGAGATCGGGCGCAACTTCCGCAACGAGGGCGTGGACGCGACCCACAACCCCGAGTTCACGATGCTGGAGGCCTACGAGGCGTACGGCGACTACACCACCATGCGCGCGCTGGCGCGGGACCTGGTCCTGGCCGCCGCGGGCAACGAGCCGGTCCTGCGCCGTGACGGCGTCGTGGTCGACCTGCGCGAGCAGTGGCCGGTGGTGCCGGTCTACGCGGCCGTCTCGGACGCGGCGGGCACCGAGGTGTCGCCGGACTCCACGGTGGTTGAGCTGCGCGAGCTGGCCGACAAGCTGCACGTCGCCTGGCAGGACGCGTGGACGCACGGCCAGCTCGTGCTGGAGCTGTACGAGCACCTGGTCGAGGCGGCCACGGTGCGCCCGACGTTCTACACCGACTTCCCGGTCGACGTGTCGCCGCTGACCCGCCAGCACCGCGACGACCCGCGGCTGGCGGAACGCTGGGACCTCGTCGCGTTCGGCATGGAGCTCGGCACGGCGTACACGGAGCTGGTCGACCCGGTCGAGCTGCGGGCCCGGCTGACCGCGCAGTCGCTGCGGGCCGCGGCCGGCGACCCGGAGGCGATGGAGCTCGACGAGGACTTCCTCGACGCGTTCGAGTTCGCGATGCCGCCCAGCGGCGGGCTGGGGCTGGGCGTGGACCGGCTCGTCATGCTGCTGACCGGCCGGTCGATCCGCGAGACGCTGGCGTTCCCGCTGGTGAAGCCGGACCGGCGGGATGGACGCCGGTAGGTGAGCGCGGGGTGAGCTTGGTCGCACCGGCCAGCCACTTCCATAAGGGCGTGATACGAATTGAAGCATGCCCGCTGCCCGTGCCGCGCTGGACCCCGCACGCCTGGCCGTCGCCGTCGAGCGGCTGTTCAGCCTGCTGCGGCAGGGCAACCCACCGAACGACATCAGCCTCACGGCCGCCTCGACGCTGCGGCGACTGGAGCGCGAAGGACCGCGGCGGCTCACCGAGCTCGCCGCCGCGGAGGGTGTCACCCAGCCCGCGATGACCCAACTCGTCCAGCGCCTCGAGCGGGACGGCCTGGCCGACCGGGCCGCCGACCCCACCGACGGCCGGGTCGTGCTGGTCCGGGTCACCAGGGCCGGGACCGAGCTGCTGGCACGCCGGCGCGCCGTGCGGGCCGAGCACCTCGCCACCCTGCTCGTGGACCTGTCCGACGAAGACGAGGCGCTGATCGCGGCTGCGCTACCGGCGCTGGAGAGGCTCGCCAAGTGACCGAGACCCTCGATGGTTCCAACACATCAGGCTTGCGGGGCGCACTGTCGGCCGGCAAGGACCATCCGTACTACAAGTGGGTGGCGCTGTCCAACACCACCCTCGGCATGCTCATCGCCACGGTCAACTCCTCGATCGTGCTGATCTCGCTGCCGGCCATCTTCAACGGCATCCACCTCAACCCGCTCAGCCCCGGCAACGTGTCCTACCTGCTGTGGATGCTGATGGGGTACATGCTGGTGAGCGCGGTGCTCGTGGTGACGCTGGGCCGGCTGGGCGACATGTACGGCCGGGTCCGCATCTACAACCTCGGGTTCGCGCTGTTCACCGTCACCTCGATCGCCCTGTCGCTGGACCCGTTCAACGGCGGCGGCGGTGCGCTGTGGCTCATCGGCTGGCGGGTGCTGCAGGCCGTCGGCGGCGCGATGCTCATGGCCAACTCGGCCGCGATCCTCACCGACGCGTTCCCGGCCGCCCAGCGCGGCATGGCCCTCGGCGTGAACATCGTCGCCGGCATCGCGGGCTCGTTCATCGGCCTCGTCCTCGGCGGCCTGCTCGCCGAGTGGAACTGGCGGTCCATCTTCTGGGTCAACGTGCCCATCGGCGTGATCGGCACGATCTGGGCGTACCGCAGCCTCCACGACACCGGCCTGCGACGGCCCGGACGGGTCGACTGGTGGGGCAACCTCACCTTCGCCGTGGGGCTCACCGCGCTGCTGGCCGGCATCACGTACGGCATCCAGCCCTACGGTGGGCACAGCCAGGGCTGGACCAATCCGTGGGTGCTCGCCGGGCTCATCGGCGGCGTGGCCGTCCTCGCCCTGTTCACCTGGATCGAGCGGCGCGTCGCCGAGCCGATGTTCCCGCTCGGCATGTTCAAGATCCGCGCGTTCGCGTCGGGCAACGTCGCCGGCCTGCTCGCCTCGATCGCCCGCGGCGGCCTGCAGTTCATGCTGATCATCTGGCTGCAGGGCATCTGGCTGCCGCTGCACGGCTACTCCTACGAGTCCACGCCGCTGTGGGCGGGCATCTACCTGCTGCCGCTGACCGTGGGCTTCCTCGCCGCCGGCCCGATCGCCGGGCACCTGTCGGACCGGCACGGCCCCCGGCTCTTCGGCGCCGTCGGCCTGCTCGTCATGGCGCTGTCCTTCGGCGGGCTGCTGATCCTGCCGACCGACTTCAGCTACTGGGTCTTCGCCGGGCTGGTGTTCCTCAACGGCCTCGGTGGCGGCCTGTTCGCCGCGCCCAACACCTCGCTGATCATGTCGAGCGTCCCGGCCCACATGCGCGGCGCCGCGTCGGGCATGCGCGCCACGTTCCAGAACGCCGGCATGGTGCTGTCCATCGGCGTGTTCTTCTCCCTCATGATCGCCGGGCTGTCCGGCTCGCTGCCTGGCTCGCTCAGCAGCGGCCTCACCGCGCAGGGCGTCCCGGCCGGCGCGGCGGGCCAGATCGCCGGCCTGCCGCCGGTGGGCACGCTGTTCGCCGCCTTCCTGGGGTACAACCCGATCCAGTCACTGCTCGGCCCGCAGCTGCTCAGCCAGCTGCCGCCGGCCAACGCGGCCACGCTGACCGGCCGGGAGTTCTTCCCGCACCTGATCTCCGGCCCGTTCCATGACGGCCTGGTGATCGTGTTCTGGCTGGCGATCGCCATGGCGGTGATCGGCGCCCTCGCCTCGCTCATCAAGCCGGTCAAGCACCACATCGGCGAGACCGCCGCGGCCACGGAGCCGGCCGCCTCGTAGGACCCCATTGGGAAAGCGCGGCCCCCGGTCAGCCACGGGCCGGGGGCGGCGCAACGGACGGGCCGGTTCACCCCGGGGAGTGGGGTGCCGGCCCGTCCGCGCCGGGGCGCGAGCCCGGGCGCCGCAGGGTCAGCGCCACCTCGCGGTAGCGGGACACGGTGACCAGGTGGACGCCGTCGAAGGCGCCGCTGTCGCGCAGCGCCTCGACCTGCTCGCAGGCCGCCGCCACGCCCGAGCGCGGGTCGGCCTCGACCCGCTCGACGAGCGCGGCCGGGATGTCGATGTCCGGGATCGTCTGCGAGAGCCGGCGGGCCATCCCGGCGCTGGCCAGCACCAGCACCCCGGCGTAGACGGGCCGGTCCAGCGCGGCCAGGTCGCGCCAGCGCAGCAGCGTGGCGACGTCGAAGCACATCTGGGCGATGACGAAGTCGGCCTCGCGCTTCCAGGCTGGCACCCGGCGCAGGCCGGCGGCGACGCCGATGCGCGGCCGGGTGAAGCCCGGGCGCTCCCCCATCGCCCGCGCCTCGGCGATCATCGTGCGCACGGTGAGCTCACCGGCCCGCTCCCCGGCGGTGGGCTTGTCCCCGTGCACGAACAGGAACTCGTCCACGCCGTACGCGGCGGCGGTGAGCATGTCGCGCTGGAAGCCCAGCAGGTTGCGGTCGCGGGAGTTGAGGCAGGCGATGCCGCGCCCGCCCATCGCGGTGACCTCGTGCGCCACGGCGATGCTGGAGACGCTCGCCCGGCCGAGGTGGTTGTCCGGGATGAGGAACGCGTGCGCGACCGGGGCGAGCACGCCGATCTGGTGTCGCACGTGCCGGATGTCCGGCCGCGTCGGCGGCTCGATCTCACAGACGATCTCGAAATCCGTGCCCACCCGGAAACCCTAGATGATTGATGCCTTGAAGATTCGGGCGTGTGTCGCTGCTGGGTAGATGCGGGGAGGGTGTCCAAGATCGGCGTTGCTGACCCAGCCGCCGA
>NZ_JBFAZX010000006.1:0-412406 GCF_040689395.1 Dactylosporangium sp. NPDC051484 | reverse complement strand
GGGAAACGCCCGGTCCCATTCCGAACCCGGAAGCTAAGCCCTCCAGCGCCGATGGTACTGCACCCGAGAGAGTGTGGGAGAGTAGGACGCCGCCGAACAATCATTCGCTCAGGGGTCCACCGTTTCGGTGGGCCCCTGAAGCGTTTCTAGGGGCCGGATCCCGAAACATCC
The DNA here is from genome assembly GCF_040689395.1 of Dactylosporangium sp. NPDC051484. NCBI lineage: Bacteria > Bacillati > Actinomycetota > Actinomycetes > Micromonosporales > Micromonosporaceae > Dactylosporangium > Dactylosporangium sp. NPDC051484. Next base: position 412,235 of record NZ_JBFAZX010000006.1, on the reverse strand, counting down.
CTTTGTCGCAGCCACGATTCCGATCTGCTGGCGGCGGCGCTGCGGGCCGGCGAGCTCATCGGTCGGCGACGCGATACCGCTCCAGGTGGTCCATCATCGCCTGGTTGGCCTCCCAGCCGTCCGGGAACTTGACGACCTCGTTGAGGTACATGCGACCGGTCGACGGGTGAGCGTCCAGCAGCTCGGCTATGCCCGCCCGTGCTACCGCGATGCAGGCGTGCCGATGGCGGGACGTGAGCACGCACAGGCGGCCGGCCTCCAGGTGGAACGCCGTGGCGTCGCGGCGGCCGGAGAGCGGGTGCCAGACGATCGTCACGTCGTATTCGCGGCCCTGCAGGCGGTTCGCCGTGTCGACCGTGATCCCGGAGTCCGGCGGGAGGTACTGGCGTACCGCGGCGGCCTGGTCGCGATGCGCGGTGCCGATCGCGATCCGGTCGGCCGTGACGACGGCGCCTGAGGGCGACTTCTCCGAGACGGCGACGGCGTGGCGCTCCAGCAGGCGCAGGGCCAGGGCGGCGCAGGCCTCGGCCACCTCCGTGTCGGTGCGCATGCTGTGGCGGGCTGGGAGCTCGTGCAGGGCCCAGCCGGTCGCGGCCGCGGTCGACAGGGTGGCGTCGAGCGGGGACCGGCCGAAGGCGTGTGTGGAGAACGTGAGCGAACGATCGGCCGGGCCGGTGCCGGACGTGAAGCCGGTGAACGGGTAGAACGCCTCCGACACGACCGGGGCGGCGGTGGCCGGCAGGCGCCACGAGACCGGGAGGCGATGGACCGGTACATCGGGATTGTGGCGCCGCAGGACCGCCACTGCGCTCAGCTGGGGGTCCCAGGACAGGCCCGCCCAACGCTCGGTCTCGACCGTCGAGAACGGGTCCAGTTGGCCGGGGTCGCCGACGAACAGGGTGCGCTCGAAGCGGCCGGCGATCTGGAGCAGGGCGTCGGAGCGCATCTGGTACGCCTCGTCGACGATCGCCCAGGGCCAGGAGCCGTCGGTCAGGGTGGCCCACTTCGCGGAGGTGCCGACGATGACGCGCGAGCCCGCCAGGCCGGCGACCGTCGTGTCGATCGTGACGTTGCGGTGGCCGGAGATGCGCAGGACCGCGGCGTAGCCCTGCCTCGACAGGCGGCCGATCTGGAGGCCGGGGGCGGAGCGGGCCAGGTTGGCGATGAGGTCGTCGACCTGTTCGTTGGTCTGGGCGACGACCGCCAGGGGTTCACCGGACTCGGCGATGTGCCGGGCCGCCCGCACGACCAGGGTCGACTTGCCGGCGCCGGGCGGGGAGTCGACCACGACGCCGGGGGCCGAGCCTTCCCGCAGGTTTGCCATGACGTCCGGGAACACGTCGACGACGGTCATGACCAAGCCTCCACGGCGTCCTCCTCGGTGGGCATGGGCGGGGCGGGCGGACCGCCGTGGGTCCAGGGCGTGTCGTTGACCTCGGGGAAGTATCCCGAGGCTTGGAAGGCGCTGGACGCGGTGCTGTACGCGATCCGCTCCCCGACCGCCGGGACGCTGCCCGGCGCCGGAGTGAGCGACCGGCCCATGCCGCCGTTGAGCTCCAATTCCACGTCCAGGACGCCGTCGCCGGCCGGCGTGATGGAGACGATCTCCGCCTTCTGTGAGAGACGAGCCGGCGACTGTACCTCCACGCCGACGGCGAGCCGCAGCGGATCCTGTGTGCGTACCGTGACGTGCGGCCGGAGCTTGCGGCGCGGGCCGGTGGCGTCGAGCCGGTCGGGTTCGGCGGCCACGACGTCGCCGGCGAAGGCCTCGCCGGTCAGCCGGTACTCAGCCATGACCAGCGGATCGTCCAGCGCGCGCTGGGCGTCGAAGCGGGCCTGAGCGCGCTCCAGCCGGTTCAGGCGCTTGGCGGCTGCCACGGCGCTGTCCCGGCGGGGCTGCGGGAGCGGGTTCTCGCCGGTCACGTGGGCGACGTAGGTGGTGTACGAGTCGCGGTCGTCGGCCCAGCGCTCCACGACGCTGGCGCCCGGTGCGAGCCGCTCCAGCAGCGCGACGCCCCGCCACATGAGGTGCCAGGTCGGCTCGAGCTGGCCGCGCAGCGCGGACTCCAGCATGCCGAGGGCCACCTCGCGGGCGATGGAGTTGCCGTCGGTACGCGCGTATCGCTCGATGGCGGGCGCCAGTCGCTCGGCGTCGAACGTCGGGTCGGTCGCCGGGCCGGCCGGCGGCCAGCGGTCCGGGTCCTCGGCGTCCAGGGCGGCGTCGAACGGCGACTGTCCGGCGGGCGGGTCCAGCCACGCCAGCAGGGCGGCCAGGTTGGCGTCCTCGACGGCGCTCTGGCCCGTGGCCCAGTGCGCGCCGAGGACCGAGGTCATCGCGAGCATGAGCGACGAGCCAGGGTGCTCGGCGCGCTCGGCGAAGTACGTCAGCCATTTGCCGAACAGCGGCACGATCGGGGGGACGGCGTACTCGCCGTAGGTGCGGCGCAGGCGGGTCGAGCGGCCGAAGAGCCGCACGAAGCCGATGCCGCCGGGGTTGGGCACGAGCAGCTGGGGCGCGTCGGTGAAGCGTCGCCGGCCGCGCGCGTCCTCCTGGTGGCGGGCGAAGCTGTCCACATAGGACATGAACCGGCGGCCGAGGTCGGCGGCGAACCGGAAGCGCTGGTCACGGTTGCGCGGCTGGGGGACGACGAAGAGGCTCGGCGTGTCCTCGCGATCGCCGACCAGCGCGGCCAGCGGGGCGTTGGCCTCGCCGGCCAGGGCGAGCGGGATGAACACCAGGGGGCGCGCGCTGATGTGGGTGTGCCGGACCGTGGTGAGCGGCTGCGCGGCCTCGTGACGGACCGCGAGCGCTCTCGCCAGGGAGGTCAGCGAGGTCACGCCGGGACCTCGACGGATTCGCCGCGCAGTCGGAGGGCTGCCCGCAGTACCGCCGCCGCCTCGATCTGCTCGGGGGCGGGGGTCAGCCGGCCGGCGGCCAGTCCCAGCACGGTGTCGATCCACTCGACGCTGCCGAGCTCCTCGCTGACCGAGTGGCCGAGCGCGCGGGTGGTGCCGAGGGCCTCGCGGCGGCAGAAGTACGACATCTCGCACATCGACAGGCACTCGGGCGAGTACCGCGCGGGGATGTGCTCGATCGCGACGCACAGCTCGCCTACGGGGCGGGTCGGGGCGCCGTCGCGGTCGGGGGCGAGGTCCAACGTGAGGCCCGGGTCGAGCGTCGCCAGCAGCTTGTCGATGCCGGTCATGCGGTTGAGCTGGCGGTTGAGGACGGTCAGCTGGCGGCGCACGTCGAGCTTCGTGGCGACGGCGTGGTTGGAGAAGTTCTCCGGGCAGACCAGCACGACCTCGTGGGAGACGCGGGCCGGGTCGTGGCCGAGGCTGGCGAGCAGGCGGCGTAGCGCCACGACGTACACCGCGGACTGCACGGCGGCGGCGGCGACCTTACCGCCGTCGGCCTGTCCGTCGATCACGGCGAACGACTTGATCTCGATGACGTAGAACGTGCCCTGGTACTGGAAGGCGATGAGATCCGGCTCCAGGAAGACCTGCCGGCCGCCGACGGGCAGACGCAGCAGCGGGTGGTCGAACAGCGTGCCCGACTCGTCGGCGTGCTCCGCGGCGTTGCCGAGGACCTGCCGGGCGAGGGCGTGACGGACCTCCTGGCTCTCGTTGCCGCCGGCGTCCTCGAGGTCGCGGTACGCCACCTCCGGGATCTTCAGGTCGAGCACCTCGCGCAGCATCCGCAGCAGCTCGGCGCAGCCGTTGGCCTTGACCTGCGCGGTGAACGCCCGCGTGCGGGTGATGGCGAACGGCGACTGTCCATACGGCGGCGGGAAGCCCACGCGGGCGGCGACCGCGCGTTTGTCGACCCCGGCGGCGTCCATGACGGCGCGGCGGGCGCAGCCGGGGTTGGTGGTCAGCGCGGCGATCGTGCGCGCGTTGTGCGCGATCGGCGGAACCGGGCCGCGCAGGTGTTCGAGCTGCTGTTCGGTGCTGTTCACGGTGCTCTTCCTTCGCGGGGGAAGACGGAACTCAGGAGTCGGTGCCGGCGGCCACGGCGCGCAGCGGGTTGCCGAACAGTTGCCCGGCGTCGTCGAGCTGGGCGCGGGCCCGGGCGGCGGCCGCTTCGCGGTGCGACCGGTCGGCCGGCTCGTGGGTCTGCAACTCGGCCCGCGCCGCGCGGATGACGGTGTCGGGCTTGGCCGAGCCGATGCCGTCGCCGGCGCCGGGGATGTTCTCCGCGAACAGCCACAGTAGGCGCGCGGTGCCGCGGTCGGTATCGGGCAGCCGGTCGACGTGTTCCGCGATGCTCACGGCGGCGGTGAGGAAGTCGACCCGTGGGCTCAGGGCGCCGACGATGCGCTGTTCGAGGGGCCAGGTGGAGATCGCGAGCAGGCCGCGGACCGGCGCGAGGCGGTCGGCGGTCAGGGCGGCACAGAGATAGTACGGCCGGGAGAACGGCGCGGCCCGGAACGAGCGCTCCTCGTCGCGCCGGAGGCTCGTCAGCTTGGCGCTGTTGATGTCCCCGCCGAAACAGGCGTTGTAGACCTGGGCGATCAGTTTCGGCGCGGCCGGGACGGTGAGCAGGGTCAGCGCCCCGTGGACCTGTTCTCGCAGGGGCAGCAGCGAGCCGATCTCGCGGACCGCGGGGATCGCTGCGGGGTCGTCCGGGGCGAGCGACTCGACGGCCTCGTCCCAGGCGTCCTCCAGCGCGCGGAGCCGAGCCCGCAGGGCTCTGGCCCGCGGCCGGTCGCCGGCGGCCATCGCCCGCCGGACCTCGGCGCGCAGCGCCTCGATCTGCGGCTCCAGCTCCTCAGCGCTGTCTGCCATGAGGCGACCCTACGTCCTCCAGTAAATTCCAGCAATCCCCACCTCGACCCAGAAAGCGCGTTGCACGCCTCCAGTATCCTCCAGTAAGTTCCAGTAATCGCCAGGCGTCCGGTTTTCAGTTCCCCGAAGGGTCGGATCACACCATGTCCCTCCGCCTGTCCTCGATCTCCCTGTCCTCGATCACGGTCGCCGGTCTCCGCGACGTCGGCTCGGTGCTGCGTGACCTGCGGGCGTCGGGCTTGAACCCCGTCCTGCTGTCCGCACGGTCCGGCGAGACCGAGATCGTGGTCGTCGCCGTGGTGAACGACGCCCCGGCCGGGCCCCTGCCCGAGCCGCTGTCCGAGTTCCTGCCCGAGCCCCTGTCCGTGGTCCCTTCCGGGGCCCCGGTCGAGGCGCCGGCCCCGACCGGCTTGGCCCTGCTGACCGACCGCGAGCGCGCGGTGGCCCGGCTGGCCGGCCGGGCCCTCACCAACCAGCAGATCGCCCGCCGGCTCGGCATCTCCACGCACACGGTGAACTACCACCTGCGCCAGATCTTCCGGAAGCTGGCCATCACCTCCCGGGTGAGCCTGGCCCCCTACGCCGACGGGGCCGGTTCGGCCCCCGCCGCCTGAAAGTCGGCCTGACCACCCCGGCGGTGCAATCATTGCTCTATGCAACAGGCCAGCAGCGAGGCCGCCGTGCAGGCGTTGATGCGCGCCAGCCGGGCCTTCGTCGGGCTCACCGCCCGCGCGCTCGCCGCAGTGGAAGGGGAGGTCACGCTCCCGCAGTTCCGCGCGCTCGTCGTGCTCGCCACGCGCGGGCCGCAGCGCAGCGTCGACATCGCCGACGAGCTGCAGGTCAATCCCTCCACCGGGACCCGCATGCTCGACCGGCTGGTGCGCAAGGGGCTGGTGCGGCGCACGCGGTCCGCCGAGGACCGGCGGGTGGTCCGGATCCGGCTCACCCAGGCCGGGCGCCATGTCGTCGAGCTGGTCATGGCGCGCCGGCGGGCCGAGCTCGAGCGCATCGTGGCCGCCACCGCGCACGTGTGGCGGGCCACGGTCACCGACGCGCTCACCGCATTCGCCGAGGCCGCCGGGGAGCTGGACGAACACGACTGGTGGCTCGGATGGGCCGCCCACGGCGAGGCCAACGAGCTGGCCACGACCGTTGCATAACGCAACAACGGACCCCACCGCCCGGCGCCCACCGACGCCGCGCGGCGAGCGGCCCGTGCGGCCCTGCACGAGGCCTGACCCGGCGCCGAACGTCGCGCGCCGGGTCGTCGGGCTGCCGGAATGAGTCGGGCGAAGAGACGACTGCGGTCGTTCGACGTCCCGGCGTACGGTCGAGAACCATGACATCGGGGGTCCGGTGGTGGGCCGAGCCACCGCCCGGTCAGGCCAGCTTCCTGGCCGAGGTCGATCCCGCGCTGCTGAGCGTCGGGCTCGACCCGCTGCCGGCGGACGCCCCGGCGATCCTCCGGTTCCGCCCGCCGCCGGGGCTGCGCGTCGGGCAGTACGTCACCGTGTTCCTCGACGCCCTGGACGAGGCGGCGGTGAACCTGTTTCCGGGCTGGCTTCCCGGCGCCGAACGGCTGGACGGGCCGTCCGGCCTGGGCATCGCGGCCGCACGCGCCCTCGCCTCCCAGGCGGCCGCGCGGACGGATCACTTCGGTCCGTTCCTCGCCGCGGCCGCCGAGCGGTCGCTGCGCATCCGCGGCGGCCTCCCTCCGGCCGGCGCGCCGCGCTTCCCCGCCGAGGTCCGCGCGCGGGGCCTGGGCCGCATCCTCGCCGACGCCTACCGTCGTGCCTCCGTCGCGGTACTGCTGGACGTCCCCACGGGCCTCACGCCCGACGGCGAGCAGGCCCTGGCCGGCGCCGCGGCGTGGCTCGCCGAACACGGACGATTCACCGTCTGGCTGGCCGGGCCACCGCTGCCGAGTGCCGATCGGATCCGGACCGTCCGGATCACCCTTCCCACCCACCTGACCCGGCTCGCCGCGGAGGCCGAGCCCGCCAAGCCGGACCCCTGGCCCGGCGGTGACCCGGGCCCGCCGCTGCTCAACCATCCGCCGCTGTCCGGCACGCCGCGCGCCGACAGCGCGGCCGAACAGGCGCTGGAGCGAGCGCTCGCGCCCCACGAGTGGGCCCGCGGGCGCCGGTGGAACGAGGAGCTGGAGTGGCATGTGCTCGGCAAGGCATACCGCCTGGACCTGTTCTGGCCGGCCGACGGCCTCGTGGTCGAGGTCGACGGCGACGACCACCGTGAGCGGTGGAAGTACGCCGACGACCGCCGCCGCGACGCCCAGCTGCAGCTGCTCGGCCACGACGTCCTGCGTTTCACCAACGACCAGGTCCTGACCGACCCCCAGGCCGCGGCCCTGACGATCCGCGATCTCCTGCTGCTACGCCGTACCCCTCTGGCACAGAAATGAGGCGCCATGCCCTCCGACGACGTCCCAGCCCTGACCCGCAAGCAGCTCCTCGTCCTCGCGGTCCTCAGCTCTGAGGCCCGCGAGCTGAGCAACAACGAGCTGACGACGCTCACCGGCTCTTCGCTCACCGGCTCGGACAACGTGAGACTGGAGACGGAGCTCGGCCTGGTGGAGACGGACCGTTCGCACCGGCCGTTCTCTCACAAGCTCACTCCCAAGGGCTGGGAGGTAGCGCGGAAGCTGCCCACGGAGCCGCAAGAGGACCCGAAGCCGGTAGACCGGATATATGCCGACGACATTCCGAGCCTTACCCCGAACCAGATCCTCGCGCTCATTGTGCTGATGTCCGAGGCTCGTGAGCTGAACAACAACGAGCTGAAGGAACTTGGCGGCTTCTCCCTCACCGGCGCGGACAACACGAAGCTGGAGAAGAAGCTCGGCCTGGTGGAAACCGACCGGACGCATAGGCCGTACTCCCATCAGCTCACCGAACAGGGCTGGGGACTGGTGCGGAGGCTGCACACGATGAAGCCGCCAACCGAAGCGAAATCGGCGACCCGGACGCTGCTGACGCTGCTGGGCAACATCAGCCGTTCGCTGGAGCAGCTGCAGAGCACCCACGGCGTCAAGCTGAGCCACGGCGAGTTCTTCCGGCCGCAGCCGCTTCCGGCCGAGAGCGGTGCAGCCGAGGTCGGGGACGCCGAGGTCGGAGATGTCGAGGTCGGGGATGTCGAGGGCGGGGACGCCGAATCGCGGGTCCGGAAGGCGTACGCGTCACTGGTCGGACGGCCGGGCGATTGGGTCGGCCTCGCCGACCTCCGCGACCAGCTGCCCGGCCTGGCCCGGGCCGAGGTGGACGCGGCGCTGATGGCCCTGCTCGACCAGGACGGCGTACGGATCATCCCCGTCGCCAACACCAAGGCGCTCAGCGCTCGCGACCGGGCCGCCGCCATCGACATCGGCGGCGAGGCCAGCCACGCCCTTGCGATTGGCCAGCCGTGATCCCCGCCAACGAACGTGCCGCACTGGAGGCCCTGCACCTCAATCCGGCGCCCACACCGGAAGACATCTGGCGGCCCTCGCCGTACGACGTGCCTGAGCTGCACGAGCGCGCGGTCAAGGAGATTCTCAGCGGCGTCGGCAAGGCCCGGCGCAGCGACACCGTCACCCCGCTCGGCGTCGCCCTGCAGGGGCGAGCCGGCTCGGGCAAGACCCATCTGCTCGGCGCGGTGCGCGAGACGATCCAGCGCGCCCCCGGTGGCGGCTACTTCTTCCTGATCAGCATGATCAGCGGCCGCACGTTCTGGGAGAGCACAGTCCAGGGCATCATCAGCGGTTTGGCCCGCGACACGCTTGGCGTGGGCACGCAGCTCAAGACCTTTCTGCGTCGGCTCGTCTCCCAACTCCACATCGAGCAGGACGTTCGTGACGCGATCGTCGGCAACGCGTCGCTCACCCGCGAACACATGGATGCCTTCATCGCGGGGCTACGCCGGTCTGACAACTCCGTCGGCCGCGAGTGTCAGGACACCGCCCGCGCGCTGGTCCTCTACGGCTCGCTCGACTTCGACCACCAGGACATCGGCCTGGCCCACCTCATCTCCGAGCCGACCGAGCCGGAGGACCGTCTCGAGTGGGGCTTCACCGCGCATGCCCGCACGCCACAAGAGGTGGTGCGCGACGTCTCCCGGCTCATCGCGCTGACGCTGAGCCCCAGCGTGATCGCGATCGACCAGCTCGACACGCTGTTCGCGCAGAGCGCCATCAAGCTGTTCAACCACAACGAGGGTCTGGAGTTCGACCAGGCCACGATCGTCGGCGAGATCGCCGACGGGCTGCTGAACCTGCGCGACATCACGCAGCGGACCCTTGTGGTGATGTCCTGCCTGCCGGACACCTGGGAGCTGCTGAAAAAGAGCGCGCCCGGGCCGGTCGTCGAACGGTTCCGCGAGACGCTGCTGCCCGATCGGATCAACCGTGCCGAGATCGCCCGCATGATCGTGGAGAAGCGGTTCGCAGAGGTTTACAGCGCGCACCACTTGTCCGGAAAGTACTTGACCTGGCCGATCCACCCGGAGGCGTTCGACGACGCCCGCCGGTTCACGCCCCGGATGCTCCTGCGCCGGGTCGACCAGCACCTTCGCCACTGCCTCGACGCCGATGAGATCACCGAGCTGCACCGGTTCTCCGACCAGCCACCCCCGCTGCCCGTCCACAAGTCGGATCGGGACGAGTCCGTGCTCGCGGACCTCGACGCCACGTTCCAGCGGCTCCTGCTGGAGGCGGACGTGAGCGCCGCGCTGGACAAGTACGCTGAGGACGTCGCGATGCCGCCGCTCATTTCGGCGGGCCTGCGCGCGTGGATCGACGAACAGGCGCCCGCGGGCATCGTGTACAAGCAGGATGCGCCGCCGAGCGCGAAGATGCCGGGGCTGCACGCGCGGCTCGTTCAGGTGCTCGACGAGGCGACCGAGAACGAGGCGCACTGGGGCTTCCGGGCCATCGCTCACGGCCATCCGCGCGCGGTCATTACCCGGATCAAGAACGCCTGCACCGCGTCCGGTCTCGACCGCGCCGTTCCGCAGCGCCGGCTGGTGCTGCTGCGGCGGGACAATTGGCCGAGCGGTCCGCGCACCATCGAGACCGTGCACAAGTTCCTGCACGCCGGCGGTGTGTGGCACAAGATCAGCGACGAGGACCTCAAGGTGTTCGACGCGCTGCGGCGCATGCAGGCGGTGCCGCACGCCCTGTTCGGCGAGTGGCTGGTGTCCCGCCGGCCGGCGAGCGGGACCCAGCTGTTCCGCGAGGTGTTCGGCCCGCCGGGTGACCCAGCGCAGCCCACGCGGCCGCCGGAGCCGCAGGATCCGAGCCCGTCGACGCCGAAGCCGCAGGACCCGGACCCATCGACATCGAAGCCGCAGGACCCGGCTCAGCCGACGGCGACGCCGCGGGAACCGAACCGAGCCGACGGGGACGGGGACGGGGACGGCCGGACCATCCGCCTCGGGCGGATGATCCAGGACGAGGCACCGTTCGTCGTCGACCTGGAGTCGCTGCGCCGGCACACCGTCATCTTCGCCGGCTCCGGCTCCGGCAAGACCGTGCTCATCCGTCGCCTGGTCGAGGAGTCCGCCCGGCAGGGCGTCTCGGCGATCGTGCTCGACCCCAACAACGACCTGGCCCGGCTCGGCGACCCGTGGCCCGAGCCGCCGTCCGGCTGGGGACCCGGCGACGACGAACGCGCCCTCGACTACCTCGAACACACCGACGTCGTCGTGTGGACTCCCGGCGTCGCCGGCGGCCGTCCGCTGAGCTTCCAGCCGCTGCCGGACTTCGCGCCGGTCCGCGACTCGCCGGACGAGTTCGCCCAGGCGGTGCGCGCGGCGGTGGAGGCGCTCGCGCCGCGGGCCGGCGTCGGCGGCACCACGAGGCTCGCCGCGCAGGGCAAGGCGGTGCTCACCGAGGCGCTGCAGGCGTACGCCTGCGGCAACAGGGTCGGCCTGGAGGGCTTCACCGACTTCCTGGCCGACCTGCCCGACGACGTGAGCCGCATGAGCCGGGCCGGCAAACTCGCCCACGATCTGGCCGAGACCCTCAAGGCCGCGATGGTCAACGACCCGCTGTTCGGCGGCAACGGGGCGTCGGCCGATCCCGCGGTACTCCTGACGCCGCCCCCCGGCAAGCGGGCCCGGGTCTCGGTCATCAGCCTCATCGGCCTCATGTCCGACGAGCAGAAGCAGGGCTTCGTCAACCAGCTGCAGATGGCGCTGTTCACCTGGCTCAAGCGCAACCCGGCCAGCGACCGCCCGCTCGGCGGCCTGTTCATCATGGACGAGGCTCAGACCCTCGCCCCGTCGACCGGCACGACCTCCTCGACCGCGAGCACGATCACGCTGGCGTCGCAGGCCCGAAAGTACGGCCTCGGCCTGGTCTTCGCCACGCAGGCGCCGAAGGGCCTGCACAACCAGATCTCGGGCAACGCCACGACCCAGTTCTTCGGCCTGCTGAACTCGCCGGCCCAGATCGACGCCGCGCGCGAGCTGGCCCAGGCCAAGGGCGGCAAACTGCCGGACATCGGCTTGCTCGGCAGCGGCCAGTTCTACGCGGCGGGCGAGGGCTTCTCGTTCGTGAAGGTCCGCACGCCGCTGTGCCTGACCCACCACCCGAAGGCCCCGCTGTCCCCGGAGGAGGTTCTCGACCGGGCCCGCCGATGAGGTCAGCTGAGCTCGTCGAGCCCGGCCGTCGGTACCGCGATCCAGCCCTCGATCCGGGCGACCGGCAGCTGTTCGGCCTCCGGGCGGGTCGCCTCGCCGACAGCGGCGGCGCGGGCGGTCAGGGCGGCGATCACCGCGTCGAACGCGTCGTGGCTGGCGCGCATCAGCGGCTCGTGCCCGCCGAGGTCGAGCCACTCGCGCGCCTTCAGGGCGTCGACCAGCGCGTCGTGGCGGCCCTTGTAGCCGCGGTGGGCCAGGCCCCAGCGGTGCAGCGAGACGGCCGGGTACGCCTCCACGATCAGGCCGGTGCCGGCGCGATCCACGTCAGCCCCGGCGTTGGCGAGCATGGCCAGGAGCGCGGCGCAGCGCATCGCGGCGTGGGCCAGGCGATCCGCGGAGACGCTCAGCGGGATCAGGCCGAAGGTCGCGCGGATCACCTCGTCCGTCGTGCGGTACACCATCGCCCGCCGCCACGCGGCGCCACCGCCGGCGGGCGGGAGGTCGGTCGCGTGGCCCTCGCGGTGCGCGGCGAGCATCCGGGTGAACGGCTCCGGCCAACCCAGCGCGCAGTCGATGCCGGCCTTGTCGGAGCGCAGGACCGCGTCGACGATCTCGGCGTCGGACACGCCCAGCCGGAGCTCGCGCAGGACGGCGCGGCCGCCGGCCCAAGCGATGGACGCCACGGCGGTGCGCTCGTCGGCCGCGGCGAGGTCGACGCCGATGGTGAGCATCCGGCGTCAGCTGTGCCGGAGTGAGGCGTTCGCGGTGTAGGTGGCCACGTCCGGACGGTACGCCAGCTCCAGGCTGCCATCCGGGCCGAGGTCGCATCGTCACATTCACGGCAGTCCGCGTGTTCGCGGGCTCCGCGCCGGCGCGTTCCGATCGCTCCAGGAGCGCGGCGGGCAGGCCGATACGACCGCGGTCGGACCTCTACAACTCGGTGAGGAAGCGCAGGTCGCGCCAGTCGCCACGGCTGCTGGCCACGGCGGCCGGCCAGGCGCCGTGGATCGTCTCGGCGCGCGGGTCGGCGCCGGCCGCGAGCAGGCGGCGGATCAGTTCGGGGTCGGCGCCGTTCATGACCGCGGCATACAGCGGGGTCCGGTCGATCCGGTCCCGCACATCGATCTCCAGGCCGGCGGCCAGCAGCGGCCCGAGGGCGCGCTCGTGGTCGAGCCACATCACCATGTGCAGCAGCGACCAGCCGTTGCCAGCGCGCATCCGCGGGTCGATGGTGCCGTCGGCCAGGCCGGCCAGCAGGAAGTCGGTGTCGCCGTGCTGCAGGCGCTCGACGACCTCGCGGCGGTGGTCGCGCAGGGCGCGCGGGAGTCGGCCCGCGCCGGTGTGCCAGGCCTCGCGGACGGCGTAGCAGCCGCTGAACGCGCCGCCAAGCGAGTGCATGGCCGCCTCGCGCAGCTGCTCGACCTCGTCGTGGTCGTGCAGCTGCAGCGTGCCGCCGACGATGGAGAGGCGGTGCCAGTCGTCACGGCAACGCGCCCGGAAATATCCGAATTGTCGCGGTGGCTCGGGTGAAACGCCGATATCCGAGAACAAGCGGGACAAAACGTCGGGCGACAGGGCATCGTCGGAGGGCAAGGCGTCGGGGAACAGGGCGCCGGGGGACAGAGCGTCGGAGGGGAAGGCGTTGGGAAGCGACACACCGGGAAGCGACACGCCGGGGAGTAAGGCGTCGGGGAACAGGGCCGAGCGCATCAAGGGGTGCAACTCGGAGGGGGACATGAGGCCGGCCGCGATCAGGGCCAGGTCCGGCGGCGCGGTGCCGGTGGGGATGCGGACCGGCACCTCGTGCCACTCGCTCGGGTCGGAGGGGTCCGCTGTGAGGGGACCGAAGGCGTCCGCAGCGAGGGATGCGGACGGGGCCGCGGTGAGGGGTGCGGGAGGGTCCGTAGCGAGGGATGCGGAGGGATCCGCGGTGCGGGGGTTCGAGGCGTGCGCGGTCGAGGCCGGCACGTGCAGTGTCAGGTAGGCCCCGAACAGTGTGGCCACGCTTTCGACGCCGAACGCCCGCGCGGCCGCCCGGGCCTGCTCCGCCACGCCGAGCGGGCTGGTCGGGGCGGCCGACGGGCGCTGGAGGGCGGCCAGGTCGGTGAAGTTCAGGGTGATGCCGCACCGCCGCCACGCGGACTCGAAGTCGCCGTCGGACAACAGCGAGTACACCTGCGGCTCCTCCCACACCGAGCGTAGGTCAGCGGTCTCGCGCACATCCCAGGTGTACCGCGGGGCGAGATACCACCGCTCGTATTCCAGCTCCGCGAGCGTGGCCACCCCGAGCTGGACCCGCTGCGGGCCGGTCGGCGACCGCGGCAGCCGGACGCGCAGCAGCGGCGCGGTGCCGGCGCCCGACTTCGGGGCGAGGACGGCGCTCACCGAGCCCTGCAGCGTCGTCATCCCGCCGCGGTGCCGGGGCAGGTGCCACCACAGCAGGTCGAGGCACAGGTGGCGCAGATCATCCTCGAGCGCGGCGGTGGCCTCGGCGCCGAAGTCGTCGCGGACCTTGGCGAGGTCGATGTCGACGTCCACGGGCATGAGGGCCGCGGCGCCGCGCCAGTCGCCGGACGCGCGAGCCTCGGCCGCCGCGGCGACGAGGGCGGGCGACGGCATCCCGGCCCGGATTCGGCGCCATTGGGTCAGGTCGCGCGGCAGAAAGGGCAGGCCGGCCGGAATCGAACCGGCGTCCTCCAGCTTCGCAAGGTGGCGTGTCGACCTCTGCACTACGGCCTGCCGCAGATGAGGGTACCGGCGGGGCGGGTGCGCATGCGCAGAAGGTATCGATTCTGCGCGGGTGACGCATCCCGGGGTAGGCGTTCGTTTTGCCGACACTGCGTGATCAGGGCGAGGTGTAAAGTGGCCGCGTCGAAATGGCCCGTCTGAAGAGGAACCAATGGTCGACGTTGCGCTGCTGCTGGGCGGCCCGTCCGAGGAGCGCGGCATCTCGCTCAACTCCGCACGCTCCGTAGCCGACCACCTGGAGGGTCGGGTCGTCGACCTGAAGGAGATCATCTTCTTCGATCGTCAGGTGCGGCCCTACGCGATCCCGCGCGGGTTGCTGTACTGCAACACGCCCTCCGACTTCGATTTCAAGCTCGCCCACGAGGGCCGGCCGCTCACCGACGAGGAGTTGGTGGCCCGGCTGCGCAATGCCGACCTGGTGTTCCCGGTCATGCACGGCGCCTTCGGCGAGGACGGGCAGGTGCAGGCGCTGCTGGAGCGGGCCGGCGTGCCCTACGTCGGCACCGGCGCCGAGGCGTGCGCGACCGCCTTCGACAAGTATCGCGCGAAGCAGGCCCTCGACGCCGTCGGCATCGGCGCGGTGCCCTCGGTTCTCGTCGACGCGGAGATGTCCGACGTCGAGGCGGAGCAGGTCGTCGCCGAGGCGTTCCCCGGGGTCGACAAGCTCGTGCTCAAGCCGGCCGCGGGCGGCTCCAGCATCGACGTGTTCGTCGCCCGCGACCGTGGCGCCGCCGCCGACATCCTGCGCACGCTGCGCAAGCGCCACGACCGCATCGTGATTCAGCCGCGGATGACCGGCGTCGAGGTCACCACGATCGTGCTTGACGGGCCCGACGGGCCGGTGGCGCTCGTCCCGGTCGAAATCGAGCTGCAGAACCGCGCCAACGACGACGAGATCTTCGACTACCGCCGCAAATACCTGGCCAGCAACGACTCGCACTACCACTGCCCGCCGCCGCGCGACGACGCGACGATCGCCGCCATCCAAGGCGTCGCCGAGGCTGTGTTCAGCGAGCTCGGGCTGCGCGACTTCGCTCGCATCGACGCCTGGCTGCAGCCGGACGGCTCGGTGCTCGTCTCCGACGTCAACCCGATCAGCGGCATGGAGCAGAACAGCTTCCTGTTCATCCAGGCCGCCCAGCTGGGCATGGCGCACGCCGACGTGCTGCGCGAGGTGCTGAAGGCGGCGGCCCGCCGGGTCGGGCTGGAGTTCCCCGAGACGTCCGATGCGGCCGCGCAGGGCGGGCAGCCGGTCGCGGTGCTGTTCGGCGGGGCCACCGCCGAGCGGCAGGTGTCCGTGCTCAGCGGCACCAACGTGTGGCTCAAGCTGGCCCGCTCCGAGAAGTACGCGCCGGTGCCCTATCTGCTCGCGCCCGACGGCTCGGTGTGGCAGGTGTCGTATTCCACCGCGCTGCGCCACTCGGTCGAGGAGGTCGTCTACGCGTGCCGCGACGGGCTGCGCCTCGAGGAGCGCCGCAGCCGGCTCGCCGAGCGGATCATCGAGCGCCTGCAGCTGCCCGAGCGGGCCCGCAGCGTCTCCGTGGCCCCGCCCGTGCAGCTGAGCATGGAGGAGTTCCTCGAGCGCCACGACCTGGTGTTCATCGCCCTGCACGGCGGTGCCGGCGAGAACGGCACCCTGCAGGAGCTCCTCGACCGGCACGGCATCCGCTACAACGGCTCCGGGCCCGAGGCGTCGCGGCTGTGCGCGGACAAGTATGAGACCGGCAAGGTCGTCGCCACGCTGGAGAGTGAGGGCATCCACACGGCCCGCCGGATCCGCGTCGACGTGCCCGAGGTCGTCAACGCCGCCGCGGTCGAGGCGCTCTGGCACGACATCATCACCGAGTGCACCGACACCCGCGTGGTCGTCAAGCCCCTCGACGACGGCTGCTCGGCCGGCATCGTGCCGCTGGGCAACGCCGCCGACCTGGGCCGATACTTCGAGCTGATCAACGCCGGCGCCCGGCGGATCAAGGACGCCGGTTTCTCGCTGCTCAGCCCCGACCAGCTGGTCGAGATGCCGACGAACCGCCCGCAGCACCTGCTCTTCGAGGACTACATCGACACCGACGACGTGCGGGTGGAGGACCACTCCGGGGCCGCCGAGCTGGTCTGGGGCCGCGATCGTGACACCGGCTGGATCGAGGTCACCGTCGGCGTCATCGGCCCCAAGGGCGCGATGGTCGCGATGAACCCGAGCATCACCGTGGCAAGCGCCGGCATCCTCAGTCTTGAGGAGAAGTTCATGGGCGGCACCGGCATCAACATCACGCCGCCGCCCGGGCCGCCGCTGGGCCGGGTCGAGCCGGGTGCCGTCGAGGCCGTCCGCGCTCGCATCGCGCGCACCGCCAACGTGCTGGGCATGGAGGGATATGGGCGCATCGACGCCTTCATGCACCACAAGACCGGCGAGATCATCGTGATCGAGGCGAACTCGCTGCCCGGCCTCACCCCGGCGACGGTGTTCTACCACCAGGGCCTCGCCGAAGAGCCGCCGGTGCCGCCGCGGCAGATCCTCGAGCGCATCCTGGACCTTGCCACGCATTCGTGAGATCGACGCGCCCGCTGGTTACCGCCGCCGGACCCTGAGGTCTCGGCGGCGGCGCGCCCGGTCAGTGCTGGGTGAAGATGCGCTGGACGCGGGGGCCGACCTGGGTCAGCAGTTCGTGCGAGACGGTGTCCATCGCGGCGGCGGCCTGTTCGATCGGGGTGGAGAAGCCGGCGTACTGACCGAAGATCAACACGTCCGAGCCCACCTCCGCGTCCGGGTGGCCGGTGATGTCGATCGCCATCGAGTCCATCGAGATGGTGCCGGCGATCTCGCAGCGGTGGCCGTTGACCAGGACGAAGCCGACCTTGCGGAAGGCGCGCGGCACCGCGTCGTAGTAGCCGGCCGCGATGAGCGCGATGCGGGTGTCCGGGGACTGGGCCTGGAACAGGCCGCCGTAGCCGACGCGCTCGCCGGGTGCCATGTGGTGGAGCTCGATGATGCGGCTGACCAGGCCGACGCCGGGGGTCAGCGTCATGAGGCCGCTGGTGGCGGTCGACACGTGCAGGCCGTAGAGGCCCAGGCCGATGCGGACCATGTCGTAGCGCGCCTCGGGGAAGCGGATCGTCGCGGCCGTGGCGGCCGTGTGGCGTACCACATCCTCGAACCCCAGGTCGGCGGCGGCCGAGCACACCGCGTCGAAACGCTTGAGCTGCTCGCGCGTCAGGTCGTCCTCGGCCGGGTCGTCGGGGCAGCCCAGGTGGCTCATCAGGCCGGTCAGCCGCAGGTGCTCGTTGCCGCGCAGCTTGCCCAGCAGCTCGATCGCCGCCTCCGGGTACAAGCCGCTGCGGTGCATGCCGGAGTCCACCTCGAGGTGCACGTCCAGGCGGCGGCCGCTGATCTCGGCGGCGCGGCAGGCGGCGTCGTACATCTCCACGGAGTACAGCGACGGCGTGAGCCGGTGCCGCACGAGCCGCTCCAGGTCGCCGGGGACGGCGAGGAAGACCAGGATCGGCATCTGCACCCCGGCGCGGCGCAGCGCGACGCCCTCGTCCGCTGTCGCTACGCCGAGCCAGTCGACACCGGCCTCGCGCAGGGTGTGCGCGACCGTGACCGGGTTCGTGCCGTAGGCCTCGGCCTTGACCACGCCCATGAGCTTCGTGTGCGGTCCGACGAGCTTGCGGAAGGCGGCGACGTTGCTCTTGACCGCGGCGAGGTCCACGTAGAGCCGGGTCGCCGCGGCCGTCTCCACCAGATGCATCCAGGAGTCGGTGACCATGGTGTCCCGCGGTACGTGCACCAGGGCCACGTCGTCCGGGCGCAGCTCGGTGGCCACGAACGCGCGCATCCGGTCCTCGTCGGGGAAGCGGTGCACGGGCACGCCGGTGCCGCGCAGCGCCTCCTCGATCAGCCGGTGCGCGTCGTCGGTCAGGCCGCAGACCAGGCGGACGTTCTCGGCCTGCAGGCAGCGCGCCATGGCCTCGGCACCCTCGGCGGTGAGGCCGGCCAGCGGATCGCCGATGATCATCAGGGTGCGGCCGTGGGCGCCCATCAGCGAGCGCGCGGTGCGCAGCGCGCTGCTGAGCGCGAGCGGGTCGGTGTTGGCCAGCTCGCCGACGACGGTCGCGCCGTCGGGGCGGCGCCACATCTGCATCCGCGTCGACGGCGGCGTGTAGTCGGCGACCGCGGCGAGCAGGTCGGCGGGGCCGATCCCGAGCAGGGTGGCCGCGCCCATCGCCAGCTCCAGGTCGCTGAGCACCTCCGGCGACGGGGTGGCGACGAGCAGGTCCTCCTCGGTGCCGCCGGGCAGCGTCGCGCGCACCAGCGACGAGCGCTCCACGTGGCGCAGGCGGGTCAGCCGGGGCAGGGCCGCGTCGCCGGTCGGCAGCACGCGCGCCCGCGTGATCCCGGCGGCCAGCCGGTGCACCGCCGGATCCGTCTCCCCCATGAGCAGCCAGCCGTCGGACGGCAGGCCGGCCGCCATGCTCAGCAGCTCGCGGGCGTGCTCGTCGCGGCTGCCGAAGCTCTGCACGCTGCGCGAGCCGAGGTTGGTGAACACGACGGCGTCGGGGGCCACGATGCGGGCCAGCCGCGCCATCTCGCCCGGCTCGGTGGCGGCGGCCTCGATCACCGCGATCGGCACGTCGGCCGGGCACTGCAGCACCGACAGCGCCACGCCGAGCTGGCTGTTGTAGCTGCCGGGGCTGCCGTAGGTGTTGCGATGCCCGGCGAGCAGCCCGACGAGCGCGTCCTTGGTCAGGGTCTTGCCGTTGCTGCCGACGACCGCGACGAACGTCGTGGCGGTCAGCTTCCGGCGCCACCACACCGCCATCTCCTGCAGCGCGGCGAGCGGGTCGGCCACGGCGATGAGCGGCCCGACGTCGGCGGGCAGGTCGGCGAGCCGGTTTTCGGCGACGACCGCGGCGATCGCGCCGTTGGTCAGCGCCTGTGCCGCGAACCTGTGACCGTCCGTAGCACCATCGAGAGCGAAGAAGAGACTGTCGGCCTGCAACCGGTCCGAATGGATGGCGACGCTGCCGACCTCGCGCTCCTCCCGCGGGAAGTGCACGGTTCCGCCGACGATCGACGCCACCTCGGCGACCGAGACTGGGTCCATTCGCCGAATAGTAGCTGGAGCGCACACCGCCACGGACAGTAAGATTGCCGCGTGTTGGAGATCATGGAGATCCTTCGTGCGGACGCGCATGCGACGCCGGAACGGATCTCGGCGCTGACCGGGATCCCCGCCGAAGACGTCAGGAAGCAGATCGCCGCCTGGGAGCAGCAGGGCATCATCCGGCGGTACAAGGCCGTCGTCGACGCCGACCGGCTGCGCGAGATCACCGGCGAGCAGCTCATCACCGCGTTCATCGACGTGGCCGTGATGCCGGCCCGTGGCCTGGGCTTCGACGACGTGGCGCTGCGGATCGCCCGCTTCCCCGAGGTGCGCTCGGTGTATCTGGTCTCCGGCGCCCAGGACCTGCGCTGCGTCGTGACCGGCCGCAGCATGCACGACATCGCCGAGTTCGTCGCGCAGAAGCTCTCCACGATCGAGCGAGTGACGGCCACGGCCACGCACTTCGTGATGAAGACGTACAAGGACGACGACGAGCTGTACGCGACCGCCGAGGTCGACCGACGCCTTCCGGTCACGCCGTGAAGCCGCTCAACCCGATCGTCGCCGCCTGCCCGCCCTCCGGCATCCGCCGGTTCTTCGAGATCGCCTCCACCATGGACAACGTGATCTCCCTGGGCGTCGGGGAGCCCGACTACGTCACCCCGTGGCACGTCCGCGAGGCGGGCATCTACGCGCTCGAACAGGGATACACGACCTACACCTCCAACGCCGGGCTCCTGGAGCTGCGCCAGGCGATCGTCGAGGACCTCTCACGGCGGCACCGCGTGAGCTTCGACCCCACCGCCGAGTGCCTGATCACCTCGGGCGTCTCGCAGGGCCTCGACCTGATCATGCGCACCCTGCTCGCGCCCGGCGACGAGGTGATCATCCCCGAACCGTGCTACGTCGCCTACGGCCCGTGCGTGACCTTCGCCGGCGGCACCCCCGTCTACGTGCCGTCCGACGCGAGCTTCCACATCCTCGTCGACGAGATCGAGCGCGCGATCACCCCGCGCACTAAGGCGATCCTCGTCTCCTCGCCGTCCAACCCGACCGGCGCCATCCAGCCGCGGGAGGTGCTCACCGCGCTGGCGGACCTGGCCGTACGTCATGATCTCTACCTCGTCTCGGACGAGATCTACGAGCGCTTGAGCTACGACGCCCCGCACACCTGCGTAGCGTCCCTGCCGGGCGCCCGCGACCGCACGATCGTGCTGGGCGGCTTCTCGAAGGCCCACGCGATGACGGGCTGGCGGGTCGGCTACGTGTGCGCCCCGGCCCCGGTGCTGGAGCTGGCGGGCCGCATCCACCAGTACACGATGCTGTGCGCCCCGCACGTCTCCCAGGCCGCCGCTCTGGAGGGCCTGCGCCACGGCGAGCCGCAGGTGGTGGAGATGGTCGCCGACTACGACCGCCGGCGCCGCCTGTTCGCGAAGGGCCTCAACGAGATCGGCCTGACCTGCGAGGAGCCCCAGGGCGCCTTCTACGCCTTCCCGTCCATCCGCGCCACCGGCCTCGACTCGGAGACCTTCGCCGAACGTCTCCTGGAGACCGAACGCGTGGCGGTCGTGCCCGGCAACGTCTTCGGCGCGTCGGGCGAGGGCCACATCCGCTGCAGCTACGCCACGGCCCTGCCCCTGCTTGACGAGGCCCTGGAGCGCATGGGCCGCTTCGTCCGCAGCCTGGCCGCATAGACGGCGTGGCGGGGATCACGCCGGGCGCGACGATCAGCGCCCGGGAGAGGCGTCATGCCCGGCGCTGCGCCGATCGGGCCTCCTGCAGGCCGCGGGCGGCCAGCCGGTCGGCGCGCTCGTTCTCCGGGTGGCCGCTGTGGCCCTTCACCCAGTGCCACTCGACCTGGTAGCGGGCGACGAGCGCGTCGAGCTCCTGCCAGAGGTCGACGTTCTTCACCGGCTTGCGGTCGGTGGTCTGCCAGCCGTTGCGCTTCCAGCGCGGTACCCAGGCGGTGATGCCGTTGCGGACGTAGGAGCTGTCGGTGTACAGATGCACGACCACCGGCCGGGTGAGGCTCGAAAGCGCCCGGATCGGCGCGGTCAGCTCCATGCGGTTGTTGGTCGTGGGCGTGGCCTCGCCGCCGCACAGCTCCTTCTCCACGCTGCCGTAGCGCAGGACGGCGCCCCAGCCCCCGGGACCGGGGTTTCCGCTGCAGGCGCCGTCCGTGTAGATCTCGACGTGGTTGCTCACGCCCCTATTAGACCGTGTGCCACTCTCTGGTTCGAGCCGCCGCCGCGGCCGCTCGTCCCGGGGCGGTCAGTCGGCCTTGGGTGGGGTGGGCAGCGGGCGGACGGCACCGGCCACCATCGAGGCCACGCCCATCAGCACCGCTACGGCGATCAGGCTGCGGATCACCGTGATGTGGTCGCCCAGGAAGCCGATCAGGGGCGGGCCGCTGAGGAACGCGCAGTAGCCGATCGAGGCCACCACGCTGACGCGGGGGGCGGCGTACGCGGGGTCGTCGGAGGCGGCGCTCATGCCCACCGGGAAGCCCAGCGACGCGCCGACGCCCCACAGCAGCGCGCCGGCGAAGGCGACCGGCGTGGTCGAGCCGAAGACGAACAGGAGCAGGCCGGCGACGGTGATCACGGCCAGGGCGCGGACCACCGGGACGCGGCCGTAACGGTCCAGCAGGTACGGGCCGAACCAGCGGCCCGCGGTCATCGCGGCCAGGAACACCGCGAACGTCAAGGTGCCCACCGCGGCGGGGGCCTGGTAGCCGTCGATGACCGCGATACCGATCCAGTCGACGCCGCTGCCCTCGGCGAACGAGAAGGCCAGCACGAAGACACCGACCAGCAGGGTGCGTGGCTCGCGCCAGAAGCGTAGCGTGTGCTTGAGGCCACCACCGGATTGCTCCTCGGTGGCGCCGTCGGGGACGAAGGCGCGCACGGCGAGGATGGTGCTCGCGCCGACGACGAGGGCCGTGACGCTCAGGTGGAGCGTGACCGGGACGTGCGCGGCGACCATCACCGCGCCGAGCAGGGCGCCCGCGACGGTACCGACGCTGAATCCGGCGTGGAACCGGGACATGATCGAGCGGCCCAGGCCGCGCTCGACCACGGCGGCCTGGACGTTCATGGCCACGTCCCAGGCGCCGTTGGCGAAGCCGAACGCGAACAGGCACACCACGACCGCGACGACGCCGAGGTGGTAGCCGGCGGCGGCACCGGAAAGCGCGAGCGTCAGCAGGGCCGCCATCGCGGTCACGGTGCGGCGCGAGCCGAAGCGGGCCACGAGGTGGCCGGAGGCGACCAGCGAGACGATCGAGCCGCCGGCGATGGACAGCAGCACGAGCCCGAGCTGGGACGGGGTGAGGCGCAGCTCGTCGCGGATCTGCGGGATGCGGGTCGCCCAGCTGGAAATGGAGACGCCGGCCAGGATGAAGGCGGCATACGTGGCGCGCGTGGCGGGGCGCAGGTCGGCGGTGGCGGGGGCGGTTACGGTCATGGTGTGCTGGTTCCGATCGTTCGGTCGACGATCGCGCGGATGTCCTGGCGGGACACCGGGCCGGTCGACAGGGTCTTGTGCATGACCAGGCCCTCGATCAGGGCATCGATGCCCCGGGCCGTGGTCGGGTCGACGAACCGCTCGAGCACGGAGCGGCTGGTGCGCATCCAGGCCTCGGTGATCTCGCGCAGGGCGGGATCGCGCAGGGCGGCCAGATACAGCTCGTACGCGATCGCCCAGTCGTGGGCGCCCGCGCCGGCGTCGCCGTCGATGAGGTCGGTGACCGCCTCGACGAGCTCCTCGCGGGTCTCGATGCCACGGAAGTGCGCCTCGTAGATCACCGACATGCGCTGCGCGTGGCGCCGGAACGCCTGGGCGCGCAGGTCCTCAAGGCTGCTGAAGTGGTACGTCAGGGAGCCCAGCGGCACGTCCGCGGCGACGGCGATCAGCCGGTGCGTGGTGCCGGCGACGCCGTGCTCGGCGATGACCTCGATCGCCGCGTCGATGATGCGGGCCTTGCGGTCCGGGTCGTGCCGACGGGTCGGCATCAGATCTCGCGGACGATCCGCGCGGGATTGCCGACCGCGATCACGTTGGCGGGCAGGTCCTTGACGACCACCGATCCCGCGCCGACGACGGTGTTCGCCCCGATCGTGACCCCCGGGCACACGATGGCCCCGCCGCCGAGCCAGACGTTGTCGCCGATCGTGATCGGGGAGCCGGCCTCCCACTTGTCGCGCCGCGCCTGCGGGTCGATCGGGTGCCAGGCGGTCAGCAGCTGCACGTTCGTGGCGATCAGCACGTCGTCGCCGATCGTCACGCGGGCCACATCGAGGCAGACGAACCCGAAGTTCACGAAGCAACGCGCGCCGAAGAAGGTCTGGCATCCGTAGTCGAACTGCATCGGCGCGCGGATCTCGGTGCCCTCGCCGAGCGCGCCGAGGAGCTCGGTGAGCAGCTTGCGCTTGATCTCGCCGGCGGAGGCGGGCAGGGCGTTGATGCGGCGGGTCAGGTCCTGGGCGTGCAGGGAGTCACGCTCGATCTCTTCGGTGACGATGTACAGCTCGCCGTCGAGCATGCGCTGCCGCATGGACTTCCCGGGTCCGGTCATGTGTACAAACGTACATTACATGTGTACGCCTGTACACAGCGGCGTGGCCCGCGTCGGTGGCGTTCGGCGCGGGCGCTTGAGTCTTACCGGACGGCCTCGATCAGGTCCGTGAGCTCGCGCATCAGGCGTTCGGCGCGGGCCGCGCCGAACGCGGCCTCCACGGCGCGGTGGTGCGCGGTCGCCGCGTGGTCGAGGCGGCCCAGCAGCGCGGTGCCGGCCTCGGAGAGCTGCACCGCGACCCGCCGCCGATCGTTCGGGTCCTGACGACGGTGGACGAGCGCGCCGTCCACGAGCCGGTCGACGATCTTCGTCAGGGTCGGGTGCGGCATGAGCGCGGCCTCGGCGAGGTCGCCCATCGAGTGCCCGCGCCCGTCCGAGAGCGCCTGCAGGATGCGCCAATGCTCGACCGGGACGCCCTCGGGCTGCAGCCCCGCCGACAGCCCGCGGTTCACCGCCCGCTCGGCCTCACTCAGCACGTAGCCGAGATGGGCCCGCAGCCCGACCGCATCCACCATCGTTCCCCTTTTCGCCAGCCAGCCTAGGAAAGATACTCGGTGGCGTGAATGAGGTCCGGGTCGTCTTCGATCCGCTCGAGGCCCGGCTGCTGCCGGCCGAGCCGGGCCGCGCGG
The DNA here is from genome assembly GCF_040689395.1 of Dactylosporangium sp. NPDC051484. Taxonomy (NCBI): domain Bacteria; kingdom Bacillati; phylum Actinomycetota; class Actinomycetes; order Micromonosporales; family Micromonosporaceae; genus Dactylosporangium; species Dactylosporangium sp. NPDC051484. The sequence goes on along the minus strand of NZ_JBFAZX010000006.1, from coordinate 387,753 downwards.
TGCGGGTCGCGCTGGCCGTGCCGACGTCGGGCACGCTGGGCATGTTGGCGCCGGCGGTGCTCAACTGCGCGAGTCCGGCGAAGCGCGGGGAGGTGAGAGAAGGTGACGGCGAGGGCTTTGAGGGGTGAATGGACGCATGGGGGCGAAGCGCGGGCAAAAAGGGCCCGCGAAGCGAGAGCCGGGCCTAGAAAATGGACGCATGAAGCTTGGGTTGCACTACTGGAACTTCGCCAAGCCGGCCGAGCCGGTGGCGATCGCCCCGACCCTGCGCGAGACGGCCCTGATCGCCGAGCAGTCGGGGGTCGCCGTGTTCACGGTAATGGATCACTACTTCCAGATGGAGGCGATCGCGCCGGCCGATGAGCCGATGCTGGAGGGCTACACGACGCTCGGGTACGTCGCGGCGCTCACGTCGCAGATGCAGCTGGGCCTGCTGGTCACCGGCGTGATGTACCGCCACCCGGGCCTGCTCGCCAAGATTGTCACCACGCTCGACGTGCTCTCCGGCGGGCGTGCCCGGCTGGGCATCGGCGCCTCCTGGTATGAGCGGGAGCAGCGGGGCCTCGGCGTGCCGGTCGTGCCGGTCGCCGAGCGATTCGAGCGGCTCGAGGAGACGTTGCAGATCTGCCTGCAGATGTGGAGCGGCACGGTCGCCGAGTACAACGGCACGTACTACCAGTTGACCGAGACGCTGAACTCGCCGCCCACGCTCAGCCGCCCGCACCCGATGATCCTGATCGGTGGGGGCGGGGAGAAGAAGACGCTGCGCCTGGTGGCCAAGTACGGCGACGCCTGCAATCTCTTCGCCACCTCGGCCGAGGAGGTGGCGCGCAAGCTCGACATCCTGCGCGCCCACTGCGAAGCCGAGGGCCGAGACTACGACTCGATCGTCAAGACCGTGGTGGTCATGCGCCCTGTGCTGACCGACGTGGACGGCTGGCTCGCCTACGTCGACGAACTCGCTGCGCTCGGGATCACCGAGGTCCAGACCATGCCGGACCGCAACCCGGTCGAATTCGCCACCGAACTGGCCGAGAAGGTCCTGCCCCGGCTCGCGGTCATCTGAGCCCTGCCATCCGCTGTACCGCGATCACATCGATCGCGGTACAGCGGAGCCGGGTACCGTGCCTGCCCCGTGTCACCGCGCGACCTTCCTGGAAGGAACGCCGGTGGGCGGCGCGCGTAAGGTGAGGCGATGTCGATCTTATCCGGGGGCGGGGCACTGCCGTACGAGTCCGCGTCGCCCGAGGGCCTTGCCGCGCGGTGGGTGCGGTGGGTCGCCGGGGTCGGGCCCTTCCGGAATCCCGTGCGGGACCGCAGTGGGCGGTTCGCCGGGCTGCATCAGCCGGACGACGTGTGGTTTCTCGCCGGGACCTTCGGGGGCGAGGTCCGGCGAAGGTGCGTCGTGCCGGGCGGGCGGCCGCTGTTCCTCCCCGCGTTCAACATCTGGTCCGTCGGGGCGGAGGGGCCGCCGGAGCCGGTGCCGGATGCGTTCGGGCACCTCGTCGTCGACGACGTGCCCACCGAGGTCGACGTGATCGCCACGCCGGTGCCGTTCGCCGTGGCGGGGGCGCTGCTGAATCCCGTGACGGGCACGCGGCAGGCCGTGCCGGTCAACGTGTGGGGGCTCTGGCGGCGGCTCGACCCGCTGCCCGCGGGGAGCCACTCGCTGCATGTCTCCGGCGGCGACGGCTACGGGTTCACGGTGGAGGTCACGTACCGCCTCGACGTGGTGTAGGGACTGTCGTGGGCGGGGTGGTCGTCGCGGCGTACGGGCCGGAGGTCCACGCGGCGGAGGCGGCGGCGCTGTTCGGCCGGGCGGTGCTGGCTCGGCTGGGCGGACTTTAGCGGCCTGCGGCCCGGCGCTCAGGAAGGTTCGATAACCTGCCGCGGTGCCTGTAGCCCCGACCCGCCTGTTGCTCATCCGCGCCGGGCTCGTGTTCGGCGGTGCGGCGGTGCTGCTGGTCGAGCTGCTCTCGGCAGTCGGCCTGCTCAACCGCCTCACGATCACAATCGCCTGGGTCGCGGCGGCGATCGTAGCCGGATATTTCGGACGTAGGTGGCTCATCGGAATATTTCCGATGATTCGCGACCGCTGGCGCGAGGCCGCCCGCGTCGAGCGCGTGATCGTGTCCCTGCTCGGCGCGCTGTTCCTCGCCGACCTCGTCATCGCCCTGATGTCGCCGCCGAACAACTTCGACTCGCAGACGTATCACCTGCCCAAGGTCGAGCACTGGGCGGCGCAGGGCAGCGTGAACTTCTACCCGACCATCATCGACCGGCAGTTGGCCATGGCGCCGGGCGCGGAGTACATCCTGCTGCACCTGCGCCTGCTCACCGGCGGCGACGCGCTCTACAACCTCGTCCAGCTCGCGGCCGGCGTCGGCACGGTGCTCATCGCCTCGCGGATCGCCGCCCAGCTGGGCGGCGGCCGACGCGCCCAGCTGATCGCGGCGCTGATCTTCGGCACGATCCCCATGGTTCTTCTGGAGGCGACGAGCACCCAGACCGACCTCGTGATCGCGCTGTGGGTGGGCAGCGTCGCCACCCTCGTCCTCGACGAGCTGCACCGGCGCACGCCCTGGCCCGCCGTGCTGCTGCTGGGCGCCGCCGCCGGGCTGACCCTGGTGACCAAGGCGACCGGCCTGCTCGCGGCGGGCCCGCTGCTCGTCGTGTGGTTCGGCGCCCAGCTGCGGCAGCGCCCGATCGGTCGCTCCATGGCCGTCGTTCTGGCCGACGTTCTGCCCAAGGCCGCGGTCATCGCCGGGATGATGGCGCTGATGTCCGGTCCGTACCTCTGGCGCGTGCAGACCACGTACGAGAACCCGCTCGGCCCGGACCACCTGCGCGGCTCCATCTCCATGCAGCGCCACGACCCGGCCTCGGTGCTGATCAACGCGCTGCGCATCGGCGAGACCGCGCTGCAGACCCCGGCCGGCCCGGTCGGCGCCGGCGCGATCAGGGGCCTGGCCCACGCCATCGGGGTCGACCCGGACGCGCGCGACATCACGTACTGGAACACGACCTACCCGTACGAGTCCTGGCCGCCGGACGAGGACCGCGTCTCGCTACCGGTGCAGGGCACGCTCATCCTCGTCGGCGCCGCCGTCCTGCTGTGGCGCCGCTCGCCCGCCCGCCTCTACGCCGCGGTGTTCTGGATCGCCGTGCTCGCATACGTGACCATGGTCAAGTGGCAGCCCTGGGGCAACCGGCTCATCCTGTTCCTCATCCTGCTGGGCACCCCGCTCGCCGCCCTCTGGGTCGACGGTCTCCTCGCCGCGCGCCGGCGCGCGATCGCCGGCGCGACCGCGCTCGCCCTCGCCGGCGGCGCGATGGCCGGCGCGTTCGCCGTCTCGTACGGCTGGCCCCGCCGCCTGGTCGGCCACGGCTCGGTGTTCACCACGAGCACGCAGGACGAGCGCTTCATCCGCCGCCCGGAGTGGGGCACGGATTATGTCTGGGCCGCCGACGCCGTACGCGCCTCGGGCGCGAAGCGCGTCGGGCTGCTGCAGGGATACAACACGTGGGAGTACCCGTGGTGGATCCTGCTGCGGGGCAGCGAGCTGGTGTCGCTGCAGTCGCTGCAGGCGAACATGCCGGCCCCGGCGATCGACACGGTGGACGCGGTGCTGTGCGTCGACCCACCGAACGGCTGCGCCAACTACATCCCGCCGTCGTGGAACCCGCGGACCCAGGGCTCGGTGACGTACGCGATCCGCCCGAAGTCCTGATCGCCGGGCTGCGGCCGCGGCGGTCAGGAGAGGGCGGGCTCGGGCTCCGGGGCGACCTCGGCCGGCGCGTCGCGGTGCAGCAGCGTGCGGGCCTCGCCGGCCGCGAGTAGCAGCCAGATCGCGCCGTTCGTGCCGCCGATCAGCCAATCCTCGGTGGCGATCGTCGGCACCACCGCGAGCGCGCCGATCGTGAACCAGGCGGCGGGCATTGTGCCGTCCCGGCGGCGGCGCAGCGCGTGCCACAGCAGCAGGGCCAGGCCCAGCACGAACGCCGCGGCGCCGAACACGCCGCCGCGGCGGAACGCGCCCACCGCGGCGTTGTCGGTGTTGAGCTGGCGGCGCGGGCCCGCGATCGGGTTGCCGTCGTTCACGCGCGTGACCACGGCCCGCGAGGTGTTCGCGTCGCCGAAGGCCTTCTCGGCCCAGCCGGCGTCCTTCCAGTCCACCCAGACCTGGCGCCAGGTGTCGGTACGGCCGCTGGTGACGTCGCCGTTGTTGTTGAACCGGTCGCGCAGCAGGAACTGGGACCCGTTGCCGATCGTCAAGACGATGAGCAGCACCACGAACGGGGTGACCACCGAGAGCCAGGCGGAGCGGGACGGGAGCCGGTCGACGTCGTCGTCGCGCTTCGCCTTGATCGCGCTGTTGTAGAGGACCAGGCCCAGGTGGACGACCGCGGCGGCCGCGGCGAAGACGAAGGCGGTGCGCGAGTTGCTGATGGACAGCACGAGCGTGGCGAGCGCGGCCACGCCGAGGCGCTGCCAGGCGGCCATCGCGCGGTCGAAGCCGATCCGGATGCCGGCCACGACCATGAGGCCGGCCAGCGAGTTCGGGTGGTAGAAGAGCCCGGGGCCGCCCCAGAAGCGGTCGGTCATCAGGCGCGCGGAGGCGTTGTCCGGGATCGCGTGGACCTTGTCGAACAGGCTGCCGGAGCCGACGAGGAGCAGGGCCGCGATGCCGAGCAGGATCGCCGCGGCCATGCCGACCGACAGGTCCCGGCCGCGCCGCTTGGCGGTCGTGTTGAGCGCGATGAGCGCGAGCACGGCGAGGGTGAACACGCCCGCGTAGGCGACGCGCTGGCCGGCCACCTTCCACTGCGCGACGAGCACCGCGCCGAGGATGCCGAAGAACCAGTACGCCAGGCCCAGCCAGGCCGTGCCGAGGCGGGACAGCGACCGGGCCGAGCGCAGCCACGGCCACGCCCACACCGCGAAGACGACCACCTCGATGGCGAGGACCGCCCAGATGATCCCGGGCCGCTTGGTCGCGGTCCAGGTCAGGATGCCGGCGGTCACGAACAGCCCGCCGAGGACCAGGCCCTGCCGCGTGAGGCCGGGCAGGCTCAGCGCCAGCCCGGCCACGGCCATCGCGATCAGGCCCGCCGCGAACGCGGCCGCCGACTGCCCGATCGAGTCCGTCCGCGTGTACTCCAGGACGCCCGCCAGCAGCGCGATCACGATCGCCGCGACGGCGCCTGCCACGCGACCCTGCGGGCCGGTCATCCAGCGCTTCAACTGGCATCGACCCCGGCGCGGCGGCGGCTGAGGAAGAAGTCGCGAACCACCCGGCGTGGCCCTGCCGGCACCAGCCAGACCTGCAGGAAGGTGACGTAGTCGGTGAAGCTCGGCTCGCCGTGCCGCCGGGCCTCGCGCAGCAGGTCGAAGAAGACCCGCGGGCTGCGACTGGCGGCGGCCATCGAGCCGACCACGCTCATCGCGAGTGCCGCGTAGGCGCGGGGCGTGACCCGCGGGCGGGTCTGCTGCAGCCATTCCAGCGACTGCTTCCACGGCGCGTCGAAGCTGATCCGGGGACGGTTCTCGTCGGCATACCAGATGACGAGGGGCTCCTCGGCGTAGATGAGGTCGACGCCGTCCTCCTGCAGGCTGCGCAGCGTCCAGTCGAGCTCCTGCAGCCGGCGCAGGCCATCGGCGAACGGCACCTTCCGCAGCAATGCGGTGGGCGCCATGATCGTCGAGGTCTGGATGAAGCCGTCACCGTGGAACAGCCCGTGGCGCACGGCGAGGTACTCGCTGACCGGCTCGCCCGGCGCCGGAATCCGGCGCGGCATGATCAGCTCGGCGCGCGGGGTGCGCATGTAGAGCCGGCTGCCCACGATCGGCAGCGCCACCCCGGAGGAGCGGGCCCGCGCGAGCTGCGTGGCCAGCTTCTCCGGCAGCCACTCGTCGTCGTCGTCCAGGAACGCCACCCAGTCCGCCCGCGCGTGGTCGACGCCACGATTGCGCGCGTTCGGCGCGCCGCCGGACGTCGGCAGCTCGACCGGGCGGATGCGATCGTCGCCGACCGCCCGCAGCGCGTCGACGGTCGCCTGGTCGGGGCCGTCGATCACGACCACGACCTCGATCTCCCGTATCGTCTGGGCCAGTGCGCTCCGGACGGCGCGGACCACCAATTCGGGCCGGTTGCGGGTGGGAATGACGACGCTGACCTCAGGTCTTTGCACGATGACCAATCCGTCTCAGTTGCGGTGCTGCGCCACCACACGGAGTCCTACGGGTTCGCTGGCGTAGCGTACACGACCTGCACTTTCGTCGGATATTTCGCAGCCAGCGCGCGAGCGGCCGCGATGTTGGTCGGCGCGGCCGGGTCGCCGAAGGCCACCGGGAGCGGCTGACCAGGCCGGACGTTCGGCCGGTACGGGTGCATCCCATCGACGACGAGCAGGCTCGCCTCGGGGTTGTGCACGAAGAAGCGGACGGGCACCGGGCTCTCCCGCACGAGCCGGTCCATGTCCTGCATGGTGCTGGCCTTGCCGGCGGATCCGGGGTACAGCAGCCCCGACCAGGCCGGGAAGTACCGATACTGGTGCAGCAGCGCGGCGGCGCCGAGGGTGGCCGACCAGTTTCGCCACGGGCCGCCTATGAGATCGACGTTCACCGCCCCGCCGCCGTCGGGGAACATCCGGGCAATCAGCAGCGCGTCGCGGGCCGACTCCGGAGTGCCGCGATCCTTGCCCAGGGCCAGATTGATGCCGGGCGCGACCGGGGTGGTGTGCCATTCGCCACCCGCGACCGCCAGCAGGCCGACGACCGGCAGCGCGATCGCCACCCGTGCCGCGGTGCCGAACCCCGGCAGGAACCGGACCAGGCCGCCGAGCGCGCACAGGCTGACCACGATGAGCAGGTGCAGAAGCTTGTCGAAGTAGTACACCGGGTGGTCGATCATGGCCGTCTGATACAGCGCGAGGCCGGCGGCGAGGGTGAACGCGACGGCGAGGGAGAACAGCGCCGCGCGGTGGCTCGGCGCGCGCAGCCCGCGCCGCACGAGCACGGCGAACACGGCCAGCGCCAGCAGGGCCGTCGTCGCCGGGCGGTCGACGATCCTCGCCGTGCCGTTGAGCAGCAGCTGCGATTGGCTGGAGGCGGCCATCGCGGTCAGCGGTCCGATCGAGGTGACGACCGCGACCAGGGCGGCCGTCAGCCAGCCCCACCAGAACCGCCACAGCCGCGCGCGCCAGACCCACCACAGGGCGGCCAGCCCGCCGTACGCCAGGAACAGCGGGTAGCTGAACGAGATCCCCACGAGCAGCAGCGCCACGGTCGCGGTCTGTTCGCCCGGCCGTGGTAGCGGGCGGACGACGATCGCGGTGAGCACCGCCGCGCACGCGAGGCCGGCGAGTTCGTTCGGGTAGCCGCGGGAGAGCACGGTGACCAGGTCGCCGAGCACCAGCCAGGCGGCGGCGATCAGCAGGACCGGCAGCAGCCGGGCGGCGGACGTGCCGGGGCCGGCCAGGCGGCGCACCGCCCACAGCACGGCGAGGGCGAGCAGCAGGAACGTGCCGACGAGCAGCCAGATCATGACGTCGACGGCGGCCCCGGGCGAGGTGCGCCCGGTCGTCGAGGAGACGAAGTGGCCCAGCACCGCGTAGGCGAAGTGCAGGCCCTGCGGGTAGTTCGCGATGCCGTCGAGCTCCGCGTCCGGCACGTACGGGCGCAGGGCCTCGGGGTGCAGGAACAGGTAGCCGCCGGTGCGGCCGATGAGGTCGTACAGCAGGTAGTGGCGCGCGATGTCCTCACCCGCGAGCGGCAGGCCGAGGCGGCCGCCGAGGTCGCGGGTGGCATACGGCACCAACGAGATCACGGCGACGCCGGTGATTGCGATCGCGAGCATCGCGTCGGCGGGACGCCGGGTCTTACGCGCGGGTGGGGTGAGGCGGCCCGTCGCCGCTGCGATCAGCACAAGAACGGTCAGGGCGACGCCCGCGACCAGGGTCGGGTGCGGATGGCCTGGCGAGCCGGGCCAGAGCGTGAGGGCCAGGCCGAACACGCACGCGGCGCCGAAGAGCTGGGCGCACGCGAGCACGAACCGGTCGAGCAGCCCGGTGCCGCCGCGCTGCATCGCCATCGTGCCGGCAACTGCGAGCACCGGCAGCAGCGCGTCCAGGCGGGCCGGGTGAGCGGCCAGCGGCACGAGCCAGGCCAGGAGCAGAGCGATCGCGACCCGTCGCGCCTGGGTGCGGCTGCCGGCGGATCTCTGGCCCGTCATGCCGTCGCCGGTCCCGGGCCGCGTCACCGTCACCACATGCATTCTCCGTATCGGCGGCTGCTTCGCGCCGCCGGAAGGTGACGATATCGCTTTCCCATCCCGGTATTTGCGATTTCGGCGTCTTTGTCATGACTGAAGGTGATGGGCCACGGCTTCGATGTCGCTTGGCCCACCCGCTCACCCGTCTCACCTGGCTTACTCGGCGATCGCGCTCAGCTCCATCCGCAGCGAGCGCAGCGCGGCGGCCAGCAGTCGCGACACGTGCATCTGCGAGATGCCCAACTCGGCCGCGATCTGTGTCTGGGTCAGGTTGCCGTGGAAGCGCATCGCGATGATCTTCTGTTCCCGCTCCGGGAGCTTGGCCAGCAGCGGGCGCAGCGCCTCACGGTTTTCCACGTTGCGCATGTCCGGGTCCTCGGCGCCGAGCAGGTCGCCCAGGCCGGCGGCGCCCTGGTCGCCGCCGTCGCCGGCGGGGGCGTCGAGCGACAGCGCACGGTATGCCTGCCCGCAGTCCAGGCCCTCGATGACCTCCTCCTCGCTCACCTCGAGCCGGGCGGCGAGGTCGGCCACGGTCGGCGAGCGGCCGAGGTCCTGCGCGAGGTCGTCGGAGACCTTGCTGATCACCAGCCGCAGCTCCTGCAGCCGTCGCGGGACGCGCACGTCCCAGCCCTTGTCCCGGAAGTGCCGCTTGAGCTCACCGACGATCATCGGGATCGCGTAGCTGGTGAACGCGGCCCCACGGGCGGGGTCGTAGCCGTCGACGGACTTGATCAGGCCCAGGTTGGCCACCTGGGCGAGGTCGTCGAGGTGCTCGCCGCGGTTGCGGAAGCGGCGGGCCAGATACTCGGCCAGCGGGATGTACAGCTCGATCAGCCGGGCGCGGACGCGCTCGCGGTCGGCGCCGGCCGGGAGGTCGGCCATCAGCGAGAGCAGCGCCCGGGCCTGGGCGTCGGTGGCGCGGGTGCTCGTGCCGGAGGTTTCCCCGCCCCCCGTGGTGTTCGGGGCGTGTTCGGCAAGGGCGCGCTCGATGGCACGGCCGGCGCAGTCGATGGAGTCGGCACGGTTGATTGCACGGTCGGCGGAGACGGTCATGGGTTTGACCCTTCTGATGCGGGTGACCGGCGGCGGCCTGGGCGCAGACGGATGCTGCGGCCCCGGGAAGGTAAGGCACACGCCACCGCGCCGGTCGAGAATCGCTCTCGGCGCCCGTTTCTTGAGCGCCGGTGCAAGACCTGCGAGGCTCACCGGGGTCGATCCGCCGTTGTTGGACGGTGCCCCGCGCCCAAACAAACCGTTCGGACGAGGTGAGCTTAGCCGACTGTACTAGATTCCCACGTTCAGCGCGAGACTTGTGGGGTTGAAGTCGATCGTTCTATCACTGAGTGTTCGGTAGTGCAATACGCTGAGTGTTCACAAGGTTTGCGTGTGCATTTCAGTTTGGTAGTTGATCTCGTCCGCATGGCGATACCGGGGCTGCGTTTTTGCAGCGCGCAAGCTACCGTCTCCTGCGTGGCGTGTGCCTGTTTCAACATTGATCCGTGAGGTGCGGATCGGGGCGACGTCGCTAAGGAGTTACACGTGGCAACAGGCACGGTGAAGTGGTTCAACTCGGAGAAGGGCTACGGCTTCATCTCGCAGGACAACGGTGGACCCGATGTGTTCGCGCACTACTCGGCGATCCAGGCCACCGGCTACCGCGAGCTGGCCGAGGGTCAGAAGGTCGAGTTCGAGATCACGCAGGGCCAGAAGGGGCCGCAGGCCGACAACATCCGCGCGGTCTGACAAACACCCCCAGTCGTAGGCCGAGACCCGCTTCACGGCCGAAGGAGTAGCAAGCCCCCGTCCGACAACCTCGGCGGGGGCTTTGCGGTTTCTATGGACGGGCCGGGCAAGCACCGCCGGCACACGGAGCCCGCGACGGATGGCGGCCGGGGGGCGAAGCCGGAAGACGCAGGCCAGGTATGGGAAGCGGGCGAGGCCGGAGATGAGAAAGGGCCCGGCCGCCGGTGGGCGGGCCGGGCCGGGATGGCCGCGATGCCTCAGTTCAGCGACGCCCGCGGGCGGTCGAAGACCTCGGGGGTGCACGATTCGGCGTACGCGTGCCGGATCATGATCAGCGCCCAGCCCATCCTGGTGGTGGCGGTCTCGGGGTGATCGCCGAACTCCGTCGCCACACAGGCGACGCAGCCCTGCTCGCCGATGCGACGCAGGGTGCTCGTCACGGCCGCGCGCACGTCCGCGTCGACCGGGCGCTGAGACATCTGCAGCGTGGAGGCGAAGAGCGCTTCGGCACGGACCGCTTCGAACGTGGACTCCATCGTGAGACCTCCTGCTGGCAACTCCCTGCTGTGTCCAGCTAACTCCTATCCAGGTGCCGGTGCGGGGACTGTCCGGTTGCGAAATGGTTATGTCGCTATTTCGTCAGAACGTGCCGACGGCAACCCGAATTCCTCTAGGACGCCGGTGAGCCGAAGCAAGCGGTACACCGCCGGGCTCGTGCCGGTGATTCGTAGCCCGCCGCCGACGTCAGTGTTGGCGGCCACCAGGACCTGCAGGCCGGTGGAGTCCATGAAGGTCACCCCGGTCAGGTCGAGGTCGACCCGCGGACCGTGCCTGTGGATCGCCTTGCGCAGCACGTTGATCAAGTCGGGGGCGGTGATCATGTCGAGTTCGCCGGAGGCGGTCACGGTGACCGTGCCGTCCGCGGCGGGGGTGGCCTGGGCGGCGAATGCCGTCATAGCAGCTTCGTGACCTTCATGAGGAGGCCGTCGCTGTCCACGTCGACGTCGTCGGCGAGGGAGCGTACGACCCGGAGGGCATGTCCGGAGGCGGTCAGGGCGTTGATGGCTTCGGTGGCGGGTTCATCCGGGTGCGTGACCTCAATCACACACGATTTCTCATCGACGGTCGCCCGGACCTGAAAAGCAACGCCGATCCGAACGTGAGCAATCACGTTCGCCCACGTCTCGTTTACGATGAGGGCGATGTCTGTCCGGTTCTGTTCGTTCACGCCGAGCCCGGCCAGCGCCCCGTCCAGGACATGCCTGAGGGTGTTCACGCGATCCACGTCGCGCGGCAGGTCGACGGTCAGGCGAAGGTCCACAACCGACTCATACCGCATCGGTCGTCGTCGGAAACGTGGCTCAGCCGGCGTAGGCGAACTCGCGAGCGGCCAGCGCCTGGCACGCCGAGCGGATCATCTCCGGCGCCCACCCCATGCGGGCGGCGGTGGTATCGGGGTACTCCCCGTTGCCCACCCGCGTCGGCGTCGGATTCTGCGAGACTTGCAGGGGGAGGCGAACAGGGCCCCGGCGCGCACTGTGTCGAACGTCCTGTTCATGTCAACCCCATGATTGGTGTTCTCCGTGACACCATTCAAGGAGCCCCTGGTCCGGTGCCGTCCAGGGACCCCTTCGGGTGCCGTGCGGTGGCGCGCCACGCCTTCGCGGGGCTTGCCCAAGGTTGCCGTTTCGCGTTACGGTCGATTCAGTCCCGCGGAAGTCGGCAATCTGCCGCCCGGGGACGCTCTTCGCCACCGCGTGTCACGCTCTCGCGCAGGAAGCCAGGCGGCCACCGCACACGCAGCGCAGTCAGGTTCATCGGGCACGCGTATCCGGAGATCCACCATTTCCCGGCCGCACAGTCCTTAGGAGGACGCATATGGCCCCAACCAAAATGTTGGAACGCACCACCCCCAAACAGAACCCCTCAGCCCAGGGCCAGGGAAGGCGGCGCACCCGCTCCGCACCGCGCAACCGCGACCACAGCCGCCCGGCCAACCAGCCGCAGCCGCCCAGCTCGGGCGAGGCACGCGACGTCGCCGGCATCGTCGACGTCTATCGCGACAAGATGGTGCTCCGCGTCGACAGCTACCTGCCCGGCCCCGACGACGTCACGGTCCCGGCCGCGATGGTTCGCCGCTACGGCCTGCGCCACGGTGACGCCCTCACCGGCGGCGCCAACGGCGGCACCCTCACCCGGCTCGACACCGTGCACGGCAACGACCCGGAGTGGGCCCGCAACCGGCCCGAGTTCGCCAAGCTGACCGCGCTGTTCCCGCAGGAGCGCCTGCGCCTGGAAACCGGCCCGCGGCAGCTCACCGCTCGCCTGATCGACCTGGTCATGCCCATCGGCAAGGGCCAGCGGGCGCTCATCGTCTCGCCGCCGAAGGCGGGCAAGACGATGGTCCTGCAGGCGATCGCCAACGCCATCGCGCGCAACAACCCCGAGTGCCACCTCATGGTGCTGCTCATCGACGAGCGGCCCGAAGAGGTCACCGAGATTCAGCGCTCCGTGCAGGGTGAGGTCATCGCCTCGACCTTCGACCGGCCGGCGGGGGAGCACACCGGCGTCGCCGAGCTCGCCGTTGAGCGGGCCAAGCGCCTCGTCGAGCTCGGCCACGACGTAGTCCTGCTGCTCGACTCGATCACCCGGCTCGGCCGGGCGTACAACAACGCGGCCCCGGCGTCCGGGCGCATCCTGACCGGCGGTATCGACGCCAACGCGCTGTATCCGCCGAAGCGCCTGCTCGGCGCGGCGCGCAACATCGAGAACGGTGGCTCGCTGACGGTCATCGCGTCCGCCCTGGTGGAGACCGGCTCGACCGGCGACACCGTGATCTTCGAGGAGTTCAAGGGCACCGGCAACGCCGAGCTCAAGCTCGACCGCAAGCTCGCCGACCGCCGGGTCTTCCCCGCGATCGACATCGACGGGTCCAGCACCCGCCGCGACGACGTGATCCTGCACCCAGACGAGCTGCTCGCCGTCCAGCGGCTACGCAAGGCGCTCGGTGCCAACGGCCAGCCGGCCACGGAGCAGCTGCTGGAGCGCCTTGCCAAGACGCAGTCAAACGCCGAGTTCCTGACGCTGCTGCTGCGCGGTCAGGCCTGATCGGCCGCTCCCGGAAGCGTCTGCGGCACAGCGCGACCCGGAAGCGAAGCAACGCCTTACAGCGCGACCCGAGAGCGCATGAGGGCCTCTTCGGTCGGGAGGACCCCCAACGCCGAGGCGAACGCCACGTCCCGGCCCCACGAGGCGACGTCTGCCGGGGCCAGGTCGGTCACGCCCTCGACGGCGACCAGATGGGCGCGGTAGGACAGCCAGTCGGTCGCGACCCGGGTGCCCTCCGGCGTGCTCCGGTCGCTCCACCGGAGCTCGACCGCGAGGTACAAGGCCAGGAACACCGCGCTCGCGGCGATCAGCGAGCCGGTGATCTGGTCGGACAGGCCCGCGTACAGCTTCGCGGAGGTCCACATCCAGCTCGCGAACATGAAGCCGGACGGGACGACCGCCGCGCCGAGCAGCGTGCGGCGGGTCCGCCTGGTCAGGCGGGGCTGGGACAGGCCGCGGTGCCGGGCCTCCTCGATCACGGCGCGGTAGAACGCGCCGCGCCATCGGCGCGCCTCCGACCAGCTGCGAAACGCCAGGCTGGTCAGCGCCGCCTCGCCGTCGACGGACAGCTTCCGGACGCGGTCGAGGACCTGCTGCTCGTACGCCGTCAGGCTCCGACCGTCGCCCTTACGCAGCCGTATCCTCGTCTCGGAGGGATCGTCGCCCGGCTGGCGCAGCTCGAGGAAGCCGCGCGCGGCCAGGTCGAGCAGGGTGCTGTCGATCGCGTCCTCGTCGGTCCGCCAGCGGTTCACCATGAGGCAGACCACCGCCGGCGGCTCCTCGCCCGGCGGGGCGGTCAGCGGCGTGCCGGGCTCGGGCAGCCGCGAGCGCGACCGTCGGAGCGCGGCGGCCGTCAGCGCGACCCACACCGCCAGCGTGACCGGCACGCTGAGCTGCAGGAACGGGGGCCAATCCACGGGAATACCTCCGGGCGGGCGGACACGGGTGGCGCAGCGGGTTGCCCAACCACCCTAGACCGTCCGGCTCCGAAACCCACGACGACGACCTTTGCCGGAAAAGTGCAGGAGAAGGACGAGACATGCAAGTGCGGCTGCTGCCCGAACTCGACCTCGAACTGGCCGACGAGCGGGTCCGGCTGTTCGACGCCACCGGCGGCTACCGCAGCGACACCCCGCCGCCGTTCTGGTCGTTCGCCTGGCCCGGCGGGGTCGCGCTCGCCCGGCACCTGCTCGACCACCCCGAACTCGTCGCCGGGCGCACGGTGGTCGACCTCGGGGCGGGCAGCGGGCTCGTCGGGATCGCCGCCAAACGGGCCGGGGCCAGGCGGGTGACCGCCGTGGACACCGACCCCGCCGCGCTCGCCGCCGCCGTGCGCAACGCCGCCCGCAACGGCGTCGAGATCGAGACGGCCGCGGCGGCCGTGCCGGCTGAGGTGATCGTGGCCGGGGACGTCTTCTATTCGGCGCCGGTCTCCGCCACGGTACTGAAGATCCTGCGCGCCGCCGCCGCGGACGCGCTCATTGGCGACCCGGGTCGCGGGCACCTGCCGGAGCGGTTGTTCGAGGAGCTCGCCAAGTATGACGTCCCCGTCCGCCGATCGCTCGAGGACGGGGACGTCATGACGACGCGGATCTGGCGCCTGCGCCGGCCTACTTCCGGCGCTGCTTCTGCTGGTCCTTGAGCGAGTCCAGCCCCTTGTCCAGGCCGGCCCGGCGCAGCGCGTCGGCCAACGCCCCGCCGCCGGAGAACGTGTCGCGCGACTCGCGGGACTGCCGGCCGCCGCGCGAGTCGCCGCCGCGCGGGCGGCCGCTGCCACCACCCGCGGCGCCTCCGCCTCCGCCGCCGCTGCCGCGCTCGGGCCGCTCGCCGCGCGGGCGGCCGCCGTCGCGCTGGGCGGGCGTCGCCTCGTCCTCCAGGCGGAGGGTCAGCGAGATGCGCTTGCGCGGGATGTCCACGTCGAGCACCTTCACCCGGACGATGTCGCCGGGCTTGACCACCTCGCGCGGGTCCTTCACGAACGTGCGCGACAGGGCCGACACGTGGACCAGCCCGTCCTGGTGCACGCCCACGTCGACGAACGCGCCGAACGCGGCCACGTTGGTGACCACGCCCTCCAGCAGCATGCCCGGGGTCAGGTCGGAGATCTTCTCCACGCCGTCGGCGAAGACCGCGGTCTTGAACGCCGGGCGCGGGTCGCGGCCGGGCTTCTCCAGCTCCTTGAGGATGTCGGTCACGGTCGGCAGGCCGAACGTGTCGTCGACGAAGTCGGCCGGCTTGAGCTTGGCCAGGGCCGTGCCGTTGCCGATGAGCGACTTGACGTCGCCGCTGGTGGCGGCCATGATGCGCCGGACCACCGGGTAGGCCTCCGGGTGCACCGAGGAGGAGTCGAGCGGGTCGTCGCCGCCGGGGATGCGCAGGAAGCCCGCGCACTGCTCGAACGCCTTCGGGCCGAGCCGGGCGACGTCCCTGAGCGCCCGGCGGTTGCGGAAGGGGCCGTTGGCGTCGCGGTGCGCGACGATCGCGTCGGCCAGGCTGGCGCCGATGCCGGAGACCCGGGTCAGCAGCGGGGCCGACGCGGTGTTGACGTCGACGCCGACGCCGTTGACGCAGTCCTCGACGACGGCGTCGAGGGAACGGCTGAGCTTCGACTCGGAGAGGTCGTGCTGGTATTGCCCGACGCCGATCGACTTCGGGTCGATCTTGACCAGCTCGGCGAGCGGGTCCTGCAGCCGGCGGGCGATGGAGACCGCGCCGCGCAGTGACACGTCGAGGCCGGGCAGCTCCTGTGAGGCGAAGGCTGAGGCCGAGTACACCGACGCACCCGCCTCGGAGACCATCACCTTCACGACGCTGAGCTGCGGATACTGCTTGACCAGGTCGTCGGCGAGCTTGTCGGTCTCGCGGGAGGCGGTGCCGTTGCCGATCGCGATGAGCTCGACCTTGTGCTTCTGGCATAGCGCGGCCAGGATCGCGATCGACTCGTTCCACTTGTTCTGCGGCACGTGCGGGTAGATCGTGTGGGTGTCGACCACCTTGCCGGTGGCGTCGACGACGGCCACCTTGACGCCGGTGCGGAAGCCCGGGTCGAGGCCCATCGTGGCGCGGGTGCCGGCCGGGGCGGCGAGCAGCAGGTCGCGCAGGTTGGCGGCGAAGACCCGCACGGCCTCCTCCTCGGCCGCCTGCCACAGCCGCATCCGCAGGTCGATGCCGAGGTGCACCAGGATCCGGGTGCGCCAGGCCCAGCGGACGGTGTCGCTCAGCCACTTGTCGGCCGCGCGCCCCTCGTCGCGGATGCCGAACTTCGACGCGATCGCCGGCTCGAACAGCGACGGCGCCTCCGGGTCGGCCGTGGGCTCCATCACCAGGTCGAGCATCTCCTCCTTCTCCCCACGGAACATCGCGAGGATCCGGTGCGAGGGCAGCTTCGTGAGCGGCTCGCTGAAGTCGAAGTAGTCGGAGAACTTGGCGCCGTCGGCCTCCTTGCCCTCGCGCATCTTCGACACGAGCCGGCCCTGGCCCCACATCCTCTCGCGCAGGTCGCCGATCAGGTCCGCGTCCTCGGAGAAGCGCTCGACGAGGATGGCCCGGGCGCCGTCCAGCGCCGCCGCGGTGTCGGCCACGCCCTTCTCGGCGTCGATGAACACGGCCGCGGCCGCCTGCGGGTCCACGGTGGGGTCGGCGAGCAGCCCGTCGGCGAGCGGCTCCAGCCCGGCCTCGCGGGCGATCTGCGCCTTGGTCCGCCGCTTCGGCTTGTACGGCAGGTAGATGTCCTCCAGGCGGGCCTTGGAGTCGGCCGCCATGATCTGGGCCTCGAGCGCCTCGTCCAGCTTGCCTTGGCTGCGGATCGACTCGAGGATCGCGGCCCGCCGCTCCTCCATCTCCCGCAGATAC
Organism: Dactylosporangium sp. NPDC051484; assembly: GCF_040689395.1. Taxonomy (NCBI): domain Bacteria; kingdom Bacillati; phylum Actinomycetota; class Actinomycetes; order Micromonosporales; family Micromonosporaceae; genus Dactylosporangium; species Dactylosporangium sp. NPDC051484. The sequence goes on along the minus strand of NZ_JBFAZX010000006.1, from coordinate 370,777 downwards.
CGCAGCCGCTCCTCCAGCGTCCGCAACTGGGCGTCGTCAAGCATCTCGGTGGCCTCTTTGCGGTACCGAGCGATGAAGGGCACCGTGGCCCCGCCGTCGAGCAGATCGACGGCCGCGGCCACCTGCCGCTCCCTGACGCCGAGCTCTTCCGCGATGCGCTGGTGAATCGAGGTCGTCACGAGCATGCATTCTGCCCCACTCGTCCGCCTCTCACCCAGCAGCCGCAGCTCACGCGCCGAAACGTCGCCTCGCCGAGTCCGGCCCGGAGGGGTCCCATCGCGAATCCGGCTCACCTATGCTCTGCGCTCGTGACCGACTTCGACCCCGCCGGGCCCTACGAGGAGTTGCGGGAGCTGCGCCGCGCGGTGACGCGCCGCGACTGGCCGGCCATCGCCGGGCTCTTCGAGCGGCTCGACGACCCGAACGACCACGAGTTCGCCGCGCGCCTCGTGGCCGACGTCGCGGACAGCGAGGGCTTCTTCGGCGAGGCCGCGCAGCGCGAGCCGGGGACCCTGGCCCGCACGCTCTACGGCACCCGGCTCATCTCCGCGGGCTGGGACGTGCGCACCGGGGCCCGGGCGACCGACGTCAGCCGGTCCCAGTTCGCCGCGTTCCACGACTACCTGCGCCGCGCCGAGCGGGTGCTCATCGACATCACCGCCGAGGAGCCGGCCAACTCCACCGCCTGGGTCGCGCGCATCAAGGTCAACCGGGGGCTCGAGCTGGGGCAGAACGAGGCGCGGCGGCGCTACGACCGGCTCAGTCGCTTCGTGCCCCACCTGTACATCGCCCAGGCCAACCTGGTGCAGCAGTTCTGCAAGAAGTGGGGCGGCAGCGTCGAGAAGGTGCGCGCGTTCGGTGTGGAGTGCATGCGCTCCGGCCCGGACGGCTCGCTCGCCTCGCTCGCGCTCGTGGAGGCGCACCTCGAGATTGCGTTCGAGGTGGGACACGGCGAGCGGGCGGGGTACTGGCAGCGCCCCGACGTGCGGGCCGAGATCGAGGAGGCGGCCAACCGCTCGGTGCGCCACCCGGCCTTCCGGGCCGGCTACCGGGCGCTCACCGCGCACAACCTCTTCGCGCTGGCGTTCAACCAGCTGGGCGACCACGCCGCGGCCCGGCACCACTTCATGGCGATCGGGAACCACGGCTCCGGCTTCTTCTGGGGCTACCTCGGCGACGAGCAGGCCGTGTTCGAGGCGGCCCGGGCGAAGGCGATGAGCGCATGACCATCACGCACACCGAGATCGATGGCGTCCCCACGCTGTTCGCCGAGCACTCCGGGCCGATGATCGCCGGCCTGACGTTCCGGGTCGGGCAGGCCGACGAGACCCTGGCCGGCCGGGGCATCACGCACCTGCTCGAGCACCTCGTGCTGCACGGGCACGGGCTGACCGACTACCACTACAACGGCAGCACCGGCGTCGTGATCACGATGTTCCACCTGCAGGGCGGCGAGGACGACATCGTCGCGTTTCTCAACGGCGTCTGTGCCTCGCTGCAGCAACTGCCCCTGCACCGGCTGGAGACCGAGCGGCAGGTGCTGCGGGCCGAGGAGGGCGGCCGGCGCGGCGGCCCGGCCGAGGCGCTGGCCCTGTGGCGCTACGGCGCGCGCACCTACGGCCTGCCCGCCTACGACGAGATGGGGGTGCCCCGGCTCACCGGCGACGACCTGCATCGGTGGGCGCAGCACTGGTTCACCCGGCAGAACGCGGCGCTGTGGGTCGCCGGCGAACGGATCCCGCCGGCGCTGAAGCTGGCGCTGCCCGAGGGTGCGCGCCGCCCGGTGCCGGCGCCGACCTTCGCGCTGAAGGGCATGCCCGCGTTCTTCCGGGGCAACGGCACCCACGTCGCCTACGAGGGGATCGTGCGGCGCGGCGTCACCGGCTCGGTGCTCGCCGGGGTCCTGGAGCGGGAGCTGTACCGCAGCCTGCGCCAGGAGGACGGCAACTCCTACACGGCCGCGGCCAACTACGAACCGCGCGGCGACGGCTACGCCGCGATCACCGCGCTCGCCGACGCCGTGCCCGACAAGGAGGACGCGGTCCTCGGCGGCTTCGTCGACGTGCTGGCCAAGCTGCGCGCCGGGCGGATCGATCCGGCCGACATCGAGGCGGTCAAGGCCAAGGCCGAGGACGGCATGCGCGGGCCGATGGTCGAGGTCGGCCGGCTGCCCAGCATGGCGATGGACCTGCTGGTCGGCTACCCGCTGCGGGAGATCGACGACGTCCGCGCGGAGATGCGCGCCCTCACCGTCGCCGACGTGCACGGCGCGGCGATGGAGATGCTCGGCACCGGCCTGCTGCAGGTGCCCGACGGCCACGACGGGGAGTGGGCCGGGTTCGAGCCCGCCCCGCTCTTCTCCGACCGCCAGGTCTTGGGGCAGCGGTACCCGGACCTGCGCGACGGCAAGGTCGGCCTGATCATCGGCCCGCAGGGGGTCGGCATCGACCAGGAGGGCTGCCCGCCGGTCGCGATCCCGTTCCACGAGTGCGCGATCTCGCTGGCCTACCCCGACGGCGGCCGCCAGCTCATCGGCTTCGACAGCCTGACCATCCGGGTCGAGCCGACGATGTACGCGGTGCCCCCGGGAGCGATCGCGCACATCGACGCCGCGCTCGCCCAGGTCACCGTCCCGCAGCCGCCCCGCGACCCCCGGCAGATCCCGTCGCCTAAGTCCGAGGCGCCCGCGAGCGCCGCCCCGCCGGCCCCGGCCGCCAACGGCAACACCACCGGCCGGCTGATCGGCGGCGTGATCGCGCTGGTGCTCTCGGGGGTCGCGCTGTGCTGCAGCGGGATCTGGTCCTGGGCCGTGGCCGACAACAGCGACCCCGCGAACGACGTGCCGCTCGACGCGACCTCGCTCGGGATCAACATCTTCGGCTACGCGCTCACCGTCGGTCTGGCCGTCGTCGGCGTCATGCTGCTTCGACGCCGTAACCGAAAGTAGTTTCTGGGAACCGGTTATTGACCCTGCGCAGCCGCGTCTCCTGAATAGGTTCGACAGGAGGCGCTAATGAGCACGGCCACGGTGATCGCGGCGAGGGCTGGTGACCAGCGGGCACTTGACGCCCTGGTCGGCGAGTATCTCCCGCTGATCTACAACATCGTCGGGCGCGCGCTGCAGGGGCACGCGGACGTCGACGATGTCGTTCAGGAGACGATGCTGCGCATCGTCGACGGGCTGCCGAGGCTGCGCGAGCCGGACAGCTTCCGCTCCTGGGCGGTGGCCATCGCCATGTCCCAGGTCCGCGACCGGCACCGCCGCCAGGTGCAGGCGCCGCTGGTCGGCGACTGGGCCGACCCGACCGACACCGCCGACCCCGGCGCCGACTTCGCCGACCTGGCGATCACCCGGCTGCGCCTGTCCGGCCAGCGCCAGGAGGTCGCCGAGGCCACCCGCTGGCTCGACCACGACGACCGCGAGCTGCTGTCGCTGTGGTGGCTGGAGGCGGCCGGTCAGCTCGACCGCGACGAGGTCGTCGACGCGCTGCAGCTGACCCGCCAGCACGCGGCCGTGCGCATCCAGCGGATGAAGGCCCAGCTGGACGCGGCCCGGGCGGTCGTGCGGGCGCTCGCGGTCCGGCCCCGCTGCCCCGAGTTCAACGCCGTCCTGCACAGCTGGGACGGGCGCCCCACCGCGCTGTGGCGCAAGCGGCTGGCCCGGCACACCCGCGAGTGCCGGCAGTGCGACCGGGCCTGGACCGACATGATCGCCGCGGAGCGCCTGCTGGCCGGCATCGCGCTGGTCCCGGTGCCGTTCGTGTTCACCGTCGCCGCGGCGAACACGGGCGCGCTGCTCACCGGCGCGTCCGCCGGTACCGCCGCCACCGCCAAGGCCGGCGGGTTCAAGGCGATGCTCGCCGGCTGGGTCGCCGCCGCCAAGCCGGCGATGGTCGGCATCGCGGCGACGGCCGTGCTCGCGGGCACCGCCGGCATGGTGTACATCGCCACCCAGGGCGAGAGCCAGTCCAACATCGCCGCGGCGGCACCGTCCGGCTCGCCCGCCGAGGATGCGCCGCTGCCGGCGCAGAGCGTGCCGGCGCAGAGCATGCTGGCGTCGAGCGCGCCGTCGTCGAGCGCCGCGCCGAGCCCCTCGACCTCCAAGACCACGGCCGCGGCGCTGCCGCCGGCGACGAAGAGCGCCAAGAAGGGCGTCAGCACCAACGACAAGTTCGGCTCGAACAACGCCCCGGCGCTGCGGGACGTGCAGGCCGGCTGGTATTACAACTGGTCGCCGAACCCCGTCGCGAACGTCTCCGGCATCGAGTTCGTGCCGATGGTGTGGGGCGGGGGCAACGTCGCCGCCGACCTGGCCAAGGCGAAGGCGAATGGCAAGACGCTGCTCGCCTTCAACGAGCCGGACCTCAAGGAACAGTCGAACATGAGCCCGCAGCAGGTGCTCGACCTGTGGCCGCAGCTGCAGGCGACCGGCATGCGGCTGGGCAGCCCCGCGCCCGCCTACGGCGCGGACACCCCGGGCGGGTGGTTCGACCAGTTCATGACCGGCATCCGCCAGCGCGGCTACCGGGTCGACTTCATCACCCTGCACTGGTACGGCGGGGACTTCTCCGCCAATGCCACCAACCAGCTCAAGACCTACATCCAGAACGTCTACAACCGCTACCACCTGCCCATCTGGCTGACCGAGTACGCGCTGATGCGCTTCGACAACGGCACGGTCTACCCGTCGATGGACCAGCAGGTCGCCTTCGTTAACAGCTCCACGGCGATGCTGCAGGGCCTGTCCTACGTCGAGCGCTACAGCTGGTTCCTGCTCTACTCCAGCAAGTCCGGCGACACCGGCCTCTACAGCAACGGCACCACCCCGACCCAGGTGGGTGCCGCCTATCGAGCCGCGGGAGGATGACCATGGATGCGAGATCGGGCGGGGCCGCCGCACTGCTCGGTGCGCTCAACGAGGCCTGTGAGGATTTCCAGCGGTACGGTCAGCAGGTCGCGGCCACGCACAGGCCGCTGCACTGGGAGCTCATCGGCCGCATCGGCCCCGGCGAGGCGCCGTTCGCACTCGTCGGGGTGGTCCTGCGCTACGACCGCATCACCGTCGACCTGGGCGTGGATCTCTGGGTGCGGGAGGGCGCGTTCGAGGTCAGCGGCTACGGCTCCGTGGACGGCCGGCGGCTGCTGGTCGACCTGCCGGACGTGCTGACCGAGGACATCGACGAGGCCATCGCGGCGCTGCGGGAGTACACCCGGCGGCTCTGCTCCGGTAGCGACGTCCTGGACGAGCTGAACGGCTTGAATGGCGTGGCCTGATCGGCCCGACGCCGACCGGGCCCGCTCAAGGGGCGGCGCCGGCCCGCGCCAGGTGGACCATCGGCGCGCGCGACCGCAGCCGGACCACGAGCGCGACCGCACCGAGCACCGTGGTCGCCGCGCCGCACGCCAGGAGTGTGATGTCCGGCCCGGCCGCCTGCACCATCGGCGCGCCGAGCAGTGTGCCCAGCGGCGTTGAGAGCACCAGGACCGCGCCGCGGGCGGCGAGCACCGGCGGCAGCCGTTCGGCCGTCACCGCGCGCTGAAACAGCGACACGCTCGTGGCCGGGTACGGCGACCACGCCAGCCCGGCCAGCGCCAGTGTCAGCATGTCCGCCCAGCGCGGCAGGCCCAGCCCCAGCGGCGTGAGCAGCAGCCCGAACGCGATCACCGAGCCGATCGTGGCCGGCCACAGCGGCAGCCGGGGCAGGTGCCCGATGGCGATCGCGCCGATCATGGCGCCGACGCCGAAGGAGGTGAAGAGCAGGCTGGCCTCCTGCGCCGAGGACGCGAACAGCGGCACCGCGACCGGGATCGGCCCGAAGAGCAGGAAGAACCAGAACGACAGCACGGTCAGGCCGAGCAGCGCCCGGTCGTGACGAATCGTGGCGAGGCCGGCCGCGGGCGGTTCCCGGCACGGCAGCGGCGCCCGTGTGCGGACCGCCGTGAAGCACACCGCGAGCACCGCGAACGTCGCCGCGTCGACGGCGAGCACCGCCGGCGCCCCGAGCCAGGCGATGAGCAGCCCGGCGAGCACCGGCCCGACCGCGGTCGAGGCCTCGGTGAGCAGCGTGAGCAGCGCGTTCGCCGGCAGGTGCAGCTCGGCCGGCAGCACCTGGGCCACCAGCGTGTACCGCCCGGCTGAACCCCACGCGGCCAGCAGCGCGGAGCCGGCCAGCAGCGCGGCGTATCCGCCGATGCTGAGCGTGCCCAGGGCGGCCAGCAGCGGTACCGTGCCCAGAAACGCCGCGCGCAGCACCGCGTCGAGCGCCACCAGGTGCGCCCCGCCGCACCCGCGCAGCAGCGGCGCCAGCGCGATCGCGCCGATCGCCCCGGGCAGCGTGTACGCGGCGACGGCCAGCCCGACCCACAGGCCCCGCTGATGATGCGGCGCGTACTGCACCGCGAGCCACCCGATCGCGACCGCGCTCATCCCGTCGCCGAGCGCGGAGAGCGCGAGGCCCGGCAGCACCCGGCCGAAGACCCGGTCCCGCACCACTGGCCAATAGGGGGACATCGATTGATTCTGCCCCATGTGCTGCGCGTGGTCGACAACTGCGTAACCCACGCCACAGCGGGTACCGAGGGCTCTAGACGCCGCCGGGGCGCAGTCTTGGCAGGCGGGTGTCTACGTCTGGGACGGAGTAGCCCAGTGCGCGCAGGCGGGTGCTGACCTCCTCGATCGGCTTGCGGATCTTCTGCGCCGCGGCCAGCAGGTGGTTGAGCGGCACCGGCTGGGAGGCGTCCAGCCACGGGCGGGAGCCGTCCAGGTCGGTGCTGGCCAGGAGCAGGTCGTTGGGCTTCACCGAGTCGACCGCGATGGTGCTGAGGTCGACGTCGACGGTGTACCCCAGCGTCTCCAGCCGGGCTGCGATCTCGTGCACCGGCCGGCGCACCCGCCGGGCGGCCTGCAGCAGGTGCGGCAGCGGCACCTGCTCATCGAGGTCCAGCCAGGGCTGCGAGCCGTCCAGGTCGCGGCTGGTGATGAGCAGGTCGTCGGGCTCCACCTGGTCCAGCGATGGGCCGGCGCCGTGCAGGCTGACCGCGTAGCCGAGGAACGTCAGCCGCGCGGCGATGTCGTGCACGCTGCGCCGGGTGCGCTGGGCGGCCCGCAGGATGCGGATCGTCGGCACCGGCTTCATCGGGTCGAGCCACGGGTCCGACCCGTCGAGGTCCTCGCTGGTGATGGTGAGGTCGTCGGGCTCCAGGTGGTCGATGAGGATGGCGTCCGGATCGATGTCGACCCGATACCCGCAGGCCGACAGCCGGGCCGCCACGTCTCGCAGCTCGCGGCCGGTGGACTCGGCGGCGCGCAGCAGGTGGATCAGCGGCACCGGCCGCGACGAGTCCAGCCAGGGCTGCGAGCCGTCGAGGTCGCGGCTGGCCAGCTGCAGATCCTCGGGCTCGAGCTTGACCACCTCGATCGCGTCGAGGTTTCCGCCGAGCTGGAAGCCGAACGAGCGTAGCCGGGCCACCACCTCGGGGACCGGCCGCGAGGTGCGCTCGGCCGCGCGCAGCACGTGCACCGGCGCCACCTCCTCGCTCACGTCCAGCCACGGCGAGGAGCTGTCCAGGTCACGCGAGATGATCACCAGGTCGTCCGGCTCGGTGACGAGCGTCTCCCAGCCGCTGTCGAGCTGGTAGCCGAGCAGCGCCAGGCGCGCTGCTGTCTCGTCGGCGGGTAGCGCGACCTTGTGCGCGGCGCGCAGCAGGTGCAGCAGCGTCACCGGCTCGCGCGGGTCGAGCCACGGGTGGGAGCCGTCGAGGTCGCGGCTGGCGATGGTGAGATCCTTCGGCCCGAACTGCTCCAGCGGCAGCACGTCGACGTCGACGTCCACGTCGAAGCCGAGCTGCCGCAGCCGGGCCACCACCTGGTCCACGCTCCGCCCGGACTTGTGCGCCGCCCGGAGCAGGTGCACGAGGTACACGGGCTGGTCGGGCTGCAGCCACGGCCGGGTGCCGTCCACGTCGCGGCTGGTGAAGACCAGGTCGTCGGGGTCCACGCCCACCGTCTCGGCGCCGACCGAGGGCTCGAAGCCCAGCGTCTCCAGTCGCGCGGCGATCTCGGGGGCCGAGCGGCCGGTCTTGCGGGCGGCGCGGACCAGGTGTACGAGCGGGACGATGTCGACCGTGTCGAGCCACGGCCCGGTGCCGTCGACGTCGACGCTGAGCAGCAGCGCGTCGGACGGGCGGGCCCGCAGCGCCCGCTTCCAGTCGGGCCCCGGCTTGAGCACCTTGCGGTAGCGCCCGCCCGCGGCCAGCGCCGTGAGCCGCCACTCGACCAGCTCGTCCGGCCCGCCGACCGGCCCGTCGTTGGCCACGAAGCAGCCGGTGACCGCGGCGTCGACGGTCTCGCCGTCCATCTCCCACTTGCCATGCCCGCGCTCGATCGCCTGCTCGAAGATCAGGTCGGCGACCAGCGGGCGCACCGGGGCGAGCCGGCACAGCCAGTTGTAGCCGAGCAGGGTCGTGCCCGGCGCGGTGAGTGCTGGGACGGCCTCCCAGAGCAGGCGGTCGACGTCGTCCTCGCGGTACGCCAGGATCTTGGTCCGATCGACGGACAGGCGCGGCGCCAGGTCACGGTTGAGGTTGACCACCGCGCCGAAGATCTCCTTGCCCGCGTAGAGCCCGTCGGCCAGCAGCGCACCGTTGCCCCGGCACCACCACACCCGCGAGCCCTCGGCCGGCACGACGCCCGGGCCGACGCCCTCTTCGTCCTCGTCCTCGTCGTCGTCCTGGATCGCGCTCGCCGCGGCGGACAGCTCGCCGGGCACCCAGTTCTGGCTCTGCACACCGTCGGTCGCCTCGGTCGTGAATTCGGCGACCCACAGCAGCTTGCGCAGTTCCTCGACCGAGCTGACGGTCACGCCGTCGCGCAGGTGCAGCCGGACCGTCGTGCCCGTCTCGGTGCCCGGCCCGAGGTCCTGGATGCGGAACAGGCTGCCCGGGCCCGCGATGGACACCCGCAGCCGCTCGCCGGCCTGGCCGTCGCGGCCCATCCGGCAGGTCTCCACGGTGAGCTCGTCGGCGAGCATGAAGTAGCTGAGCACGCCGATGCCGAAGCGGCTGTTGGGGAACAACTGCACCGGCGGGTCCAGGCGGGCCCACTCGGCCTGCTCCTCAAGGAACTCCGGCAGGTCGGCCAGGCGCACGCCGGCCTGTGAGAACACCTCGCTCAGCTCGCGCACGCCCATGCCGACGCCGTTGTCGGCGCAGTCGAGGAACCCCCGGCCGTGCTCGTCGACGCCCTGCACGAACCGGATCTTCCCGTTCCACGTCGCCGGGGCCGACCGCCGGTGGTCCTGCGCACGGGTGAGGTACTCGGTGCGCGCCTCGCGGTAGCGGCAGGCGTCCAGCGCGTTCTGGTACAGCTCGCGGATGGCGAGCGCCGGGTCGCCGTACAGCTGCTCGCCCATCAGCAGCTCGCGCACCCGGTCCTCGGCGAGCCGGAAGCGCACGCCGGCCGACTGGTACGCCGGGACGCCGTCGCGCACCAGCGGCCCGACGTCGTCGGTCGCGGCACGGTTGGGCAGCTGCCGCAGCGGCAGCAGCGAGTCGTCCCGCGCGGCGGCGCGCTGCGCCTCGGCCAGCAGCTGGTTGAGCGTGTCGATGTGCGCACGCAGCGCGACCTCGATCGACGGGTGCGCGCACGCGGCGCTGAGCACGAGCGTGGCCCCACGCGGCTCCCAGTGCCCGTTGCGCACCGTGTCCAGTACCTGCCCGGCCGTGACTGGGTCGCCGATGCCCAGGTGCTCGCCGATGACCTCAGGCAGCACCGTGACCTCGATCGCCAGGCCCCGCGCGATGGTGAGCAGGAACGCGACCAGCCGCTCCCGCACCTCGCCGTGCCGCGACAGCAGCGACTCGGGCCGGTCGTGCCGGTTGAGGAACGCCGGATCGGCACGGATCGCGCGCAGCGTCTCGGCCGTGCGCGCGTCCTCACGCCCGGTTGTATCCGCCCAGCCGGTCAGCGCCGCGATGGTGGCCGGCTGGTAGGCCTGCGGGCGCCGCCCGATCCAGCGGTGCAGCAGCCACCAGCCCAGTTCGGCGGCCGTCTCTCGGCGCCCGGCCCGGATCGCCGCCAGCGCACGTCGATGCGGCTGGGCGTAGGTCTGGCTGAACCGCTCGAACGCGGCCCGGTCGCTCGTCGCGTCCTGCGAGGGCTCCAGATCGCCCGGCTCGACCCCGCGCTCCTGCGCCGCCATGCCCGCCCAGAGGGCGTCGTGCAACAGCGGTACTACGACGAGCCGCAGCGCCTCCTCGCCGGTGAGCCTCTCCTCCGGCGGGAGCAGGCCGACCAGGCGTGCCACCTGCCGCGACATGCGGGTGCCGAAGTCGTCGTCCTGCCACGGGTCGTCGCCCAGCGAGCCGGCCGAACGGCGGCGCGACTCGGCGAGCGCTCCGGCCAGCGCGATGGCTTGATCACGGTACGTCTGCGCGTCCTCGACGCGGCCCCACACCGTATGCTGCGCGGCGATCGTTTCCCAGCCCTCTGGCACCATGCGGGAAAACTTACCGGCCGACCGCAACGCACTGCGTCCAATCCCGCACCGCGGCGGTCCAGAAATGTGACGCGCATCGGTCTTACGGCCGGTCGCGCTCGTCGCTGCCGCAAGCTACGGTGCTCCGGGCGGTACTGGCCAGTGGAGGGGGTTAGCCGCATGTCCGTCGCTACAGACGGGAATGACGCGGGCGAGGCCGGCGGTCTGCCGCACGGTGCCTCCTCGCACGTTCGCCACCGCGTGCCGCACACGGCATCGGCACCGGTCCTCCCTGAGCCCTTCACCCCGGCGAAGCCGGCGATTCCCGCGATCCCGCGCCGGCGCCGCCCCGAGGGCCCGACGGCGGTCGCCACCGCGTCGATCCCGGCGGTGCAGGCCGCCGACCCGGATGCGCTCGTCGCGGATGTTCTCGACCCGGACATGCCCGAGCCGGCGACGGTCGCGAACCCGGCCGGCGAGGTCCCCGCGGACGCCTTCGCCGAGGCGTCGCAGACGCAGCCCCTCGAGTTCATCGTGTCGCTGCCCGGCGTGACGAACGACCCCGACGTCGCCCCGGCTTCCGATGCCAGTGCTTCCGTTGCCACTGCTTCGTCCGTTGCCACTGCTTCGTCCGTTGCCACTGCTTCGTCCGTTTCTTCTTCGCTCGCCGCCGTCGAACCCGGTCCGGCAGAGCCCGAAGAGGTGGAGACGGTCGAGGGCGAGCTCATGCCCCTGCACACCGTGCCGGCGGACGACTCGCCGACGCTCGCCGACTACGCGCCCCCGGCGTTCGCGATCGTCACCGAGGAAGACCCCGAGGACGCCGACGACTACCTTGGCAGCCGCCGGCGCGTCGCCCCATGGCACCGCTACCCGGTCGGCGCGATGGCGGTCGCCGTGCTGATCCTGATCATCACCGGCGCCGTCGCCTTCCAGTGGATCAGCAGCGGCGACTCGGGCGGCTCGCACAACAACGGCCTGCCCCCAAGGCTGCCGGGCGTGACCATGCCGGACACTCCGGCACCGGCCGCGGGCGGCGCCGACCCATCGGCGGAGCAGTCGCCGAGCGCCTCCACCTCGCCGTCGCCTTCGCCGTCGCGCTCCCGCACCAGTTCGCCGGCCGCCTCGCGCAGCGCGTCCGCGCCCGGCTCAATCCCCGCGTCGTCGAGCCCCGCCCCGCCTCCGGTCGTCCAAGCCGCCTCAGGCCGGATGCTGGGCAAGCAGTCGCAGAAGTGCATCGTCGTGTATCGCTCGGCCCAGCAGGGTAACGCGGCGATCGGGCTGGACAACTGCGACGCCCGGGCGGACAACCAGCGTTGGCGCATCCAGGGCGACCCCACCACGGGCGCAACCCTGATCGCGGCCGGCCTGTGCCTGGACGTGCAGAACCGGGGCACCGGCAACAACAACCTGGTGTGGGCCTACGACTGCAACGGCACCCCGGCCCAGACGTGGGTCCGCCACGCGAACAACACCTGGGAGAACCCGAACTCCCGCCGCTGCCTGGACGCCAACGCCGGCACGCGCGTGGGCACTCCGCTGGTCATCTGGGACTGCAGGGCCACCGACAGCCAGATCTGGACCCTCGGCTGACCTCGCCGCGACTCAGAAGCACGTCTGGAATTCCGACGTCCTGGTGCCGCCCGGACCGTCGCACTGCAAAATCTCGGTTCGTTTTCATTCGCGATTTGCCGCTGGGCTGGTCACCGGAACAAGCGCACCGCACGGGTGGGACCAGCTCAGCGACGCCTTCTCGGTGGTCAACGGCATCTTCGATCGTGCGCGAATTTGGGTCGACGGTTCGGGGCGACCGCCTTCGGACCCGTCCGCCGGGAACGGTGGAGGGGGACTTCGACGCGCTCGTCGAGGAGGCATACCGCAGCGTGCCCCGGATGGCGGTGGTCATCTTGATGCCGATCATCGCGAGGCGTGGAACCCAGGCCGCGCATGGCGTCTGTCGCGCGCGCTTGCGCGGGTCCTTGGGTCGCGAGCCTCGCGACACAAGGCGTTAATGGGGCAAGCCGCCCAGGTGTCTTCCGTACGAAGCGCTTGCTCGCTAGTTTGTAAGGTATCGCAACGAACCACCCCCGGCGGTCGGGTGGCGCCCTCGGCGGGGCGCTTCCGGCCGCGCTCCGCCGCACCATCGCACCCCCCGCTCCACTGAACCAGCTCAGCGGTTTCGGCGACCGTTGCGCGAAGCCCTGAACAAGGAGCTCCGTGTTCAACGTTCGAAGGCGCGCATCCCGCGTGCCGATCATTGCTGCAGTCCTGCCGCTCGTTGCCGGGGCCGCCGTCGCGCTGCCCTCCGCGGCGCACGCGGCTCCCGTCGAGGCACCCCCGCCCGCACAGCAGGTCCCGCAGGCCAACGCGGCCGCGGGGCCGTTCGACGTCCTGGTGTTCTCCAAGACCGCCGGGTTCCGGCACGACTCGATCCCGGCCGGGATCACCGCGATCAAGGCGCTCGGCGCCGCCAACAACTTCACCGTCGACACCACCGAGGACTCGGCTTTCTTCACCGACGCGAACCTCGCCAAGTACGAGGTCGTCGTCTGGCTGTCCACGACCGGGGACGTGCTCAACGCTGAACAACAGGGGGCCTTCGAGCGCTACATCAAGCGCGGCGGCGGCTACGCGGGCGTGCACGCCGCGTCCGACACCGAGTACGACTGGCCCTGGTACGGCGAACTCGTAGGCGCCTGGTTCAACGCCCACCCGGCGTCGCAGCAGGCCACCATCAAGGTCGAGGACCCCGCGCACCCGTCCACGAAGAATCTTCCGGCGCGGTGGAGCCGGTTCGACGAGTGGTACAACTATCGGACCAACCCGCGAGGCAAGGTGCACGTCCTGGCCAGCGTGGACGAGACCAGCTACACCCCGGGCACGGGCGCGATGGGTGCGGACCACCCGTTCGCGTGGTGCCGCGACTACGACGGCGGCCGCTCCTGGTACACCGGCGCCGGCCACACTCAGGAGTCGTTCTCCGACCCGCAGTTCCTGAGCCACCTGCTCGGCGGCATCCAGACCGCCGCCGGTGCGGTCCCGTCCGACTGCAGCGCCTCGCTGACCAGCAGCTTCGAGAAGATCAAGCTGGACGGCAACACCAACAACCCGATGGAGCTCGCCGTCGCCCCCGACGGGCGCGTGTTCTACATCGAGCGTGACGGGCGCGTGCAGATCGTCAAGCCGGACACGCACAAGACGGTCACCGCCGTCACGATCCCGGTGTTCACCGGCAACGAGGACGGGATGCTGGGCCTCACGCTCGACCCGAACTTCGCGCAGAACCACTGGGTGTACCTGTACTACAGCCCGGCGGCAGGCCCGCCGCGCAACATCCTGGGCCGCTTCACCGTCACCGGCGACACGATCGACCCCGCCAGTGAGAAGCAGGTGCTCGTGGTGACCACGCAGCGCAACACCTGCTGCCACGAGGGCGGCTCGATGACGTTCGACAGCCACGGCAACCTGTTCCTGGCCACCGGCGACAACAGCAACCCGTTCGAGTCGAGCGGCTACTCGCCGCTGGACGAGCGGGCGGGGCGCCAGGACTTCGACGCCCAGCGTACGTCGGCGAACACCAACGACCTGCGCGGCAAGCTCCTGCGGATCACGCCGCAGGCCGACGGGACGTACACGATCCCGGCCGGCAACCTGTTCCCCGTGGGCACGGCCAAGACCCGGCCCGAGGTCTACGCGATGGGCTTCCGCAACCCGTTCCGCATCGGTGTCGACCCGTTGACCGACATCGTGTACGTGGGTGACTACGGGCCCGACGCGCCGCAGGCCGACCCCAACCGCGGGCCCGGCAACACCGTCGAGTGGAACATCGTCTCCCAGCCGGGCAACTTCGGCTGGCCGTACTGCACCGGCGCGAACGTGCCGTACCGGGCCTACACGTTCCCGTCCGGCCCGGCGGGACCGGCGTACAACTGCGCCGCGCCCGTCAACAACTCGCCCAACAACACCGGCCTGAACAACCTGCCGCCGGCCATCCCGGCGACGGTCGACTACAACTACGCCGGTAACGCGAAGTTCCCCGAGATCGGGGGCGGCGGCGCGCCGATGGGCGGTCCGGTGTACCGCTACAACGCGAACAACACCGCGGAGAACAAGTGGCCGGCGTACTTCGACGGCAAGGCCATCTTCGGCGAGTGGAACCAGAACAAGCTGTACACGATGCAGGTCTCGGCTGACGGCAAGTCCCTTGTGGACATCAACCAGCTGCTGGCCGGCATGAAGGTCATCCGGCCCATGGACATGGAGTTCGGCCCCGACGGCGCGCTGTACATCATCGAGTGGGGCACCGGCTTCGGCGGCAACAACAGCGACTCCGGTGTGTACCGGATCGACTACGTGGCCGGCAACCGCGCCCCCATCGCGCAGGCGTCCGCCCAGCCGACGAGCGGCGTCGCGCCCCTGACCGTGCAGTTCTCCAGCCAGGGCTCGCGCGACCCGGACGGGCAGAGCATCACGTATGCCTGGACGTTCGGCGACGGCGGCACCTCCACGGAGGCCAACCCGGCGCACACCTACACCAGCAACGGCAACTTCACCGCCCAGCTGACCGTCACCGACACCGGCGGGCGCAGCGGGACCGCGAACGTGCCGATCACGGTGGGCAACACGGCGCCGACGGTGAAGATCACGCTGCCGCCGGACGGTGGCTTCTACGAGTGGGGCGACCAGCTCAAGTTCACCGTCGAGGTCACCGACCCCGAGGACGGGCAGATCGACTGCTCGAAAGTCCAGGTGCAGTACCTGCTCGGGCACGACGAGCACGCCCACCCGCTCGAGCAGTACACGGGCTGCTCCGGCACCGTGCAGACCTCGCTGGCCAGCGGTCACGGCGCGGAGGCGAACGTCTTCGCCGTGATCGAGGCGTCCTATGTGGACCGTGGCGGGCCGGGCGGCGCGGCGCCTCTGACCGGGCGTTCGCTGATCAGGCTGCAGCCCAAGCGCATGCAGGCCGAGTACTTCACGGCGACCGGGCGGGTGCCTGGCGTCAACTCGGGCGGCACTCCCGGCGTGCAACGGGAGACCACCGGCGACCCGCAGGGCGGCTTCCAGAACATCGGGTTCGTCGAGGAGGGCGACTGGTTCTCCTTCACGCCGGTGAACCTCACCGGGATCGACAGCCTGCGGATCCGGGCCGCGAGCAACAACGCCAGTGGCGGCACGATCCAGATCCGGACCGGGTCGCTCAACGGGCCGATCGTCGGCTCGGTCGCGGTGCCCGGCACCGGCGGGTGGCAGACGTACGTCAACCTGAACGTGCCCATCTCCGCGAGCACCACAACCGGGGAGCTGTTCTTCATCGCCACCGGCGCGGGTGCGGGGTACAACATCAACTGGATCGACTTCATCGGCCGCGGCGTGACCGACAACGCGCCACCGGTCGTGACGGCGACCGCCAGCCCGCCGAGCGGCACGACGCCGTTCACGGTCACCTTCACCGGCTCGGCGACCGACCCCGACGGCGACAACCCGCTCACCTACGCCTGGGACTTCGGCGACGGCGGCACCGCGGCGACGGCGAACGCCACGCACACGTACACCGCGCCGGGCAACTTCACGGCGACGCTCACGGTCACCGACGCGCGCGGCGCCAAGGGAACCGCGACGGTGGCGGTGCGGGCCGAGGCGGCCAACACCCAGTGCTTCGGCGCTCGCTCGGACGACTTCCTCGGGTCCGAACTGGACCGTACGAAGTGGACGGTCGTGCGGGAGACGCAGGCGCTGTCGGTGAGCGGCGGTGCGTTGCACCTGCCGACCGCCCCGGGTGATCTGTACGGCGGCACCAACGGCGCGACCAACCTCGTGCTGCAGCCCGCCCCGGCCGGTGCCTGGCAGGCCACCACGAAGGTGACCCTGCCGGCGGCGGCGAACTACCAGCAGGCCGGCCTGATCCTCTACGGCGACGACGACAACTACGCCAAGGTGGACCTGCTGTTCGCCACCTCGCGGAAGATCGAGTTCATCCGCGAGAGCGCCGGCACCCCGCGCAACGAGGCCGCGGACGCGATCAACGCGCAGCCGGGGGACACGTACTACGTCCGGCTCATCTCCGACGGCACGAACCTGACCGCGGCGTACTCCACCGACGGCACCACGTTCGTCCCGGTCGGGCGGGCCGCGGCACTGGCCGGCATCACCAACCCGCGGATCGGCCTGTACGCGCTCAACGGCGGCACCACGGCTCCGATCGTGGACGCGGCGTTCGACTGGTTCCAGCTTTCGCCCGACACCGCACCGACCAATGTGGACCCGAGCGACGAGTTCAATTCGTCCACACTGGACCACTGCCGGTGGAACGCGATCGTGCGGGAGGACCCGACCGGGTACCGCCTCCTGAACGGCGCGCTGCAGATCGACGTCCCGAACGGCGACATCTACGGCACCGGTAACACCGCACCGAAGAACTTCATCCTGCAGAAGGCTCCGAACGGCGACTTCACCATCGAGACCAAGGTGGACGGTTCGGCGTTCAACGAGCAGTACCAGCAGGGCGGCCTGATCGTGTACGTCGACGACGACAACTACGTCAAGATCGACTACATCGTCGACAACCAGCCCGGCCAGGCGCTGGTGCGGCGGATCGAGTACCGCAGCGAGATCGGCGCCGCGGTGCAGAATCCGCAGCCGAACGTGAACAACCTGACCTCGGCCGTGTGGTACTTCCGCATCGCCAAGCTGGGTAACGCCTACACCGGCAGCTACTCCGCGAACGGCACCACCTGGACGACGGCCGCCACGCTCACCAACGCGGCGGTCGGTACCAACGCCAAGGTGGGCGTCTACACCCTCGGCGCGGGCCAGACCGCGTCGAAGCCGGCCTCGTTCGACTACTTCCGCCTGACCACGGCAGCCGTGGACACGACACCGCCGGTGGCGACCGCGACCGTGCAGGGCACGCAGGCCGGTGGCTTCTACAACGGCCCGGTCACCGTCACGCTGGCGGCCACCGACACCGGTTCAGGCGTCGACAAGGTGGAGTACCAGGTGGACTCGGCCACGACCTGGAGCACCTACAGCGAGCCGATCCCGCTCAGCGGGGACGGCACGCACCAGGTGCGGTACCGCGCGTCGGACAAGGCGGGCAACACGTCCGAGCCGAAGGTCCAGGAGGTGAAGATCGACGCGACCGCGCCGGTCACCACCGCCACGTTCGCGCCGGCCACCGACGCGGGCTGGCACAAGGGGGCCACGCCGGTCGCGCTCGCCGCGACCGACTCGGGCTCCGGTGTCGCAGGAATCCAGTGGTCGCTTGACGGCGGCGCCTGGACGTCGTACACCGCGCCGGTCAACGTGACCGGCGACGGCCAGCACGAGCTGCTCTACAAGGCGACCGACGCGGCCGGCAACGTGGAGACCCTCAAGTCGGCCATCCTGAAGATCGACGCGACCGCGCCGACCGTCATCGTGGCCGGTCTCGCCGACGGGCAGCTGTACGGCGACAGCCAGGACGTCCGGGTCACGTGGCAGGCGATCGACGCCACGTCCGGGGTGAAGTCGGTCGCCGGCTCGCTCGACGGCGGCGCCTACCAGACCGGCACCCTGCAGGCGATGTACCAGCTCAGCCTCGGTATGCACCAGCTGAGCGTCACCGGCACCGACAACGCCGGGAACGCGACCACCACCACGGTCACGTTCTTCGTCACCACCTCGTTCCGGGACATGCAGAACCTGCTCGACCGGTTCAAGGCGAGCAGCCAGCTGACGAGCAAGGCGTACAACCAGCTCTCGGACTCTCTCGCCACGGTCCGCAAGTTCGAGGCGAAAGGCAACGACGCCAAGGCCCTCAAGGAGCTCGCGGCCTTCCGCGCGCTCATCACGCCGGCCCTGGTGCCCGACGCCGGGATCCGCAGCACGCTGATCCGCGACGCCGACGCGATGACGATCCGGCTCGGCGGCACGCCGCCCGACCAGGCCGGCGTCAAGGCCAACAACGGCAAGTCGCTGGCGGGCACCGGACGGGTCGATGAGGACCCGAGCCGGTTGAAGAAGAACGGAAAACTGTGAGGGTTCTGTCCCTCATGATGGTGCTCGGCCTGCTCGCGCCGGTCTCCGGCGGCCTCCAGCTGGAGGTCGCGGGCGACGGTGCGACGGGGGTGACCGTCCGCGCGTACAGCGCGGACGGCCGCCCCGCCGAGACGGTCGTCCGGCTCGTCCTCACCGCAACGGCTGAGGGCGGCCGGACGGTCGGGCCGATCCAGCTCAACCCGGCCAGCGAGGGCCGCGGCTTCTACTCCTCCGGCCCGGTGCTCTCGCCGGGTCGCTGGACGGTCGTGGTCACCGCGCCGGAGCCGGACGCCGTGCGGGCCGAGGCGGTGGTCGAGGCCCGGCCGGCACAGAGCCCGCCGTCGCCGGCGTCGCGGGCCGCGCCACCACCGCCGCCCGAGCCGTCGTCCCGCCTGTGGCTATGGGGGCTGGCGGCGCTCGCCGTCGCGGCCGGGTTCACCGCGGTCTCTGTGGTCCGGCTGCGACGATCCTGAAGGACTGAGGGCGACCACCGACATGGTGGTCGCCCTCACCATGCTCAGGCCGCTACCGCGGCGGCGGCGGGCACACGACGCCTAAGCACATGGCGCGGACGATGGCGATCCCCCGGCGGGCGTACCTCCGGAAAGCCGTCCGATCACGATGTGGTGACAAGTAGCCGACACATTCGTCATGATCACCACAGAACGCGACGGCGACGCATCGCGCGACGCGCCGATGAGCGGGGCTTTCTTGCATGACCATGACTATTCGTGTACGGACCTTCGTCTGATGGTCACTGCTCGATGGGATGACCGGCCCCGTTGACGCCGACTACTCTGTAGCGACACGCACAGCCGGAGGTCGCGCCGTGGCCCTTCATACCCCCGCCAGGTTGGCACTATCACCCAGTGACGTGCCGTGGACCCTCACCGGGGGCCGGGGCATCTTGGGCCTTGACCCGGTCACGGGCGCCATCGTCCTGTGGCTGGGGTTGATAGTGTTCATCGTCCTCTTCGTGCT
Source organism: Dactylosporangium sp. NPDC051484 (assembly GCF_040689395.1). NCBI lineage: Bacteria > Bacillati > Actinomycetota > Actinomycetes > Micromonosporales > Micromonosporaceae > Dactylosporangium > Dactylosporangium sp. NPDC051484. The sequence goes on along the minus strand of NZ_JBFAZX010000006.1, from coordinate 351,302 downwards.
GCTCGCGGCCTTCTTCTCGCGCTGGAGCCTCTACCGGCTCAACCGCCACGACCGCCGGGCCGCCATCGAGGCTGCCCAGGGGGGCCTGAGCCCGGCCGATCGTGTCCAGCTGCGCACCGAGGCCGGCGAGCTCATCCGCCAGGCCGCGGCGACCGCCGCCGCGGCCAAGCGCGCGCAGACCGCCGTTGTGGAGGCGCAGGCCCACAGCGCCGCCGCCCAGGTGGCCCGCGAGCACGCGTGGGCGACGTTCGACGTGGCCCAGAAGGCCTATCAGGACGCGTTGCGCGCCGCCGGGCACGACTCCGACGAACTGCCCACGAGGGAGCAGGCCGAGGACGCCAAGCACGAGGCGTCCCGCGCCGCGCTCGACGCGTTCAAGCGTGGCGACATCACCGTCGAAGCGCTGGAGCAGGTGTTCAAGGGTGTCGCCGGGGCCGATCCGCTGCAGGAGCTGGCTGCCCGCGAGGTCGAGCTGCGCCGCACCGCGCAGAGCCGGGCCCGCCGGCTCTACGAGGCGGCTGCCGCCACCGAGCGCGCCGCGATCAAGGCCGCGGACGTCGCGGTCGCGTCCGCCGCCGCCCTCGCCGAGGAGGCGGCCGAGGTCGCCGAGGAGGCCGCGGAGCTGCGCGACACGCTCGACGCGGCGCGCCGGGCCGGGCTCACCGGGTCGACCATCGCCCCGGCTCCCACCGCCCCGACTCCGCGGGTGCCGCGCCAGCGCAGCCGCAACTCCCGCTCCGAGGCCGCCGAGAAGCCGGCGCTCACCACCGAGATCGCCTGAGCGCGTCAGGCCGTCTCCGGCAGCGCCTCCGGGCCGGGCCGCGCGTTGTCGAAGGGTTCCTCCAGGGGCGCCTCGAAGCGCATCCCGGCCAGCGCCTCCTGCAGGCGCGGCAGGTCGGCCTCGGCGAGCTGGAACGACGCCCGGCAGATCCTGTCCACCCACAACGAAACCACGACCGTGCCGCGCTGCGGATGACACGTCACCCGCATGGTGCGGTCGCCGCCCCGCACGTCCTCGAACACGTCGCCCGTCTTGGGCAGCGCCACCAGCTCACCCATGGATCGATGGTGCGGCACTGAACGCCGGTTCAGCAAGGGCTCAGTGCCGTCTCATCCCGCATCTCGCCCAGGGGTCACCGATCGATCGGTATCACCGCGCTCGGCGATGTGTGCTCCAGCACCACGCGGGCCGGGTGCGGCACACCGGTCCGCGGATCGAGCTCGAGCAGCGTCACGGTCCCCGAGTGCTGGTTGGCCACGCACAGCCGCACTCCGAGCATCGCGAAGTGACGGGGCCAGGTGCCGCCGGTGGAGACCTCGTCGATCGGCAGCAGCCCGCCGGCCTCGACGGAGAAGGTGGTGATCGTGTCGTTGCCGCGGTTCGCGACGTACAGCCGCCGCCCGTCGGGAGAGAGCGCCAGCTCGCTCGGGAAGTTGTCGCCGACCGGCTGAACGAGGCACGAGGGCTTCACGTCGAGCAGCTCGAAGCCGGAGGTGTACGTCGAGACGGTCGACGTCAGCTCGTTGGCGACGAACACCCGCCCGTCGGGGTGGAACACGAGGTGCCGGGGCCCGCTGCCCAGCGGCTGCACCGTCGTGGTGCGCACGTGCTCGAGCCGGCCCTCGGGCGTCAGCCGGTAGTGCACGATCGCGTCCATGCCGAGGTCGACGACGTGCACCATGCTGCCGCGGACCGTGACCTGGTGGGCGTGCGGCCCCTCCTGCCGGTCGGGTACCACGCTCGCGCCGGCGTGCTGGGCCAGGTCGGTGCGCCGGTCCAGGCCGCCGTCCGGACGCAGCGCGAACGCCGCGACGCTGCCGGTGGCGTAGTTGGCCACGAGCAGGTGGTCGCCGGCGGTCACGACGTGGCACGGGGAGCCGCCGCCGGTGGGCAGGGAGTTGATGAGCTCGCCGCCCGGGGTGAAGGCGGAGACCTCGCCGCCTTCGAGCTCGCCGACGGCGTACCGGGTCCCGGTGGACCCCACGGCCAGGAAGCTGGGCGCGGGCGTCCGGACGGGCGGCGCGAGCGGCTTGAAGTCGTCGTCGTAGGTCGAGTACTGGTCCGCGTAGGAGCCGATGAGCACTGGCACCCGACAAAGCCTAGGCTGCGCGCCACGGCTATGCGGCAGGGACGCCGCCCTGAGGGTGGGGTCAGCCCTACCACCCGGCCGGGGGGCTGACAGGTTCGACCTTCGGTGGCCGGTTCGGGACGCTGATCGGCATGACAGTTCTGGTCTCTGCGGAGAAGGCCACCGATTTCGCCGTCCTGTCGCAGCGGATCCGCGCGGCCGGGCTGCTCGACCGGCGCCCCGGGTACTACGCGATCCGGCTCACCCTCGTCGCCGCCCTTTACATCGGTGGCTGGGTGGGCGTGGCCGCGACCCACAGCCTGTGGTTCGCCGTCGTCCTCGCCGTCGCGTACGCGCAGGTCGCCCTGGTCGCTCACGACCTCGCCCACAAGCAGGTCTTCCGTGGCCGCCGCTGGTCGCAGGCGCTGGGTATCCTGGCGGGCAACGCCGGCATCGGCATGAGCTACGGCTGGTGGATGAACAAGCACACGCGCCACCACGCCAACCCAAACCACGAGGACCACGACCCCGACGTCGCGCCCGACATCCTGGTCTGGTCCACGCGGCAGGCGGAGCGGGCGCGGGGTCTGGCCCGGCTGATCGGCGGCCACCAGGCGCTGCTGTTCTTCCCGTTGCTGCTGCTGGAGGGCTTCAACCTCCACGTGCAGAGCGCCCGCGCCCTCGGCACGCTGAAGCGCCGCCGGCTCGAGTCGGCGCTGTTGTACGGCCACTTCGCCGTCTACGTGGCCGCCGCGTTCCTGCTGTTCTCGCCGGGCCTGGCGATCGCCTTCATCGCCGTACACCAGGGGCTGTTCGGCTTGTATCTCGGCCTGACGTTCGCACCCAACCACAAGGGCATGCCGGTGCTCACGGCCGCCGACGAGCTCGACTTCCTGCGCAAGCAGGTGCTCACGTCGCGCAACGTTCGTGGCGGCGTCTGGCTCGACGTCGCGCTCGGCGGCCTGAACTACCAGATCGAGCACCATCTGTTTCCGAACATGCCCACGCCCAACCTGCGCCTCGCCCGGCCGATCGTCGAGCGGTTCTGCGCCGAGATCGGGGTGGCGTATCACTCGGCCACGTTCGTCGACTCCTACGCCCAGGCGCTGCGCCACCTCCACGAGGCCGGAGCGCCGCTGCGGCGGTAGCTTTCGGCGGGCGGGTCCGACGAGGCCGGACGGGCATCGGCAACTGGCGATTTTCGCTACGATCGGCCGGTGACGTCCGAGTCGTGGCTGATGCGGCGGCTGCGCGGCAACCTTCCACGCGTTCGCTGACCGTGGCGACGACGCGGCTGGGACTCGGCGACCTGTTGGCTCGGACCGGTGGGACGATCGATGGATATCGGTGAATTCGGCGGCTGCCCGAACTCGGGCGTGCGCATCGACCGCATCGCCGCCCACCTGCACGGCCTGGCACAGCGGTCGGCGGCGCTCGGGTAGCGTTCACCCTCGTGCGCCTTGAGTTACGGCCGGTCCGTCCCGCAGGTTGGTGGCTCGACGCGCTGCTGGTGGCGGGCTTCGCGGCGATCACGATCCTGCTCGCCGCGAAGACCCCGCTGCTGGATCTCGACCTGGCCGTCCGCGACTTCGTCGACGCGCACCGCCCGGGCTGGGCGGGCACCACGCTGCTGATCTTCAACCGGCTCGGCCAGGGCGGCCAGATCCTCACCCCGCTGGCCCTGATCGCGGCGTTCTTCCTGGCCCGGGCCCGGCACACGGTGCGCCCGTTCCTGCTGGTCGTCGGCGCCTTCGTGATCACCTATGTGACCATCGGCCCGCTGAAGATCTGGACCGACCGCACGGCGGCGAGCGACCACAAGGTCGCCCATCCCGAGTACCTGTTCCACATCGACTCGGGCATGTCGTATCCGTCGGGCCACGTGGTCAACGCCATCGTCTGGTACGGCGTGCTGGCCACCCTGCTGACCGACGTGCTGAGCCGGCGCCTGGTGGCCGCGATCCGCTACACGATCCCGCTGGTGCTGCTGTTCACCACGACATATCTGAGCTTCCACTGGATCACCGACGGGCTCGCCGCCCTGATGCTGGGCCTGCTCCTGGACCGCATCCTGCGGCGCACCCCGTGGGACGCGATCCCGCTGGGCTCGCGCCTGACCCGCTCCGGCTGGGCCGGCCCCTTCTACGACACCCACTGACCGGCGCGCATGACGCGCCGGACGTTCAGAGCGTCGTCGAGCAGGACTAGGTCGGCTCGGGCGCCCGCGCGCAGCGCGCCGCGCTCCTCGGCCAGGCCGATCGCGCCGGCCGGGGTGGCCGAGGCCATGCCCGACGCGGCCGCCAGCGACAGCCCGGCGCCCACCGCGCGGCGGAAGGCCTGGTCCATGGTGAGCGTGCTGCCGGCGATCGCGCCGTCCCGGGTCAGCCGGGCCACGCCGCCGGCGACGTCGACGCTCTGCCCGCCGAGGTCGTAGGTGCCGTCGGGCATGCCGGCGGCGGCCATGGCGTCGGTGATCAGGGCGGCGCGGGCCGAGCCGGTGACGGAGGCGGCGAAGGCCAGGGTGCCGTCGTGCAGGTGGATGCCGTCGGCGACGAACTCGCAGACCACCCCGGCCGCGCCGAGCAGCGCGAAGACCGGGCCGGGCTGGCGGTGGTGGGGCGGGCGCATGCCGTTGAACACGTGGGTGCCGACGGTCGCGCCGGCCTCGATGCCGGCGAGGGTCTCCTCGTACGTGGCGTCGGTGTGCCCGATCGCGGCGACGACCCCTCGGGCGACCAGCAGCCGGATCGCGTCGAGGGCGCCGGGGAGCTCGGGGGCGATTGTCACCAGGCGTATCGCGCCCTCGCCCGCCTCGATGAGCGCGTCGAGCTCGTCGAGGGACGGGTGGCGCAGGTGGGCCGGGTTCTGCGCGCCGCAGCGGGCCTGCGACAGATATGGACCCTCGAAGTGGATGCCGGCGAGCACGCCCTCGGCCACGAGCGGGGCGAACGCCTTCGTGGCGCTCATCATCAGCTCCGGCGGCGAGGTCACCAGGCTGGCCAGCATCGTCGTGGTGCCGTGGCCCAGGTGATACGCGGCGGCCTTGCGGGCCTCGTCCGCGTCGCCGGTGGTGAAGGTCGCGCCGCCACCGCCGTGGACGTGGATGTCGACGAAGCCGGGCACCACGACGCCGGCCGACGCGTCGGGCTCCGGCGCACTGCCCGGCGTCGTGGCGTCCAGCGAACCGATCTCGGCGATGCGGTCGCCCTCGATACGGACGTAGCCGTCGTCGATGACGCGGTCGCCCGCGACCACCCGGACCCCGGACACCACGGTCATCAGTTGTTCCCCTTCGTGATCAGGTTGTCCAGCGCGATCAGGGCGGCGCCCAGGCAGCCCGCCTCGTCGCCCAGCGCGGCGCGGGTGATGGCCGGCTCACGGTGGAAGGTCACGCGGGCGTGCACGCCCTCACGCAGCGGGGCCAGCAGCGCCTCGCCGGCCTCGGCCAGGCCTCCGCCGAGCACGATCACCGCCGGGTCGAACAGCGCGATGCCGGTCATCAGCCCGTCGGCGAGTGCGTCGATCGTCTCGCGCCAGACGGCGACCGCGGTCGGCTCGCCCTCGGCGGCCAGGCGGGCGACCTCCTCCGCAGTGGCGGGCCGGCCGGCCTGTTCGGAGTATCGGCGGCCGACCGCGGACGCCGAGGCGATCGCCTCCAGGCAGCCGCGCTGGCCGCAGCCGCACCGCGGGCCTCCCGGGCGCACGATGATGTGGCCGATCTCGCCGCCGGCGCCGTGCGCGCCGGTGTACACCTGGCCGCGCACCACGTTGGCCGCCGCGATGCCGGTGCCGATCGGGATGACCAGGACGTAGTCGTGTCCGCGCCCGGCGCCCAGCCGCGCCTCGGCCAGGCCACCGGCGCGCACGTCGTGGCCGAGGGCCGCGGGCAGCCCGAGGCGCTGCTCCAGAAGAGCCTGCAGCGGTACGTCACGGAAGCCCACGTTCGCCGCCCAGACCGCGACGCCGTTGGCCTCGTCGATGACCCCAGGCACGACCAGCCCGGCGCCGACCGGCTCCAGGCCCTTCGCGCGTGCCGTCGTGGCAAGCCCCTCGGCGATGCCGAGGATGGTCTCGATCACAGCCTCCGCGCCGCGGTCCGCCCCGGTCGGGTGCCGCTCCGCGTGCTGGACCGTGTGCAGCGTGTCGCCGTCAGCGCCGACCAGGGCACACTTGATCCCGGTGCCCCCCACATCGAGGGCAATCACGGTCTGCGTCATGTGCGGTTCGTCCTCGATGATCTCGGGGTGATCGGCTGGCTGATCGTTATGGCATCAAACCTGGCACGTTCGCGCATCATTGCGCACCGACGGGCCAGCTGGCAACCATCTCGGCCTGGCTGGTTTGAGCAGTTGACTTTGCGTTTACCCGCCGTTTCGAGCATTATTGTGCACACATCTCGCACCGTACGCGCAGGGAGGGGGTCGCGTGGATCGGTATGCGCGCTGGAACGCGCTCCTCGAGATCCTCACCGACAGTGGGCGGATCAGCGTGGAGGATGCCGCCGAGCGGCTCGACGTGTCGCAGGCGACGATCCGCCGCGACTTCGACCAGCTCGCGCAGCAGCAGATGATCACGCGCACCCGGGGCGGCGCCGTGGCCAACGGGGTGTCCTATGACCTGCCGTTGCGGTACAAGACGGCCAAGCACGCCCCGGAGAAGCAGCGCATCGGCGCGGCGGCCGCCGCGCTCGTCGCCCCGGGCATGGTGGTCGCGCTCAACGGCGGCACCACCACGACCGAGGTCGCCCGAGCCCTCGCGGTGCGCCCAGAGCTCACCGGCGGCGTCGACGACGCCCAGCTCACCGTCGTCACCAACGCCCTGAACATCGCCAACGAGCTGCTGGTCCGCTCCCGGATGAAGATCGTCGTCACCGGCGGCGTGGTCCGGCCGCAGTCCTTCGAGCTCGTCGGCCCGCTCGGCGGCAACATCCTGCGCGACGTGACCCTCGACATCGCCCTGCTGGGCGTCGACGCGCTCGACGTGACGCTCGGCGCCGCGGCCCATCACGAGGGCGAGGCCGCCATGAACAGCCTGATGGTCGCCCGCGCCCGGCGGGTCGTGATCATCGCGGACAGCTCGAAGCTCGGCGGTCACGCGTTCGCCCGGATCTGCCCGATCGACCGCATCGACACGCTGGTCACCGACTCCAACGCGACCGCCGCGACGCTGGAGGCCTTCCGCGGGGCGGGCGTGAAGATCGTCACGGCCTGACGCGTGCCAGCTCGTCGAGGGCGGCCAGCGCGTCCCAGTCGCCCGGGTCGGTCGTGTCGTTCCACTGCAGGACCTGCTCCCGGGTCCAGCGGGCCCAGCGCAGGACTGCGTCCTCCTGCTCATACTGCAGCCGGAGCCCGATCGCGCTGAGATGCGCCCGCCGCGCGAACGGCACCGGGCGCGTCGCGGCCATCTCCGTCAGCGCGGCGATGCGCCCGGCCGCCTCCGCCTCGACGCGCTCCAGCGTGGCGAGCAACTGCTCCGGCGTGCCCGCATCGGCGAAGAAGACCTTCACCATTGCCTCGAACTCGACGGTCCGCGGTGCCGGCGGCTCGCTCAGCCACTCCCGCAACACAGCTCGGCCCTCGTCCGTGATGCGGTAGACGGTCCGGCCTCGCTGACCGGTGTGCTCCCGCGCCGAGGTGGCCAGGCCCTGCTCGACGAGGCGCTTCGGCTCGTCGTAGAGCTTGCGCTCGGCCCGCGGCCAGAACCAGTTGAGGCTGCGTTTGACCTGCTTGGCGAGCTCATACGTGGTCCAGTCGCGCACCGCGAGCAGGCCGAGCAGGGCGTGGGAGGTGGCGGTTCTCGTCGGGGGCATGACAGTCACGTTGACATGCTGCCCAGGGCAGCGTCTACTCGACGCATACTGCACAGGGCAGTATCGAGAGGGAAGTATCGGGAGGCAGCTGCCATGACGAGCACGACCCAGGCGGGCATCACCCGCGCCGATCTCGACACCGGCGACGTGGTCCGGGGCGCGATCAAGGAGTTCGTATGCACGCTCGGCTGATGGTCGTGGTGGCGCACCCCGACGACGAGACCTTCGGGTGCGGATCGCTGCTGCTGCACGCGGCGGCGGCCGGCGCGACGACCGCCGTGGTCTGCGCCACCCGGGGCGAGGCCGGCGAGCCGGCACCCGGCAGCGGCGTCACCGCGGCGGAGCTGCCGGCGGAGCGCGAGCGGGAGCTGCGTGCCGCGGCCGAGCTGCTGGGCGTGGCCAGAGTGGACCTGCTCGGCCTGGCCGATTCCGGCATGGCCGGGCCGCCCGGGCCCGGCACCCTCGCCGGCGCGGACCCCGCCGTCGTCGCCGGCCGGGTGCTGGCGCACATCGAGGACTTCCGGCCGCACGTGGTCGTCACCCTCGACGCCGGCGACGGGCACCGCGACCACGCGGTGATCCGGGACGCGACGCTCGCCGCGGTCGGGCGCTCGAAGTGGCGGGTGCCGCGGGTGTACCTGCAATGCCTGCCCCGCTCGCTGATGCGCCGCTGGCTGCTGCACCTCGCGGGCGAGCGCCCAGACTCGCCGTACCTGGAGGCGGACGTGCCGGGGACACCGGACGAGCTCGTCACCACCATCGTGGACACCGGGCGACACCTGGCTCGGCGGGAGCGGGCGATCGCGGCGCACGCGTCGCAGGTCTCGCCCTACGAAGGGATGCCGGACGACCTGCGGCGGGCCTTCCTCACCTCGGACCACCTGCGCCGGGTCGTTCCGGCCTGGGACGGCGGCGCGCCCGAGCCGGACATCTTCTCAGCGGCCGTGTCGTCCCAGGCCGTGCAGGACTGATTCGACCAGCCGGGTGAAGCCGCTGGCCAGAAGGGTCGCGGCGATCGCGGTGAGCAGCATGCCCGCGACGCGGTCCTGCACGGCGCGGGCGCGGTCGGCCGGCCGGCGGCCGGCCCGCCCGGCGACGAGCACGCAGACGCCGGCCACCGCCGAGTAGAGCAGCGCGGCGACGATCAGCGCGAGCACGCCGGCGGGGCCGTGGGACTCGGCCCGGAAGCCGATGAGCACGGCGATCGTGGCACCGCCGATCGTGAGCGGAAACGTCAGCGGCATGACGACCACCTGGCGCCAGCTCTTGCCGGACGGCGCCGTCACCTGCCGGTCGGGGTCGGTGGCGCGGCCGAGCATCAGCGGCAGCGCGGCGATCATGAGCGTGATGCCGCCGGTGGCCGACAGGGCGGCGGCGGGCAGGCCGATCAGCTCCAGGAGCGGCTCGACGACGAGCAGCGTGACCACCGCGACGCCGGCCACGCCGAGGAACAACCCGACCGCGAGCCGGCGCCGCTGCCCGTCGTCGAAGGGTTGCAGCAGCGCGGCGTACGACGAACCGGCGCCGACCGGGCGGTAGAGACCGACGAGTGCGAGCAGCAACAGGATCGCCAGGTCCGTGTGCGACACCCGGCCTTCTACCCGCCGTCGCCCGCCTCACACCCGGCGCGACGCCCGCGTTGTGGGGTGGGTGATCGGGGGCGTGGCAATTAGGGTGGTGCGTACCGGATGAGCTGCCAGGAGGGACGATGAAGCGCGACGACCTCGCCGCTGCCCGTGTCCCGGCCCAGCCGTCCGCAGAGGACGTCGACGACTTCGTCGACGGTGACGAGCCCGCGGACGACGAGGCCGGGTCGCCCCGGGACATCGCCGTCGCCGAGGAGCCGGCCGAGCTGGACGAGCGCGGCAAGCGGATCCTGGCGTTCGAGAAGCAGTGGTGGCGCCAGGCGGGCGCGAAGGAACAGGCGATCCGCGACACGTTCGGGCTGAGCGCGACGCGCTACTACCAGCTGCTCAACGCGCTGCTCGACGACCCGCTGGCGCTGGCGCACGACGCGACGGTGGTCCAGCGCCTGCGCCGCCTACGAGCCTCCCGCACCCGCCGCCGCTAGGCCCGCGGGTGCCCATCGCCGCCGCCTGACGCTACTTGCCGGGGTCAGCGGGTCTTCTGTTGCTCCGCGTAGTTCGCCAGCCAGGCCACCTGCGCCGGGTCCAGGGACGGGCGGACGCGCTCCTGTGCCAGTTCGACGTGGGCCGCCGTCACCTCGGTGGCGTCCAGCGACTCGCGCATCGCGGCCAGGGCCGACTCGCGGATCAGGGCCGCGCAGTCCGCGGCCGAGAAGCGGTCCAGCGAGGTCGCCAAGGCCTTCAGGTCGACGTCAGGGGCGAGCGGCACCGACTTCGCGGCGGCGCGCAGGATCTCGGCCCGCGCGTCGGCGTCCGGGGGCGGCACGAAGACCAGGCGCTCCAGGCGGCCGGGGCGCAGCATTGCCGGGTCGACCAGGTCGGGGCGGTTCGTGGCGCCGATGACCACCACGTTGCGCAGCGACTCCACGCCGTCGAGCTCGGTGAGCAGGGCGGCCACGACCCGGTCGGTCGTGCCGCCGTCGGTGGCCTGACCGCGGATCGGGGCCAGGGCGTCGATCTCGTCCAGGAAGACGAGCGTGGGGGCGGCCTCCCGGGCGCGGCGGAAGAGCTCCCGCACGGCCCGCTCCGACTCGCCGACCCATTTCGACAGCAGCTCCGCGCCCTTGACGGAGAGGACGTTGGCCTTGCCGGTGCCGGCGATCGCCTTGACCAGGAACGTCTTGCCGCAGCCGGGCGGGCCGTAGAGGAGCACGCCACGCGGCGGCTCCACACCGAGGCGGGAGAAGGCGTCGGGATACGACAGTGGCCACAGCACCGACTCGGTGAGCGTCTGCTTGACCTCGACCATGTCGCCGACGTCGTCCAGGGTGACCTTCGCCAGCTCCAGGGAGCTCTCCGCCATCGAGGTCGGGCGGACCACCTCCAGCGCGGCGTCGAAGTCGGCCATGAGCACGCGCGGGGTCTCGTTCTCGCGGCGGTGGCGCAGTGCCGCCCGCACCCCCGCCTCGCGGGCCAGCGCCGCGAGGTCCGCGGCGACGAAGCCGGGGGTGCGGGAGGCGACCTCGTCGAGGCGTACGTCATCGTCGAGCGGCATGCCGCGGGTGAGCACGGCGAGCTGCTCGCGGCGCAGCGCGGCGTCGGGCAGCGGCAGCGAGATCTCGTGGGCCAGCAGCTCGGGGGAGTGCAGGGCGGGGTCGACCGCCTCGGGGCGGCTGGTGGTGCACACCACCGCCTCGCCCTCCCGGATCAGCTCGGCGAGGAGCTGGCGGAAGACCGTGGCCAGCGGCCCAGGCTGGTCGCGCGGGGCGAGCGCGTCGACGTCGGAGATGAGCAGGATCGCCGGGCCCGGGGCGCGCATCTCGTCGGCGGCCCGGCGCAGCCGCCCGGCCGCGTCGTTGTTGGTCAGCGCGGCGATCTCCGGCGCCCACAGCGCGATGACCTGCGCGCCGACCTCGCGGCCGACGGCGTGCACGAGCGCCGACTTGCCCGAGCCGGCCGGGCCGGTGACGAGCATGCCGAGGGAGACCGTGGTGCCGAGCTTGGCCAGCACCTCGCCGTGGTGGAAGCCGAGGTCCAGCAGCTCGATCAGCTGCTCGCCCTGGGCGCGCAGACCCGGCAGGTCGTCGAGGGTGGGCGCCGGCGTGGCGGGCGCGCCGCCCGCCGGCGTGGCCACCGGTACGGCGGCCGGCCCTGACGCGGGCGTGGCCATGACGCTGCCGGGGGCGTGCGTGGCCTGGCCATGCTCCCAGCCGACCGTGGTGTCCATGGTGACCAGCGCACCCTGGCCCGGGTTGGCGCCGGCGACGGTCAGCAGGGCGCTGGTCCAGGCGTAGCCGACGGTGTTGGACAGGCTGCGCCGGGCCGCCTCGACCAGGCCGCGGTCCACCATGTGTACCGCCGGCCGCACCGCCGACGACGACGGCAGGGTGCCCAGCGACACGTCCTGGGGCAGCAGCGACACGTTGTCGCCGATCGTGACGACCTTGCCGAGTAGGGCCAGGCGCAGCATCTCGGGCGAGACGACCGCCATGATCTCGGCGGGGCCGGACAGGGTGACGGTCTGCGCGGCGCGCAGCGGGGCGGCGGCGACGGCCACCTGCCCGCCGTCGCGCAGTCCGATGTTGCCCAGCACCAGGTCGTCGGCGTAGAGCAGGGCCCGGCTGGCGCCCGGCTCGGCCACCGCGACGATCCCGGCCGATGTACGGCGGCCGACGAGCGAGATCGAGTCGCCCGGGCGCAGGCCGAGCGCGGTCATCACCTCCGGATGCAGGCGAACGACCCCGCGGCGGGCGTCGAGCGCCGCCGGGCGCAGGCTGGCAGTGAGCGTCAAGGTTGCCGACACGAAGACGAGCGTAGCCGTTGCTGTGAAGGGACTGAGTGTTCGCGTCGCGGGCAACATCCGGTGCGTACGTTTGGTCAATGCGACTTCGCCTGCCGAGCCCCAGCCGGCGCCAGCTCATCGTCGGCGCCGTGGTGGTCGTGCTCGTGGCGGGGCTGGTCGGCTGGGCCGTCGTGCCCAAGCCGAAGAGCTTCCGCGCCATCGACCAGTTGATCACGGTGCGCACGGGGCCGGACGACTCGGCCGAGGTCACCCTCGACACCACGCTGTATCTGCCCAAGTCCGCGAGCGCCGCCGACCCGGTGCCGGCCGTCCTGCTGGCGCACGGCTTCGGCGGCACCAAGCAGAGCGTGCGCGGCGACGCCGAGCGGTTCGCCGACCTCGGCTATGCCGTGCTCGCCTGGAGCGCGCAGGGCTTCGGCCGTTCCACCGGCGAGATCCACGTCGACAGCCCGGACTGGGAGGTCAAGGACGCCCAGCGGCTCATCGACTGGCTCGCGGCCCGGCCCGACATTCGCAAGGACGGCACCGACCCACGGGTCGCCGCCGTCGGCGGATCATACGGCGGGGCGCTGTCGCTGCTGCTCGCCGCGCAGGACACCCGGGTCGACGCGATTGTGTCGATGATCACGTGGAACGACCTGGTGAACGTCTTCCTGCCGGGCGGGGTCTTCAAGAAACAGTGGGCCGGGCAGTTCTTCGGGGCCTCGGAGAACCCCGACGATCCGCAGTGCGGCCGCTTCGCCAAGGACGTCTGCCACGCGTACCTCGACCTCGCCACAACCGGCCGGGCCACCCCCGCCACCGAGGCGTTGCTGCGCAAGTCGTCGCCGTCGCAGGTGCTCGACAAGATCAAGGCGCCGACGCTGCTCGTGCAGGGCCAGATCGACACGCTGTTCCCGCTGAGCGAGGGCGACGCCAACGCGCGCGGCATCGCCGCCAACGGCACGCCCGTGCGGGTGGCGTGGTACACGGGCGGGCACGACAGCGGGACCGGGCCCCAGTCCGAGGCGGATCGGCTGCGGCAGCTCACGGGCCAATGGCTCGACCACTACCTCAAGGGCAACGGCAAGGCGCCCGGCACCAGCTTCACCTACTCGCGCGTGGCCGGCCTCAACGCGCAGGGCCGCGGGCTGGTCACCGCCGCCTCCTCGGTCGAGGACTACCCCGGCCTCGACGGCGCCGGCACCACCGTCGACCTGCTGGGCCCGGCCCGGCAGATCGCCAACCCGCCGGACGGAAACCCGGCGCCGATCTCGTCGCTGCCGATCGCGGGCCTGTCGAGCCTGCTCGGCGTCGGCGGCCTGGCGCAGGAGATCCCCGGCCAGCACGCCGACTTCGTCTCCGAGCCGCTCGGCGCCGCGCTCGACACCGTCGGCGCGCCGAGGGTGCGCATCCGGGCGGCGTCGCCGACCGGCGAGGCGACGCTGTTCGTGAAGCTCTACGACGTGCCGGCCAAGGGCGCGCCGTCGATCCCGGACGGGCTGATCGCCCCGGTCCATCTGACCGGCCTGCCGAAGGACATCGCCGACGCCGTACCGGTGAGCGTCACCCTGCCCGCGGTCGTGCACCGCTTCGAGGCCGGCAGCCGGGTGCGGGTCACGGTCGCGACGGCCGATTCGGGGTACTGGGCGCCGCCGGAGCCGGTCGTGTACTCGGTCGCGGTCGACGGCGCGATCACGCTGCCCGCCATCGCCGGGACGCCGATCGCCAGCCCCGACGCGATCTGGCGGTACGTGCTGGCCGCACTCGTGGCCGCCATCGCGATCGGGCTCGCCGTCGTGCTGCTGATCGCCCGCCGCCGGGCCCGGCGCATTGACCGCAGCGTGACCGCCGAGCACGTGGACACGCCGCTGGTGGTGCGGGGGCTGCGCAAGGAGTACAAGAACTTCGTCGCGGTGTCCAAGGTGGACTTCACCGTGCGGCGCGGGCAGGTCGTCGGCCTGCTCGGCCCGAACGGCGCCGGTAAGACCACGTCGCTGCGCGTGCTCATGGGCCTCACCCGCCCGACCTCCGGCGAGATCTTCGTCTTCGGGCACCGGCTACTGCCCGGCTCGCCGGTGCTGTCGCGGGTCGGGGCGCTGGTGGAGGGGCCGGGTTTCCTGCCGCACCTCACCGGCGCGCAGAACCTCGAGCTGTACTGGCGGGCCACCGGCCGGCCCGCCGCCGACGCGCACTTCGAGGAGGCGTACGACATCGCCGGGCTCGGCACCGCGGTGCACCGGCGGGTGCGCACGTACAGCCACGGCATGGAGCAGCGGCTCGCCATCGCGCAGGCCATGCTGGGCCTGCCGGAGCTGCTGGTGCTCGACGAGCCGACGGACGGGCTCGACCCGCCGCAGATCGCCGAGATGCGCAAGGTGCTGCGACGCTACGCCACCGGGGGCCGCGCCGTGCTGGTCTCCAGCCACCTGCTCGCGGAGGTGGAGCAGACCTGCACCGACGTGGTCGTCATGCACAAGGGCGAGGTCGTCGCGGCCGGGCCGGTCGAGGATATCGTCGGCGACTCGCCGAGCGTGCAGCTCGACGTGTCCGACGTGGACGCCGCCGAGAAGGTGCTGCAGGAGCTGACCGGCGTGCGCGCGGTGGCCTGGTCCGGCGGGCGCGGCCTGGTCGTCGACATCGACGGCACGCCGCGCGCCGAGGTGGTGGCGGCCCTGGTGCGCGCCGGCGTCGGCATCGACCGGGTCGCGCCGCGCCGGCGGCTGGAGGACGCGTTCCTCTCCCTCGTGGGCGGGGACACCAAGGCGAGTGGGGAGCGATCGTGAGTACGGACGTCGTGGGGGGTGCGGTCGGGTACCGGCCGGGCGCCACCCTCTCGCTGTGGACCGAGATCCGCCGGCAGGCCTCCCGCCGGCGCACCCAGCTGGCGCTGGGCTTCATGGTGCTGCTGCCGCTGATCATCCTGGCCGCGTTCCAGCTGAACAGCGCCAACAATCGCGACGAGGGCGGCCCGGGCGGCGAGTTCTCCCGCCTGTCCGACCTCGCCACGTCGGGCGGCCCCAACTTCACCCTCTTCACGCTGCTGGTCTCGGCGGGCTTCCTGCTGGTCGTGGTGGTCGCGCTGTTCTGCGGCGATACGGTGGCCGGCGAGGCGAGCTGGGGGAGCCTGCGGTACCTCCTGGCGATGCCGGTGCCGCGGGCCCGCCTGCTCGGCATCAAGCTGACCGTTTCGCTGCTCTACAGCCTGCTCGCGATCCTGACGCTGGTGGCCACGGCGCTGCTGGCCGGGACGCTGCGCTACGGCTGGGCGCCGCTGAGCGCCCCGATCGGCGGCGAGATCCCGGCGGGCACGGGGGTCCTGCGGCTGCTGGAGATCGTCGGGTACCTCTGCGTGACGCTGCTGGTCGTAGCCTCGCTCGCGTTCCTGCTGTCGGTGTCGACCGACGCCCCGCTCGGCGCCGTCGGCGGGGCGGTGCTGCTGCAGATCCTGTCGAACATCCTCGACCAGATCACCGCGCTGGGAGACCTGCGCACCGTGCTGCCGACCCACTACGCGAACGCCTGGCTGGGCCTGCTCTCCAGCCCCATGCAGACCGGCGATCTGGTCAAGGGCTGCGTGGCGGCTCTGGCCTACGCCACCCTGTTCTTCTCCATCGCCTGGTGGCGCTTCCTGCGTAAGGACGTGGTGAGCTGACCGCCGCCGGCCGGCACCCTACCGGCGGGTAGGGTGCTCGTCCATGCGGAGATCCGCCCTCGGTGGCGCGTGCGTCTTGGTCGTGGGGCTCGCCGCCCTGGCGGCGGGCCTCTACTACGACCAGGCGCACCTCACGCAGTGGACCCACTTCGCGGAGAGCTCCGACCTGACGAGGGGCCCGATCGAGGCGGAGACCGCCCGGATCTTCACCTTGCTGGGCGCGGTGACGGCCGCGTTCGCCGCCACGATCGCGGGCGGCAGCACGGTGCTGGCCGCCCTGACCGGACGCACGGGCGTGTGGGTGCTCCGCCTGATCTCGGTCCTGCTGCTGGTGCTCATGCTCCTGGTCACCGCCGCGCTGGTCGTGGGCTCCCTCACCGGCGACGCCCCGGTCGCGATCATCGACACTCCGTGGTGGCTGCTCGCCACGCAGTGGTCGGCCCTGGCCCTGGCCGTCGCGGGCGCCGGCACCGCCACGACCCAGCTGTGGCGGTTCGTGCCCGACTCGTGAGCTGTGGCCGAGGAGCCGGGACGGGGATCAGGCGGGCGAGTAGCCGGGGATGCTCCGCATCGGGGGACGGTCTGGGTGGGCGACGGGCGTCACCCGCGGTACGACCGCGGAATCATGGCGCTCGAACTGTGTCAGGGTCGGCCACAGTGGGTGGCCGGGGGACACGCGGGCGTTGATCGTGTGCACGATGGTGGCGGCCATGCGGCCCAGGGCCGCCGTGTCCTGGTGGCCGTGGGTGCGCTGGCCCAGGTCGACCTGGGCCAGCGCGTCCAGGCCGTGGCCGCGGAAGGTGTCGATGAGCAGGCCGGTCTCGACGCCGTAGCCGGCGGCGAACGGCAGCGACTCCAGCAGGGTGCGGCGGGCCGCGTATTCGCCGGCCAGCGGCTGCACCACACCGGCCAACTCCGGGAAGTGCGCGTTGAGCAGCGGGCGGGCGGCGAGCTCGGTGACCCGGCCGCCGCCGGCCGCGGAGAGGTCGAGCAGGGGGCGGTCGTAGAAGGCCTTCACCATCAGCGTGCCCGGGTCGTCGAGCAGCGGGCCTAGCAGGCCCGTCACGAAGTGCGGGCGGAAGTCGGTGAGGTCGGCGTCGACGTACACCACGATGTCACCCTTGGTGACCGCGAGCGCCTTCCACAGCACCTCGCCCTTGCCTGGGCGGGAGCCCGTCGCCGGCAGGATGTCGTCGCGGTGGTGGACCGTGGCGCCGGCGGCCGCGGCGACCTCGGCGGTGCGGTCGACCGAGCCGGAGTCGACCACGACCAGCTCGTCGACGAGCGGGCCGAGGGTCCGTATGCCGGTCACGATCTCGCCGACCGTGGGCTCCTCGTCCAGGGCGGGCAGCACGACGCTCACCATCGTGTCGCCCTTCGCGTCGAGCAGCCCGTCGGCGGGCCAGTCCCGCCAGCTCGACGTGCGCCGCGAAAACCAGTCGGCCGCGATCGGATGCATGGGTGAAACGCTAGCCGTGCCCATGTCGTGAGATGACTCATACCCGGGCGCCGGTGGTGCCCCTTACACTCAGCTGAAGCGCACGACCACAATTGCATACCTCATCCAGAGGGGCAGAGGGATACGGCCCGATGAAGCCCCGGCAACCCCTGCGGCGTCTCAATGGTGTCTCGATGTTGAGGTCCGCCGCGGTAGGTGCCAAATCCGTCCCGGTGCACGCCCGTGTGCTTGGGAAAGATGAGAGGAAGGCCTCCGCCATGACCTCGACGCTCAGCGTCTTCACCGACTCCCCGGCCCGCAACCTCGTGTGCCGGGGCTGTGGGGCCACGTTCCCGCTCGCCGCGCAGCACGCCTGTTACGAGTGTTTCGGCCCCCTCGAGGTGGGCTACGACCCCGCCGCGCTGGCGTCGGTGACCCGCGAGCAGATCGAGGCGGGACCGAAGAACATCTGGCGCTACGCGCCGCTGCTGCCGGTCGGTGTCGACCCGCAGACCCGCGTCACGCTCGACCCGGGGCTCACCCCGCTGGTGAAGGCCGACGGGCTGGGCAAGGAGCTCGGCTTCACCGCCCAGCTGTGGGTCAAGGACGACTCGGCCAACCCGACCCACTCGTTCAAGGACCGGGTCGTCTCCGTCGCGCTGACCGCGGCACGGGCGCTGGGCTTCACGCGGTATTCCTGCGCCTCCACCGGAAACCTCGCCAACTCCGTCGCCGCGCACGCGGCCCGGGCCGGCGTCCCGTCGACCGTGTTCATCCCGGCCGACCTGGAGCCGGGCAAGGTCGTCATGACCGCGGTGTATGGCGGCCAGGTCGTCGCCATCGAGGGCTCCTACGACGAGGTGAACCGGCTCTGCTCGGAGCTGACCGAGACCGACGAGTTCGAGGACACCGCGTTCGTCAACGTCAACGTCCGGCCGTTCTACGCCGAGGGCTCCAAGACGCTCGGGTATGAGGTCGCCGAGCAGCTCGGCTGGCGCATCCCGGCCCAGGTGGTCATTCCGATGGCCAGTGGCGAGCTGCTCACCAAGGTCGACAAGGCGTTCGCCGAGCTGGTCGAGATCGGGCTGGTGCCGAACACGCCGTGGAAGGTCTTCGGCGCCCAGTCGGCCGGCTGCAACCCGATCGCGAAGGCGTTGCACGACGGCGTCGACGAGATCACCCCGGTCAAGCCGAGCGGCATCGCCAAGTCGCTGAACATCGGCGACCCGGCGGCCGGCGTCTACGCCCTGGAGTCGGTGCGCCGCAGCGGCGGCTGGATGGAGTACGTGGACGACGACGAGATCCGCGCGGGCATCCAGCTGCTGGCCCGCACCACCGGCGTGTTCGCCGAGACGGCCGGCGGCGTGACCACCGCGGTGCTCAAGAAGCTCGTCGAGTCCGGCCGGCTCGACCCGAGCGCCGAGACGGTCATCTTCAACACCGGCGACGGGCTCAAGACCCTCGATGCGGTGGCGGACCGGGTCGGGCCCACCCACCGGGTGAAGCCGTCGCTGAAGTCGGCGCGGGAGGCCGGTCTGCTCGGATGATTTTTTCGGGTTACGCGATTACCGAGCGTTCAGATTGAGGGAGCGCTCCCGCGCTTGGACGAGGGATGGATCGTCCGATTGGTGGAGATGATCTACACCGAGCGTAACTGGTGCCGCGCCGTGCGTTCGGTAGTGGACTTGACGCCTTAAGACCCGAGCGCCAGGATGCTCCGTGCGGGAGGACGTGTCGCCGCGAGGCTCGAGCCGGTTTCTCGGTGAGCCCGCGACCACAACACCGGAGGTGTTGGCGAGCGTCCTCTCGACCAATTTCCGGACCTTTCCCGGACCTCCTCCCGAATGGTCACCGGCATAAATGGATTGCCGGGCCCTCGTGGCGCGGGCGACTCTGGTGGCATGGCCCACTACCCACTCGAGATCGTCGAGGTGCGCGCCGATGACCCGGCGGCGATCGACGCGGCATTCGAGATCGGCAACGCCGCGCTGCGCGCGGACCTGCCGGATTTGCCGGAGAACTGCCGATACCAGCACGACATGAGCTTCGTGGTGCCGCCGCCGTGGGTCGAGCGGCGCGTGTTCCTGGCGCTGGACGGCGACGTGCCGGCCGGGACCGTCCAGCTCGACCTGCCCCGCTTTGACAACCTCGACAAGGCGCACGTCGAGGTCAAAGTCCGGCCCGCGCACCGGCGCCGGGGGATCGGCCGCGCGCTGTGCCGGCACGCCGCGGGCGCCGCCCGGGCCGCCGGCCGCAAAAGCCTGCTCGGATTCAGCGCCTCGCACCCCGCGCCGTGCGGGTTCGCCGAGGCGTTCGGGGCGAGCAACGGGCTGACCGACGCGCGGCGCCGGCTGCTGCTGGCCGATCTCGACGAGGGCGCGGTCGACCACCTGTACGCCGACGGCCTGGCCCGGTCCAGAGGCTACGCCGTCGTGCAGTGGCGCAACGAGCCGCCGGAGTCCTACATCGAGGACCTCGCCGCGCTCGACAGTTCGTTCCTGGCCGAGACGCCGATGGGGGAGCTCGACTACGAGCCGGAGAAGGTCGACGCCGAGCGGCTGCGGCGCCAGCACGACGTGTACGCGCTGTGGGGCTCCCGGCGGTATCAGACCGGCATGATCCACGAGGCGACCGGACGGCTCGTCGCCTGGACCGCGATGCGGGTGACGAAGAGTGTGGACTGGCACGGCTGGCAGACGATCACCCTGGTGCACCCCGCGCACCGCGGGCGCCGGCTGGGCGTCGTGGCGAAGGTGGCAAACCTGCGCTTCCTGCGCACGCGCGAGCCGGCGGTGACGACGATCGACACGTTCAACGCCGCGGAGAACTCCTACATGATCGCGATCAACGAGGCGATGGGCTTCCGCTTCTCCGAGCTCTGGTCCAACTGGCAGTTGCCGGCACCCGAATAGGCCCCGAATGGGGTTTGTCTGCCTCGGGAATCCGGCCACCGGGGAAATCGTCAGATCGTCGGCGGCTCCGCCAGGCGGTGGCAGGATGGCGCCATGGAGAACTCACACCCCATGTTCGCCAGCCACGCCGACACGCTGGAGCGGGCGCTGACCGCGATCGCCGAGCGTGCGTACTGGTCCAACTACCCCGAGTCGCCGAGCCCACGGATCTACGGCGAGCACGCCGCCGCCGAGGGCGAGGCCGCCTTCCGCGCCTATCTGGGCGCCGGCTTCCCGCTCAAGGACCAGCCGGGCATCACCGACTGGGTGTCGACCGAGCGTTCGCCGTTCGGCGTCGCGCTCGACGTGCGGTACCCCCACCTGGACCTTGATCTTGCCTTTGCCGCGCTCGCCGAGGGCATGCCGGCGTGGCGCGCGGCCGGCCCGCAGACCCGCGCCGGCGTGTGCCTGGAGATCCTCACCCGCCTGCACCGGGCCGCGTTCGAGCTGGCCAACGCCGTGCACGCGACCACCGGCCAGGCCTTCGTCATGGCCTTCCAGGCCGGTGCGCCGCACGCGTTCGACCGCGCGCTGGAGGCGGTCGCCTACGCCTACCGGGAGATGACCCGCACCCCGGCCGCGGCCGACTGGGAGAAGCCCGCCGGCAAGGGCCAGACGCTGCACATGTCGAAGACCTATCATGTCGTACCGCGGGGTGCGGCCCTCGTCATCGGTTGCAACACGTTCCCGACGTGGAACTCCTACCCCGGCCTCTTCGCGTCCCTGGTCACCGGCAACCCGGTGATCGTCAAGCCGCACCCGCGCGCCGTCCTGCCGCTCGCGATCACCGTCAAGATCGCCCGTGAGGTGCTCGCCGACGCCGGTTTCGACCCCAACCTCGTGCTGCTGGCCGCCGAGGCCCCCGGCGAGGGGCTGGCCAAGGCCCTCGCGCTGCGCTCCGAGGTGCGCATCATCGACTTCACCGGCTCGACCGGGTTCGGCGACTGGCTGGAGGCCAACGCCCGCCAGGCCGTCGTGTACACCGAGAAGGCCGGCGTCAACACCGTGGTGATCGACTCGACGGACGATTTCGCCGGGATGTGCCGCAACATCGGGTTCTCCCTGGTGCTCTACTCCGGGCAGATGTGCACGACCCCGCAGAACATCCTCGTCCCGGCGTCCGGCATCGCCACGAACGAGGGGCACAAGAGCCTCGACGAGGTGGCGGGCGGTATCGCGGCCGCGGTGGGCGCTCTCACCGCCGACACCGCCAAGGGCGTCGAACTCACCGGCGCGATCGTCAACGACGGCGTGCTGGAGCGGCTCGAGAACGCCGGCTCGGTCGGCGAGGCGGTGCTCGAATCCTCAGAGGTCTCGCACCCGGCGTACGAGGGGGCGATCGTGCGTACGCCGCTCATCCGGAAACTCGGCGCGAGCGACGCCCAGACCTACGGGACGGAGTGGTTCGGGCCCATTTCCTTCGTTGTCGCCACCGATTCCACGGCGGGCAGTTTGCGGATCTTCGCCGACACTGCCGGCAAGAAGGGCGCATTGACCGCTTCGGTGTATTCGACATCGGACGAGGTCCTCGACGCGATGGAAGAGGCCGCTCTGCTTGCTGGTGTGCATTTTTCAATCAACCTTACCGGCGGGGTCTTCGTGAACCAGTCGGCGGCGTTTTCCGACTTCCACGCCAGCGGCGCCAATCCGGCGGCCAATGCCGCGCTCACCGACAGTGCCTACGTGGCCAGCCGCTTCCGCGTCGTGCAGTCGCGCCGTCACGTGTAGCGCCCAAGGTTACTAACACGTAGTCGCCGGGCGATGTTTTACTCTGCAAGGAAACGCGTGGAGAAGGCATGCTCGGCGACCTTTTCGAACTGCATGATTCGTGACCTCGCTGTCCGATTTGGGCCTGTCGGGGCTCGGGTTACCTCGTGTACCGTGCGGTTCGGTCGTCGTTCCCTCGCCGGAGCCACCCCCGGAACCGGCGGCTGTGGCCGAAGGCCCGGGGCTGGTCCCCACCGCCAGCCGAGTGACGCAGCAGGACCGAAGTAGAGGAAGTGCACCGTGGCACAGGGCACCGTCAAGTGGTTCAACGGCGAGAAGGGCTATGGCTTCATCGCGGTCGACGGGGGACAGGACGTGTTCGTCCACTTCTCCGCGATTGAGATGGACGGCTACAAGTCGCTGGAAGACGGACAGCGCGTCGAGTTCGAGATCGCGCAGGGTCAGAAAGGCCCGCAGGCGGAGCAGGTCCGCCTTCTCGCCTGATCAAGTCCGCAGTCACCCCCGCCGGGCACCGTCCTCATTGACGAGGAGCGGTGCCCTGCGTTTTTCCGGAATTCTGGCGCGATTCGCGTGATCATTGCGCTATTTTTGACTCTTTGAGTGATTTACGCCAATGTCATCCCTTTTGGCAGCCTTGACGGGGGCGGGCCGTCGAGTTGATCTTGCTGGGTGCCACCTTGCGCGTCACCCCGGGTTTGCTTGCACTCGACCAGCCAGAGTGCTAAACAGGGACTTGGCACTCGCAACCGGTGAGTGCCAATGGTCGGGACGGTGCAGTCCTCCGGTGGGCAACCGCCGCGAGGCTGGTCGTCGCGGGCTCATCCGGCCCGACCGCCGGGGATTCCGCTGGGTCCTCGAAGGTGCGAAAGCAGGCGGTGAGCCGCAGGCCCCACGTGGGTCGAGGCGAATCGTGAGTGTCCAGGAGGACAACGCCGAATGGCCAAGATTATCGCGTTCGACGAAGAGGCTCGCCGGGGTCTCGAGCGGGGCATGAACACCCTCGCCGACGCCGTCAAGGTGACGCTGGGCCCGAAGGGTCGCAACGTCGTCCTCGAGAAGAAGTGGGGCGCGCCCACCATCACCAACGATGGTGTGAGCATCGCCAAGGAGATCGAGCTCGAGGACCCGTACGAGAAGATCGGCGCCGAGCTGGTCAAGGAAGTCGCGAAGAAGACCGACGACGTCGCCGGTGACGGCACGACGACGGCGACCGTGCTGGCGCAGGCGCTGGTCCGCGAGGGCCTCCGCAACGTCGCCGCGGGCGCGAACCCGATGGCCCTGAAGCGCGGCATCGAGGCGGCGGTCTCGTCCGTCGCCGACGAGCTGGCCAACCTCGCCAAGGACGTGGAGACGAAGGAGCAGATCGCCTCCACCGCCTCCATCTCCGCGGGCGACTCCACGGTCGGCGAGATCATCGCCGAGGCGATGGACAAGGTCGGCAAGGAAGGCGTCATCACCGTCGAGGAGAGCAACACCTTCGGCCTCGAGCTCGAGCTCACCGAGGGCATGCGCTTCGACAAGGGCTACATCTCGCCGTACTTCGTGACCGACACCGACCGGATGGAGGCCGTCCTCGACGACCCGTACATCCTGATCGTCGAGTCGAAGATCTCCGCGGTGAAGGACCTCCTCCCGGTTCTGGAGAAGGTCATGCAGTCGGGCAAGTCGCTCGTCATCATCTCCGAGGACGTCGAGGCCGAGGCCCTGGCGACCCTCGTGGTGAACAAGATCCGCGGCACCTTCAAGTCGGTCGCCGTCAAGGCCCCCGGCTTCGGCGACCGTCGCAAGGCGATGCTGACCGACATCGCGATCCTGACCGGCGGTCAGGTCATCAGCGAGACCGTCGGCCTCAAGCTGGAGAACGCCGACCTGTCCCTGCTCGGCCGCGCTCGCAAGGTGGTCGTGACCAAGGACGAGACGACCGTCGTCGACGGCTCCGGCGACGCTGACGCGATCAACGGCCGGGTCTCGCAGATCCGCGCCGAGATCGAGAAGAGCGACTCGGACTACGACCGTGAGAAGCTGCAGGAGCGGCTGGCCAAGCTGGCCGGCGGCGTCGCGGTGATCAAGGTCGGCGCGGCCACCGAGGTCGAGCTCAAGGAGCGCAAGCACCGCATCGAGGACGCCGTGCGCAACGCGAAGGCGGCCGTCGAGGAGGGCATCGTGCCCGGCGGTGGCGTGGCCCTGGTGCAGGCCGGCAAGACCGCGTTCGACAAGCTGGACCTGGCCGGCGACGAGGCCACCGGCGCGCAGATCGTGCGTGTCGCGCTCGACGCCCCGCTGCGGCAGATCGCCGTCAACGCCGGCCTTGAGGGCGGCGTCGTCGTGGAGCGGGTCCGCAACCTGGAGGCCGGCTACGGCCTCAACGCGGCGACCGGCGAATACGTCAACCTGCTGGCCGAGGGCATCATCGACCCGGCCAAGGTGACGCGTTCGGCGCTGCAGAACGCCGCCTCCATCGCGGCGCTGTTCCTCACCACGGAGGCCGTGGTGGCGGACAAGCCGGAGAAGGAGAAGGCCCCGGCGGGTGCGCCGGGCGGCGGCGACATGGACTTCTGAGTCCAAGTCTCTCGTCAGGGCGGGTCGACCTTCGGGTCGGCCCGCCCTTTCGCATCCCCGTGCCCGCCCGCGCGCCACGCCCGTGGTGCGCATGTTGCGGGTCGTCGGCGGCTCGTTTCGTTTTCTTCACATCCGTGCGACAAGGGCGCCTGCCAGGCCAAACAGTTAGATATGTTTACGAAATGATCGTGGATCTCCAGGACGTTTCCGCAGCGGAGGGGCTGTTTGCCCGGGCATTGGACCTGCCGGAGGATGCCGCAGAGGCGGGGAGCCTCGTCGCGCGGCTCGCGGCGCCGCCGGCCGGGCGGCTCGTCGCACGCCTGGGCACCGCCGACGGCAGCGGCGTCGTCTTCGCCTCGATCAACGACTCCGACCCGGGGCTCGGGCACATCGAGCTGCTCGCCGTGCTGCCGCAGGCCCGGCGCCGGGGCCTCGGCTCCGCCCTGGTGCGCGCCGCCGAGGAGCGCCTGGCTGACCTCGGCGCGGACCGGGTCCGCCTCGGCGGCAACCCGCCGTGCTACGCGTGGCCGGGCATCGACGTGCGGTACACCCCGGCGGTCTGCCTGGCCCGCCGGGCCGGCTACGAGGTCTCGGACACGGCCTGGAACATGACCGCGGATCTGGCGCTGTCCAGCCCGGAGGCCCCGGCCGACGAGGCCCGCCTGGAGGAGTCCGGCGTGAAGGTGCTTCCGGCTGGCGCCGACGCCCCGGACTGGGTCCGCTCGATCTGGGGCGACGGCTGGGCCTGGGAGGTCGAGGAGTCGCTGGACCGGCGCGGCGCCGGCTGCTACGTCGCCGTGCGGGACGGTGAGATCCTGGGCTTCGCCGCGTACGGTGCGAACCGCCCCAGCTGGTTCGGCCCGATGGGCACCGCGCCGGCCGCCGAGGGCCTGGGCGTCGGCCGGGTGCTGCTGCGCCGCTGTCTTGCCGAC
Organism: Dactylosporangium sp. NPDC051484; assembly: GCF_040689395.1. Lineage (NCBI taxonomy): Bacteria > Bacillati > Actinomycetota > Actinomycetes > Micromonosporales > Micromonosporaceae > Dactylosporangium > Dactylosporangium sp. NPDC051484. Next base: position 325,793 of record NZ_JBFAZX010000006.1, on the reverse strand, counting down.
CAGCGCGCGGCCGGCCATGCGACGGCGCAGATCGGCTGGGCGGGTCCGATCGGTTTCTACTCCAAGGCGGTGGCCGCCCGCCTGGAGCGTGTCTTCTGGCTCTGCACCAAGACCCTCTGATCAGGGTCGGCGGCACGGCATATGCGTGTGGGGCGGGCTGTGGGTCCGCCGCGATCCCGCCCCGCACACGTGCCGCCGAAGCCCGTGTCCCCCGGCAACGCCGGGGACCGAGCCGTGAAATGGCCGGGCGGGGTCATGGCGGGGTGAGGGCGACCGAGGCCTGCACCGCCGCGAGGGCGTCGACCACGCCGGCGCCCTCCGTGTCGGCCGGGAGGCCGCAGACCCGGCCGGTGAGCTCTATCGGGCGGGCGGTGGCGGCCAGGATCGCACGGGTCCGGACGACGTCGCCGACCAGCGCCGGGTTGGCCGACCACATCAGCGCGACCACCCCTGCCACGTGCGGGGTCGCCATCGACGTGCCGCTGAGGTAGCCGTAGCCGCCGCCCGGCAGCGCGGAGAGCACGTCCACGCCAGGCGCCATGACGTCGGGCTTGGTCAGGCCACCGGGGGTCGGGCCGCGGCTGGAGAAGTCGGCGACGCGGAGGTTGCGGTCCACGGCGCCGACGGTCAGCGTGCTCGCGTAGTTGGACGGCGGGTCGGTGATCGACTCGCAGCGCGGGCCGGTGTTGCCGGCCGCCGCGACGAAGAAGATGCCCGCGGCGGCGAAGGCGTCGATGGCGGGGCGCATCGAATACAGGTCGCAGCCCTCCACCGCGGGGCACCCCCACGAGTTGGTGAGCACCTGCGGCGCCCGCTCGGGACGCCCGGCGTGCCAGGGGTCGGCGCCCGGCGCATACGGCGCGAGCATGAACTGCAGGCAGGTCAGGTAGTTGGCCATGCTGCCGAGGTTGCGGGGCAGGTTCGCGCAGGCCATCCACTGTGCGCCCGGGGCCACGCCGACGCCTGCGCCGACCACGGTGGCCATCGTGTGGGTGCCGTGGCCGTTGTGGTCGGACGGGCTGCGGGCGGTGCCGAAGGGGTCGAGCCACGAGTCGTCGCCGCCGCGGAAGTTGCCGCGCAGGGCGGGGTGGGTGCCGTCGACGCCTGAGTCCGAGTTGCCGATGACGATGCCCTTGCCGGTCGAATACCGCGCCCAGACCTGGTCCGCCCCGATGAGCGAGAGGTTCCACGGCGTCCCGGACGGCGCGCCGGCCGTGCCGCGCATCGGCGGCGCGGTCGCCGGCAGCGGCCGAAGGTGCGGATTGAGCAGCACGTGCGCGACGTCGGAGCGGCTCGCCAGCCACGGGCGCGCGACCGGTCCGACGTCCACCTCAATGCCGTTGACCAGGTAGAACGGTGTGAACGACACGTGCCTGGCGCGCAGCGCGGCCCGTAGCGGCGCCTGCGTGCGCTCGGCGGTGGCGACCAGGCGCTCATACGTCTGCCGGACCCGGTCCGTGTGATTCGGGATCGAGTCCAGCCCAGACAGGTCGGCCTGCTCGCGCATGACCACGAACAGCCGCTCGCCCTCGAAGCCGGGCCGGCCGACCGTGGCATAGACCGCGGCGCCACTGGCGGCGACCACGGCAGCCAGCACCGCGGCGAGCCAGGGGCTCCAGCACACCCGGCGGAACACCACCAGCACCACGATCGCGGCCAGCAGGGCCAGCACGCCGGTCACCACGGCGCCCACCGCGCCCCAGAACAACCCGTCGCGCAACCCCAGGATGAGCGACGTCTCGTCGGGGTCGATGAGCGCCAGCAGGCCGAACAGCACCGGCGTGAGCAGCGCGACGACCGACGGCTCGCCCTTGTGCCGCAACGCGGCGAAGGCGAAGGCGACCGGTGGCACGCACAGCAGCGCGAGCAGTTGCACGGCCGGCTCGCCGACGCCCGCGGCCAGCGGCGTCAGGCCGACCCCGGCGAGCAGGCCCGCGAGCGCCGCGCGCCCCCAGCCGCTGCCGCCGCAGGTCGCGACCCGGCTGGTCAGCGCCAGCATCGGGCGGGTCGCGAGCCAGGCCACGGCGAGCGCGGCGACCAGCGCGAGCACCGTCTCCACGACGCCGCCGAGCGAGCCGACCCACAGCCAGGGCAGCAGGAGCAGCAGGCCCGCGGCGAGCGACAGCCAGAACATCCAGCGGTCCGGCTGGATGCGCCGCTCCAGCCGGCCGGTGACCGTCATGTGCACGGCTGCGGTCACGGCGGCCAGCGCGGCGAGGGCGGCGAGGTAGACCTCGTGATAGGTGTCCGGGATCAGCCGTGCCAAGCCCAGCAGCACGCCGAAGATTGAGGCGAGCAGCCACTGCCGCCCGGCCGTGCGGGCGAACTGCACCGGGGATAGCTGCGCGAGCAGCAGCGCCGGCACCCCGGCCAGCAGCGCGGCGAGCAGCGACACCAGCGGCCAGAACACGACCGGCAGCGAGAGGCCCTCGATGACCAGCGTGTCGCCGATGAGCCAGACGATCGCGTTGGGCACGACGACCACGGCCACGGTCCACAGCCCGAGCAGGATGGTCAGCGCGAGCGACCAGCCCCAGGCGTGCCGCGACGGCGTCGTCGGTGGCGACGTCGGGGGCGGCGGGCCGACGGGCGCGGCCTCGGGGGGAACCATGGTCGGGACTCTACGTGGCGGGTACGACAAAACAGGGCGCGAAGGGAAGGAGACTGGGGAGCATGCCGGAAACGGTGGTCATCGGCGCCGCGATGCGCCGGATCTATCCGTGTTCATGCTGCGGCTGCTCGGTGCGGTGCTCGGCGATGTCGGCCAGGCGCTGCAGTACCTCGGCGTTACGGAAGTGCAGCAATGCGTCACCGACCCGGTTGCGCACCTTCAGCAGCGGTCCCTCGGTGAAGCGCTCCTGCAGGGTGACCCGGGTCGCTTCGGCGTCGAGTGGGTCGAGCGTGAACCGTGCCTGCCCTTCCCCGAGCGGCCACACGTGCACCTTGAGCAGCAGCATCCGGCCCGGCTCGCACTCCAGCGACTCGCTGCGTTCGCGGACGGAGACCGGCCACGGCCCGGCCTTGTGGTGCACCCGGGCGCCGGGGCGCGGCCAGCCGGCGTCGACGTCGCGGACGTGCGCCGTGCCGACCGCCCAGTCGGAGTACGACCAGCCGTCACAGAGCACGGAGTACACCCGATCGGCGGGCGCGCGGACGATGCGTTCGGTAATGGACACGCCCGTGTGATTCCCCGGGCAACGCATCTCACACCGAGGGCGTGACCGACGAGGTTACCGTGTAGTGGTGCGCCGTGATCCCTCTGAGTCCCGATTCGAGGCGTCCCGCCTGTCGCCCGCCCGCCGTGCGGCCGACGTGGCCCGGCTGCGCCGCGAGCGTTTCGACGTCCTGATCATCGGCGGCGGCGTCACCGGCGCCGGCGCCGCGCTCGACGCTGCCTCCCGCGGGCTCTCGGTGGCCCTCATCGAGGCGCGCGACCTGGCCTCCGGCACGTCGAGCCGCTCCTCGAAGCTCATCCACGGCGGCCTGCGATACCTCGAGCAACTCGAGTTCGGCCTGGTCGCCGAGGCACTGCAGGAGCGTGGCCTGCTCGCCAGCCGCCTAGCGCCGCACCTCGTGCGCCCGGTGCCGATCCTCGTGCCCCTGCCGGCCCACCGCGGCCTCACCGGCCTGGCCCACCGGGCGTGGCAGCGCGCCTACTACGGCGCCGGCGTGGGCCTCTACGACGCCTTCGCCAGCGCGTCGCGGCTGCACCGGTCGTCCCCGCGCGGCATGCCGCTGCACGAGCACCTGTCGCGCACCGAGACCCGCCGCCGCTTCCCGTCCCTGCGCGAGGATGCGATCAGTGGCGCCATCCAGTATTTCGACGGCCAGGTCGACGACGCCCGCCTCGTGGCCACCCTGGCCCGCAGCGCCGCCGCCCTGGGCGCCGCCGTCGTGCCGAGCGCCCGTGCCGTGGGCCTGCTGCGCGATGCCCGCGAGGTCACCGGCGTGACCGTGCGCGACCTCGAGACCCGCGAGGAGTTCGAGGTCCACGCCCGCACCGTCGTCGCCGCGACCGGCGTCTGGATGGACGACATCGCCGGCATGCTGTCCGGGCAGGGGCCGCGCGAGTCGGCCGGCCTCCAGGTCCGCGCCAGCAAGGGCGTCCATCTGGTCGTACCCCGCTCGGCCATCACCGGCGAGGCCGGGCTCATCCTGCGCACCCCCACGTCGGTGCTCTTCGTCATCCCGTGGGGCGGCCACTGGATCATCGGCACGACCGACACCGATTGGAATCTCGACCGCGGCCATCCCGCGGCCTCGGCCACCGACATCTCCTACCTGCTCGGCCAGGTCAACGCCGTGCTCGACCGCCCGATCGGCACCGCCGACATCGAGGGCGTCTACGCGGGCCTGCGCCCCCTGCTGTCCCGCGAGGCCAGGCACCGCCAGCCGCACAGCCGCGACGAGCAGACGTCCGCGCTGTCGCGCACCCACGCCGTCGTCGAGCCCATGCTCGGCCTGATCCTCATCGCCGGCGGGAAGTACACGACATACCGCGTGATGGCCGCCGACGTCATCGACCGCGTGGCGCACCGCCTGGGCGGCCTGCGCCGGCACGGCGGCCTGGTCCCCGCCTCGCGTACCGAGGACCTGCCCCTCCTCGGCGCGGACGGCTACCATCCACTGTGGACAAACCGGGCCGATCTGGCCCGCCGGCACGGGATCCCGGCCGGGGTGCTCGAGCACCTGCTGGAGCGCTACGGCTCGCTGGCCTTCGAGGTGCTCGCCCTTGACCCGCAGCTGCGGCGCCCGGTGGCCGGCGCGCCTGAGTATCTGGCCGCCGAGGTCGCCTATGCCGCCCTCGCCGAGGGAGCGCTGCACCTCGAAGACGTGCTGACCCGGCGCACGCGCATCTCGTTCGAGACCGACCACCGCGGCGCCGCCTCGGCCGCGGACGCCGCGAAGGTGATGGGCGACGTGCTCGGCTGGGACGCGGTGACGCGCGCCCGCGAGGTCGACCACTACCTGGCGCGGGTGGCCGCCGAGCAGGAGTCGCAGCGGATGCCCGACGACCTGACCGCGGACGCGGCCCGGCTGGGTGCCCCGGACGTGCGCGGCTTCCAGGCCGACCGCGCCGCCGTCTGACGCCTAAGCTCGTCAACGTGATCGAGGCCTGGCAGCGGATCTTCCCGGGCGAGGAGGCCGTGGGGCGCGACCTGCTCGCGCGGTGGTCCGAGCCCCATCGGCGGTACCACACGCTCGACCACCTGGCGCTCATGCTGCGCGTGATCGACGAGCACGCCGAGCTGACTGACGACGCCGACGCGGTGCGCCTGGCGGCGTGGTTCCACGACGCGGTATACGAGATCTTCGCCCACGACAACGAGGAGCGCAGCGCTCGGCTGGCCCTGGCGGCGCTGGCGGACCTGGGTTTTCCGCGGCCACGGGCGGAAGAGGTGGCGCGGCTGGTGCGGCTCACCGCCGGCCACGCGGTCGCGTCCGGCGATCGCGACGGAGGTCTGCTGGCGGATGCCGACCTGGCGATCCTCGCTTCGGAAAAGCCGGACTACGTCCGGTATGCCGAGGCGGTGCGGGCCGAGTACGCGGCAATCCCCGACGACGTGTTCCGGCCCGGGCGGGCCGGAATCCTCCGAGACTTGGCGGACCTACCGGAAATCTTCCGAGTCGTACCGGCACGGGCGGAGTGGACCGCCCGTGCGCGTGCGAACCTTGAGGCGGAGATCAGGACGCTTCTGGATGCTTCGTGACGTTCTGCAGATACAGCGCCTCGCCGAGCTTCTCGATGAGCCCGAGCTGCGTCTCCAGGTAGTCCACGTGCTTCTCCTCGTCGGCGAGGATGTCCTCGAAGATGTTCGCCGAGGTCACGTCGCCGATCGAGCGCATGTACTCGATGCCGCGGCGCAGCCGGTCGATCGCCTCCACCTCGACCTGCAGGTCGCACTTGAACTGCTCCGGCACCGTCTCGCCGATGCGCAACGGGAGCAGCCGCTGGTAGTTGGGCAGCGCCTCCAGGAACAGAATGCGATCGGTGAGCACCTCCGCGTGCTTCATCTCGTCGATCGATTCGTGTCTGGTGTACTTGGCCAGAATCGTGTATCCCCAGTTCTCCTGCATCTTGGCGTGCAGGAAGTACTGGTTGATCGCCGTGAGCTCGGCGGTGAGCTGCTCATTCAGAAATTCGATTACCCGTGCATCTCCTTGCATGCAGGCAGGGTACGCCGTGCATGCCGGTTTCTAGGTGAAAACGGGCAACAAGCCCGGGACTTCCGCGTCGATGAGGTCCGCGATGCGATCCAGGCACGTCCCGCAGCCGGTGCCGGCCCCGCACTCGTCGCCGACGGCGTCCTCGGTGTGGGCGCCGGACCGGACGATCCGGCGGATCTCGCACTCGCGGACGCGGTGGCAGATGCAGACGTACACGGCCGAACTCCTCGCTTAGGCTTACCTAAGCAAGGTTCGCCTAAGTTCTGCTCGAAAACAACCCCTGAGCAGGCTCTTTCTTCCCTTGATCCGGGTGTCGAAAAGCGGACAAATGACGCGGGCGGCGCAGCCCGGCGGCAACCAGGCGCTCGACGATCTCCCGCGAGGTCACCTGCCGCGCACCCAGCCACACGGCGATCCGCGCCCCCTCCGACGAGACGTCGTAGTGGTCGCGCTCGAACGCGCGCCACGGCGCCCCGATCAACTCCGCGAACGCGTGCAACTCGGCCACGGACACGTCGCTGATGAGATGGGCCCAGAGGCGCCCGTGCGCGGGCCACCGGGGCGTGTCGATGTAGAGCACACCTACTAGCGTGCCAGGTATGGATCTCAACATGGGTCTCGTCGAGGAGTTGCGGGCGGCCCTGCCTCACGAAGGCGGCGTGCTGACCGATCCGGACCTATTACGTTCGTACGAGCATGACGAGGCCGACCTGGTGCCGTTCGGGATGCCCGCGGTGGTGGTGCGGCCGCGGACCACCGGGCAGGTGTCGGCGGTACTGCGCGCCGCGAGCCGCTACAAGGTGCCCGTGATCCCGCAGGGCGCCCGATCCGGCCTCGCCGGCGGCGCCAACGCCATCGAGGGCGCGATCGTGCTGTCCCTCATCTCGATGAACGAGATCATCGAGATCGACACCGAGAACCACATCGCCGTCGTCCAGCCCGGCGTCGTCAACGCCCAGCTGCGCCGCGCCGTGGCCGAGAAGGGCCTGTACTACCCGCCGGACCCCGGCTCGTGGGAGCAGTCCACCATCGGCGGCAACGTGTCCACCGACGCGGGCGGCATGTGCTGCGTCAAATACGGCGTGACCAGCGACCATGTCATCGGCCTGGAGGTCGTCCTGGCCAGCGGTGAGGTGCTCACCTGCGGCCGGCGCACCGCGAAGGGCGTCGCCGGCTATGACCTGACCAGCCTCTTCGTCGGCTCCGAGGGCACGCTGGGCGTGATCACCGAGATCACCGTCCGGCTCCGCCCCGCCCCCGAGCCGTCCCTGACCCTGGTCGCCGTCTTCGACACCTTCCCCGCCGCCGGCGCCGCGGTCTCCGCCATCATCGGCTCCGGCATGCAGCCGAGCATGCTGGAGGTCATCGACCGGGTCGCGATGAGCGCGATCGAGGCGTACCGCCCGATGGATCTCCCGACCAGCGCCGCCGCCCTGCTCATCGCCTCCGTCGACTCGGGCTCCCGAGCCCCGGACGACCTGGCACGCATCTCCGCGATGTGCCACCAGGCGCTGGCCGCCGACGTGTTCGTGGCCGCGGACGCCGCCGAGGCCGACGCCCTGCTGGCCGCCCGCCGCCTGGCCCACCCGGCCCTGGAGCATTTCGCCGCCCACCTCTACCCGCTGGGCGGCGGCATCATGATCGACGATGTGGCGGTGCCACGCAACCGCCTCGTCGAGCTGATCGAGGGCATCGAGCGCATTGCCACCGAGCACGGCGTAGTCGTGGCCACGGTCGGCCACGCCGGCGACGGCAACCTGCACCCGGTGATCGTGATCGACCGCTCGGACCCGGTCAGCCTGGCCCAGGGCCAGAAGGTCTTCGACGCCATCATGTCGCTGGGCCTGTCCCTGGGCGGCACGTCGACGGGCGAACACGGCGTGGGCCTGCTCAAGCGCGACTGGCTGGCGCGGGAGATCGGCCCGACGGGCCTGAAGGCGCACCGCTCCATCAAGGCCGCGCTGGACCCGGACAACATCCTCAACCCAGGCAAGATCTTCTGATCCGCCGCGCCCGGCTCAGGCCGGCCCTGAGCTGCGGTACCCCCTGAAAGCAGGGATGGTGGCGTGATTCGCGCTCGCCGTACGTTGCTCGTGACCGCGACGATGATCGGAGACGCTTCCCGTGACCACGCCGAACACTGCCCGCGTTGACCTCTTCACCGGAATCCACAAGGCCCTTCGAGCCGGCCTGTTCGACCTCACCGCGCGCGTCGGCGCAACGGACTGGAGCGACTTAGCCGAGGTCGCCGACCTCGGTACTCGCTGGGACGCCATGGTCGAACTCCTGCACAGCCATACCGAGCACGAGGACAAGTACATCTTCCGGCTGCTGGACGGCCACGAAGCCGCGCTCGCGCTGCCCGAGGACGACCACCGGGACCTCGACGACCTGCTGTCCGACCTGGAGGAGCGCTTCAGCGCGCTGCGCGCCGCCGCCGACCCGGACGCCGGGCTCGCCTGGTACCGCGACCTCGCCCGCTACGTCGGCACGACCCTCCATCACCTGCACGAGGAGGAGACCACCATCATGGCCGCCATCTGGCAGGTCCGATCGGACGAGGAGCTGGAGGCGTGCCGTGGCCAGTTCCTCGCCGCGACACCCGCCTCGGTGACGCGGAGCAGCATCCGGTGGCTGCTGGCCGCGCTCGAACGGCCCGCCCGGCTCGGCTGGCTCACCGGCCTCGCCGGCGCCCCGGCGCCGGTCCGCGAAGCGGTCGCCGGCCTGGCCCAGCAGGTCCTCACCCCGTCCGACGCCGCGCAGACCCGCGCGGCGCTCGGCCTGAGCTGAGCTCCCGGAGCGCCGGGGCGGATCCGGTTCGAACGCCGGACCGGGGACCCGATGCCGTGCGAACGGATCCCTGCTCAGCGGCGGCCCGATCGACGTGGCGGAGAACGTGTGGATCCGCGCGGGCGCCACGATCCTGCCTGGGGCCAGCATCGGCCGGGACATGGTCGCCGCCGGCGCGGTGGTTGCCGACGACGTGCCGCCGGCGAGCCTGGTCACCGGACCCAAGGCCACCGTGCGCCAGCGTTGGCATATCTGATCATCGCGTTTCCCGCTGCCCCGTCGCGTCCGATTTCGCGCGACCCGAAACTCCCGTGAAGACCACTGAGACCGCGGGCGATCCATCCCTACATTGCCATGGATTGCGTGCATCAAGTCACAGGGGGAAGCATGCAGCTCCGTAATGCAAGTCTGTCCGCGTTCGCGGTCCTCGGTCTGGCCGGTGGACTGCTCGTCGGCGGGGCCGCCGACGCCGTGCCAGCAGCGCTGCCAGCGTGTGTCGTCGCGCCACCGAAAATCAGCTCGTTCTCGGCGGCCGATCGGGCGCTGCTGCCCGACCAGCACCTCGCGTTCGAGCAGTGGATCACCGGTGACGCCGGGCAGAAGGCCAACGCCGCGGTCCAGGACACGATCGCCAAGAGCGTGCCCGAGCTGGCGAACAACAACGACGGCAAGGGTCCGGTCAGCGACACCGAGCTGTCGCTGCGCCGCGGCATCATCGGCAGCGCCTACGACCACAACAGTCACTCGATCGTCGTCGTCGCCGACGGCAAGGTCGCCGACACCGCGGCGCTCGGCGCGAAGGCGCGCTCGGCGTCGGCCGGACTGGCGGCCGGGGTTCAGGTTGACGTCCGGCAGGGCTGCTCCAGCGCGGCGGACCTGCTCGACGCGCTCGGGGTGATCAAGCGGCGGGACTGGCACCCGCAGGCGAAGAGCGCCTCGTTCGTGTCGTATCTCGACGCGGCCACCTCCACGTTCCAGATCTCGTTCGACGCGGCCGACAAGGCGGTCGCCGAGTCCCTGCGCGCGCGGCTCGGGTCGCGCGTGACGGTCACCCTCGGCGGGGCCGGTCGCACCGACCGGTTCAACGACGGCCGGCCGCACTTCGGTGGCTCGGCGATCGGCGTCGGGGCGAACGACAACATCTGCACGTCGGGCTTCACTGTCCGGCGCAACTCCGACGGCATGCGCGGTGAGACCACGGCCGGGCACTGCTTCAACAACGGCGACGCCATCTACTCCGGCAGCAAGTTCCACGGCACCGCCACCGGCGAGTACGACTACCCGAACTACGACATGACGCTCGTGCTGTCCAACTCCGAGACGTGGTCGCCGATCATCCACGTCGACCCGTGCTGCCCCGACACCCGTACGCAGACCGGCGCGGCGAACCCGTCCGTCGGCACCACCGGGGTGTGCATCAGCGGCATGGTCAGCCTGTCCCGCTGCGGGATCACGATCTCCAGCCTCGACGGCAACCTGTGCGACCAGGACGGGTGCACCTCCGGCCTGATCATCGGCGCGCGGGCCGACAACGGCATCATCGACCAGCCGGGAGACTCGGGTGCTCCGGTCTACACCCGCCCTGGTAGCTCTACGGCGACGGCTCGGGGCGGCGGCATCGGGCAGAAGAACAACGGCACCATCATGTGCGCCGAACGCATCAGCAACATCACGGCGCACCTCGGCGTCACCGTGCTGACCTGACGCCCGAATATCCGGACGCACCGTGGAACCGGCCGGCTCCACGGTGCGTCCAACCGGGCGCTCGCACCTGTCACGGAGGGGACCATCATGAGCCACAGGATCCGAACGGCGGCACTGCCGCTGCTGGCGGCGCTGCTCGTCGCCGGATGCGCCGCCCGCACCGGCGACGCCGACGGCGACCTCGTCGCCGACGCACCGTCGCCGACCGCCGCCGCGAGCGGCGGGCGCGCCGTGCCGGACCTGCACCGGGTCGCGGCCGACGACGCGATGAAGCGGCTCGCCGGGCAGCAGCTCGTCGGCCAGGCGCGCTACGTCGCGGATGCCGGCACCCCGCCCGGACTGGTCGTGCGCACGGAGCCGGCCGCGGGCGCCGCCGTCGCCGCCAACTCGGTCGTCGTCGTGGAGATCTCCGGCGAGGGCGGCGCGGAGGACCCTGCCGGCGTCACGCTCGGCGAGCTCGCCGAGCGCCACCCCGAAGCGTTCGTCGGCACGTTCATCGAGGCCGGCAAGACCGTCGTGGCCACCAACCCCGGCACGAAGGTCGCCGACTGGCGGGCCCGGCTGGACAAGGCGGCCGCCGGCGCGAAGTACGAGGTGCGCGCCTGCAAGCACGGCTGGTCCGAGCTGGCCCAGGTGAAGTCGACGCTGACCATACGCGATTGGAGCGCCGACGCCAGCAAGATCAGCTTCGGCCTGGAGATCGATGCGTCGCGGTGTGCGGTGAAGCTGTCGTCCACGCAGCTGACCGATGCCGACGCGAAGCTGCTGCAGGACCGTTACGGCGACCGGCTGCTGCTGGACCGCAACTCCAGCGCGGGCCGCACCTGACCGCTTTCGAAACCAGTCACGGCATCCGCCTGGGGTGGGGTTGATCGATGTTGTCTCGGCGTGTCGCCGTGACATGGGTCGATGGGATCTTGTAGGCCGGAGGGATGAGATATCCCGATGTTGGCGGTCCGTCCGCGCAGCAGCGGGCGAAGCGTGAGGCGGTGCGGCTGGAGGCGGCTGGCAGCGGCGGTGGCGGCGTGGTGGTGCGCAGGCCCTGGCCTCGAATGGGCCGGGCGGTGCCCGGTGCCGCCTCGATGGGCCCAGGTTGCGGCGCCTCGCCGACGTGCTCGACGAGGGCCCGGCGGTGCACGGGTTCGGTGAGGATCACGCTGCGCCCACCGAAAGCCCGCACCTGGGGCCGACGCGGCCGGACACCGGTTCATCCCGGTGCCCGGCAAGGGATCGGGCCGGATCTCGATCGCTGGCCTCGTCTGCGCCCTGCCTGGCCGGCGGTCCCGGTTCATCTACCGCACCACCGTCCATCGTGGACGCAAAGGCGAACGACGCGGCTTCGAACCCGACTCAACCTAGCCTTTCAAGATCTGTATCTGAAATACCGCTGCAGCGGATGGTCGCGGCGCGGCAACGACCCACTCAGGGCCTGAACGCCGCAGATCCTCCTGACATCGGCACCGCGCCAGCGCCCTTCGACGCAGCGTCGGCCGACACGCGCAGGTCGGCTCGTCTGGATACCGGCGTTACCGATCGGATTCCATCACACTTTGCGGCTCCTGGGCGGCCCTGGCCTCGGAGCTGCGGGGCTCTTCGTAGGCCGGCTCCGGTGTCGGACCCTTCTTTCCGGCAGCAGGCAAGGTAATCAGCAGCACAGCTGCTCCGAGGAGCGCGATGACCGCGATCCAGCCCGCGCCGACGTGCATAGCATGGATGAACGCATCATCAGCAGCCTGAGCAAGAGTGGGCTGGTGGATAGCGGCGGCGACGTGGCGGGCCTGTTCGGCGGAAACTCGCGCCTGATCCCGCACCGGACCGGGTACATCCTCCAGCGAAGGTTCGATCGCACGTCGGTACACGATCGACATGATCGTGCCGCCTATTGCAATCCCGATCACACTGCCGGTTTGTCGCACGGTGTTGGTGACGGCCGATCCCGCACCGGCCTGTTCCAGCGGCAGGGTGCTGATCAATGCGGCCATAACGGGGCCGATCACCATGCCGATCGAGAGACCCTGGATCAACAACAGGATCTCGATCCAGACGGGTGGAGTTTGCAGTCCGAGGAACCCGTACCCGCCCATGGTCAGCGCAGCCACGGTTAGCGCCGGCACGGCGACAGGTCGTAGCGACAGGCGGCGAACCAGGCGCGAGCCGAGGGGTGCCCCCGCGAGTGCGCCGAGTGCGGTCGGGATATTGGCCAAGCCCGCCTTCATCGGCGAAAATCCGAGCGCGCCCTGCAGGTAGAACGCGTTATAGAAGGTGATGGCCGCTACGGCGAAGAGCAGCAATCCGAGCGCCGCATTGCCGCCACCGAATGTGCGTTGCGCGAGCAGTCGGGGATCAAAGCTGGGCACTTTGATGCGCAGTTCGGCGAGTACGAAAAGGGCCAGGAGAGCCAGACCGACAATGATCGGCGCCCAGACATCGGCACGACTCCACAGCGCCACCTGCCCCGCCCGGATCAGCCCGTAGGCCAACGCCACGAGCCCACTGATCGACAGCAGCATTCCAGCGCAGTCCAGTGGCCGCAGAGTGGGGCTGCGGAAATTCGGAACCAGCACGGCGAGCCCGACCAACGCCAGTGCCGCGACCGGGACGTTGATCAGAAAGACTGATCCCCACCAGAAATGATCGAGCAGGTACCCCGCCAGCACCGGGCCGGCCGCCATTCCGACACCGGCCGGCGTTGAGAAAATGCCAATTGCGGCAGTCCGCGCGGGGCCGGTAAAGGTCCACATGAGGATGGCCAAGTTAGCGGGCGTGATCAGCGCGCTGCCCACCCCCATCGCAGCTCGAGCCGCAATTAGCTCGCCCGCATCGCTTGCGTACGCCGCCCACAGTGAGGACCCGGCGAAGATCACCAACCCGCTGAAGAACACAGTCCGGTGACCGAACCGATCGCCCAATGCTCCTGCAGTGAACATCAACGTGGCGAAGGCCAGCGTGTACGAACCGGTCGCCCATTGCAGCTGGCCGGGATTGGCGCCCAGGCCACGGACCGGGTCAGCAAGGGTCTCCAGCGTGGTACTCAGGACAGTATTGTCCAGCCAAATCAGCAGCGAACACGCCATGAGAACGGCAAGAATCGACTGCTGCCTGAACTTTGGCAACGATGGAGGCGCGGTCATGAACACCTTCGGAATCGGTCGGCGAGGGCCGGAACGATTGGACCGTAAGCAAATTCCACGGCACTGTCAAGCTCAGAGTTTTTGTCAAGACTGTTGCGGCCGAGCGCATTTTATGCCCTCGGCCGGATTTGCAAACTGAACAATTTTGCGCCTTTGGCGGACTTGCGAGTTGAAGGATTTTATGTCTTATGGCGGGTTGTGGATGAGCGAATCTGATGCTTCCAGGGAGCTGTCCGATCGCGTCCTGCCACCTCGCAGCCGTTCTGAGAAGGCGTTTCAGATCAGAGTTGGCCGGGTGGGTCGATTGCGTAGCGGGCCTGCCGGATACATGTAGTGGCCGCAGTGCCCGGGCGTGGAGCGCGGTGTGGGCGGCTGCACGACCGGCGTGGGTGAGCCGGTTAGGTTCGGTGGTGCGGCTGTCCCAGCCGTGGGACGCCACCGTGTCGAGCTACCGCCGTAGCTGCGGCCAGCTCGCGAACCCGTGCTCGCGCGCGACGACCAGCTGCGGGGGGTGAGCGCGAACCGAGCCGGCGGGATGGCGTGCGGCGACCCGGTCGATCGCGGCGGCATCACCCGCTCGGACCGCGCGCTGCAAGAACCGCGCGGCGCGGCGAACTGCGGAAAGTCGGGCACAACAACCTCCGCTCGTTCGCCTGCTGACCGCTGGTCAGGCCGAAAGGAGGGTGTGGCTGTTGTTCATCACGCACCGGGTGGGCTGCGCCCATGTCCGCGGACCGGCGGCTGCCCGGGCGGCACCGTATCGCCGATCAGGTCACTGTTTGATCTCGGATGTTGACCAAACAGGTAGTCATAAGCTTAGCCTAACCTAACTCTACACCGCTGACATGAAATGGAACCGCTTCATATGCGTGCCTGGCGTTCGATTCTCGCCGTCGCGGCCATCGGTGCCGTGCTCGCCGGATGCGGCTCGGAGGACTCGTCCTCGTCCGGTCCCAGTGCGTCCGGTCCCAGTGCGTCCGGACCGTGGAAGTTCACCGACGGGTCCGGCAAGGTCGTCACCGCGGACAAGGTCCCCACGCGGATCATCGCCCACGCCGGTGAGGCGGCCGCCCTGATGTCGTTCGGGATCAAGCCCGTCGGTATCTACGCCGACGAGTCCGTCAAGACCGACCCAAACCTCAAGGATCTCGACCTCAGTGGCATCGAGATCCTCGGTGAGGAGTGGGGCAAGATCGACGTGGAGAAGGCCGCCTCGCTGCGGCCCGACCTCATCGTCGCCGACTGGTGGCCGGCCCAGAAGGCCAACAGCGGCCTCGAGGAGGGCGTCGATGAGAAGAGCAAGAAGCTCAAGGAACTGGCCCCGATTGTCGGCGTCAGCCAGGGCAAGTCGATTCTTGAGCTCGCCGAGGGCTACGAGAACCTGGCCAAGAGCCTCGGCGCCAAGGTCGACGACCCGAAGATCGCGGCGAACAAGCAGCGTTTCGAGCAGTCGCTCGCCAAGTTCAAGGAGGCCGTCGCGGCCAAGCCCGGCCTGACCGTCGGCGCGATGTCGCCGGCCGACGACAAGGTGTACTTCGCCAACCCCGAGTATGCGCCGGAGCTGCTCGACTTCCAGCGCTGGGGCCTCAAGGTGATCAACCCGGACAGCCCGGACCCGGCGTTCCCGTACTGGGAGAACCTCAGCTGGGAGAACGCCGACAAGTACCAGCCCGACCTGATCCTGTGGGACGGCCGCTCCTTCACGCCCACCAAGAACGCCGAGTGGGGCCAGAAGCAGCCGACCTGGTTCAAGATCAAGGCGGCCAAGGCCGGCGCCGTCGTCGCCTGGCCGGCGTACTGGCTGCACACCTACGGCCACTTCGCGACCGAGCTGGACAAGCTCACCGAGGCTGTGAAGAACGCCGACCCCAACATCGGGAACTGATGAGTCGGACCGCACACACGGTACGGCGAGGCACGACCCTCGGGCCGGGCCTCGCCGTGCTGTGTGCCGTGCTCGCCGCCGTCGCGTTCCTCAGCGTGACCCAGGGCTCCCGCGACATCAGCCTCGCCGAAGTATGGCGGGCCCTCGACAACGACGGCTCCATCAACAGCACCGTGACGCTGCAGCTGCGGGTCCCCCGCACCCTGCTTGGCATCCTGGCCGGCGCCGCCCTCGGCGTCGCCGGCGCGATCCTGCAGGGCGTCACCCGCAACCCGCTCGCCGACACCGGCATCATGGGCATCAACGCCGGCGCGGCCGTGCTGGTCGTGTTCGCTGTGACCGTCCTCGGCGTCCACGGCGTCGGCGTTTCGATCTGGTTCGCCTTCGCGGGCGCGATCCTGGCCACCGTGCTCGTCTACGCGATCGCGTCGCTCGGCCGCGAGGGCGCCACGCCGGTGAAGCTGGCGCTCGCGGGCGCCGCCGTCACCGCCGGGCTGACCTCGGTCACCACCGGAATCGTGATGACCAACATCAACGCGCTGAACGAGCTGCGGTTCTGGCAGGTCGGCTCGCTCGCCGGCCGCTACGCGCCGGTGCTCACCGGCGTCGCGCCGTTCCTCATCCTCGCGCTGCTCGCGTCACTCGGCTTCGGCCGCGCCCTCAACGGACTGGCGCTCGGCGAGGACGTCGCCCGCGGCCTCGGCCAGCGGGTCGGTCGCACCCGCGCGGCCGCGTTCGTCGTGGTGGCGGTGCTCGCCGGCGCGGCCACCGCCGCCTGCGGGCCGATCGTCTTCGTTGGCCTGGTCGTGCCGCACCTCGCCCGCCTCATCTGCGGCCCCGACTACCGCTGGATCCTGCCGTACTCCATGCTCCTCGCGCCGATCGTCCTGCTGCTGTGCGACGTGGTCGGCCGCGTAATCGCCGCGCCCGACGAACTGCAGGTCGGCGTGGTGCTCGGGGTGCTCGGCGCGCCCGCGTTCGTCGCGGTCGTCCGCTACGGCAAGCTGTCGGAGGTGTAGCGCATGACCGCGACGCTCGAATCCGTGCGGGCGCTGCGCACCAACCGGCGCCGCCGCAGCACCCGGTTCGCGATGGTGACCGGTGGGCTCGCCGCCGCCGTGGCCACGCTGTTCGCCGTCACCATGATGGTCGGCAGCTTCCGGCTCAGCGCCGGGGAGGTCATCACGTCGGTACTGCACCTGGCCGACAACCCGGGCGTCGACTTCGTCGTCCGCGAGCTGCGCCTGCCGACCGCGGTGTCCGGTCTGGCCGTGGGTCTGGCCCTCGGCGCCTCGGGCACGATCTTCCAGCAGCTGCTGCGCAACCCGCTCGCCTCGCCCGACTTCGTCGGCATCACCTCCGGCGCCGGGCTCGCGGCCGTCACCGGCATCGTCGTCCTGCAGGCCGGCGGGCTGGTGATCACCGGGTTCGCGCTCGGCGGCGCGGTCGTCGCGGCGACGCTCATGTACGTGCTCGCCTGGCGCGACGGCGTCACGGGGTACCGCTTCATCCTCATCGGCATCGGCGTGGCCGTCTTCTTCGACGGGCTCACCGGCTACGTCCTCACCCGGGCGCAGCTCTTCGAGGCCCGGCAGGCGATGCACTGGCTGACCGGCTCGGTGGGCCAGGCGAGCGGCCCGGAGCTGCGCCTGCTGCTCGGCGCGCTGGTGGTGCTCCTGCCGCTCGCGGTCGTGCTCCAGCGCGCGCTGCGGGCGCTCGAACTCGGCGACGACACGGCCCGCGCGCTCGGCTCGCGCACCGAGCTCAGCCGGGCCGGCCTGCTCGCCACGGCGGTGGCGCTCATCGCGCTCGCCGTCGGGGTCGCCGGCCCGATCATCTTCGTCGCGCTCGTCGCCGGCCCGATCGCGAACCGGCTGCTCGGCCCGGCGACCGGCGGCATCGTCCCGGCCGCCCTGGCCGGGGCGGCCCTGCTGCTCGGCGCCGACCTCGTGGCCGAGCACCTGCTGCCGACCCCGCTCCCGACCGGCGTGGTCACCGGCGCGGTCGGCGCACCGTACCTCCTGTGGCTGCTGGCCACCACGAACCGGCAAGGAACTGGCGGATGACCCGGCTGAGCGCTGAGAAGCTGACCCTCGGGTACGACGACCGGACTGTCGTCGCCGACCTCGACGTGACCGTGCTGGAGGGCAAGGTCACCGCCATCGTGGGGGCCAACGCCTGCGGCAAGTCCACGCTGCTGCGCGGGCTCGCCCGGCTGCTGCGGCCACGCGAGGGCACGGTGTACCTCGACGGCCGGCGCATGGCCGAGCTCAGCACCCTCGACGTCGCCAAGGTGCTCGGGCTGCTGCCGCAGACGCCGGTGGCACCCGGCGGCATCACCGTGGCCGACCTGGTGTCCCGGGGCCGGTACCCGCACCAGGGTTGGTTCCGCCGCTGGACGGACGCCGACGACGACGCGGTCGCGCGGGCGTTGGACGCCACCGGCACGGCCGAGCTCATCGACCGGCCGCTGCGCCAGCTCTCCGGCGGCCAGCGGCAGCGCGTGTGGGTGGCCATGGCCCTGGCCCAGGACACCGACCTGCTGCTGCTCGACGAGCCGACGACGTACCTCGACATCAACCACCAGGTCGAGCTGCTGCGCCTGCTGCGCAAGCTCAACGCCGAGTCGGGCAGGACGATCGTGATCGTCATGCACGACCTGAACCTTGCCTGCCGGTACTGCGACCACATCATCGCGATGGCCGACGGCAGCATCGTCGCCGAGGGCGCTCCGGTGGACGTGGTGACGGCGGAGCTGATCGAGAAGGTGTTCGGCCTGGCCTGCGTGGTCGTCTCCGACCCGGTGGCCGGGACGCCGATCATCGTTCCTGCCTAGCGGTCGGCTTCAGCAGCGGCGATCGAGGCGGCGTTGCCGAGACGTCGGTCGATATACCCCTGATCTGCTGCTCGGAGTCCAACCTCATCTGCGGTCTGCTCCGCCAGGAATCATGATCCGGCGGCTGGTCTCGGGCTTGGAGGCCGTTTGGTCGGCGGCGCTTGCGGCCCGCCGGGCGCTGAGTGTCGGGTCTCCGGTGGTGGCTCTGGATCAGCTGCTGCGGCGTGGTGCTGCTCGGGGAGCGGTCCGCTGCGCGGCTCCCTTGCTGCTCCCGGGCGGCGGTCGAAGACAGTTCAGGGCTGGTCTCCTGTTTCCAGGAAACCAGCCCTGAACTGGCGTTTCACGAAGTCGGGGTAGCCGGATTTGAACCGACGGCCTCTTCGTCCCGAATTAGGTAAATAGGAACGGCCAGGAAGGGCGATCTTGCGAAGCCGCAGGTCGGAGCTTTGGTGTGTGTTGGTTGACATCGGGCTTCGAGGGTCGGTTTCGCAAGATCGTCTCCCAGATTTCTCCCAAGTGGGTGGCTGCTTGTCGTCGCTGGGGCAGTGCTCATGGGACGCTGGTGGGAGCATGCGTGTGGAGGTGAGTCGCCGATGAGCGTGAGCGTGCTGGAGCACGTCGGGCCGTGGAGTGAGGACGAGTACTTCGCGCTCGGCGAGACGCCGAACCGGGTCGAGTTGATCGATGGGAGCTTGCTGGTGAGTCCGGCGCCGGCCATTCGGCACCAGATCTTGTCCCGCCGCATTGCCAACGCCCTCGACGCGGGTGCCTCGGAGGCCGGCCTGCTGGTCCTGGAGGCAGTCAACGTCCGCTTGAGAACGGGGCGGATCGTCATCCCGGATCTCGTCGTGTCGGATGTCGACGAGGGGACAATGATCGACGCGGTCGACGTGGCCCTGGTCGGCGAGGTCGTCTCGCCCAGCAACGCGGGCACTGACAGGTTGGTGAAGCTGCAGCTGTACGCCGCCGCGCGGATCGGCTGGTACCTACTGGTTGAGCCGGAGGTGCCGTCCTCAGTCACACTGCGTCTCCTACGCCTGGAGGGCGAGCACTACGTCGAGCACGCGGTGGCCGGCCCGGGGGAGACGTTGACGTCGGACGCCCCGTTCGTGATCCGCCTCGACACCGATGCGTTGGCCACGCGCCGCACCTCGTCCTGATCGGCCCCCTCAGCCCCTCCGTATACCCGTCGTCCACCCTTCGGGGAACGGGCCGGCGGCGGGGGCTGCCCTCGTGAGTACGGACGGCGACGTCCGCGATCACGCTTGGCGGCCCCCGTCGTCGGCCCGTTGGCTTTGCCTGGACGGCGGGGATGCGGAGGGGCGCCCACCGGAACCCTGAGGCCCCCGGCTGGAGGCCCCGCCGGAGGCAAGGAGCGCGACTACCGGATTAGCTGGCAGAGAGCGAAGCGACCGGTGCCCGCGGGAGCGACGGTATGTAGACCGGCGGACCGAGGTCCAAAGCTGCTGAACCGTCGATGACCGCAAGCTGACCAGGCTTTTCAAGAGCGCCCTGCGCGGCCCGTGCGCGGGCTCCCGGCCGGCGGGGTTACGGCGCCGGCGCGGAGCGCTGGCGCCGCCTACACGCCGAGCTGGCGACCGCGCGGGCCGCGCCGAAGGCGCCTTGATCTAGTAAAGCCAAATTCGGCAATGCTATTCGACCTGGGCAATTCACTGCATAAGGGATGTGCTGGGTGTCGATCTCATCTGGTTCGCTTGTAAGATCGATCCAACAACTGACCGCAGAGTCAGTAATCTGCCTGGCCGAAAGGACAGCCAAATGGTCGACGCAACTTTGTACGGATTTGCCGAAACCCTTGCACCCGCCGCACCGGACCGTACCGAAGTTTCTTTGCGCCGCCAAAAGATACTTCAAGCGCTAAGCAGATCAAACTTACGTGTTGATTCTATGTTTGAGAGCGGGTCCTGGAGCCACGGTACGGGCGTCAGGGCACATAGTGATGTTGACTATATGGCACGAGCAACCGGCAATCGACCAATGCGACCCAGCACCGCGTTGGCGGTTGCAAAGGAAGCGATACGCGGATGCGATTTTAAGATCACGAGCACAGCAGTCTCGTCGCCGGTCATTGCCGTAGGCTATTCTTCCGTCCCGAATTTCGAGATTGCACCTGCCTGGTATTACGGAACCAGCAACGGATTCGATGTATACGTCATTGCTGGCCGGAAAGACGAATGGGTGTTCTCGGCGCCAGAGGCGCACCTGAAATATGTTGACCGGCAGAACGACCGGCTTAGCAAGAAAGTAAAGCCACTCGCACGCCTGCTTAAAGCTTGGAAATATCACATGGGTGTCCCAGTGTCCTCGTTCTATCTTGAAATGCGGACTGCGGAGTTCGCCGCCGGCGTAAAGTCAATTGTTTATGACGTTGATTTACCGTCAATGCTTGGGCGGCTTATTGGTTTCGGAGTTCGCGACATGAACGACCCCGAGCAAATCGTCGGGCGAATCCCCGCCTGCGCGTCCGACGAGAAGGAGCGCCGAACTATTCAACTAGCGAAGGACGCATTGGCGCACCTGGCCAAGGCAGCAGCAGCTAAGGAACGGCGGGATGCAGGCGAGTATTGGAATAGTATGTACCAAATTTTCGGGGCGGGTTACCCATGGCCGAGTTGGTAGGTGGCAATTCAGAGGAACTTTGGCGCGCCGCTGCGCGAGAAGAACTTCTGCAAATAAACGACGACTTGCTATACACCGAGAAAACGCATTTCGCGACTGCTGAGACGCTGCACCGTGTGAATCTTTCATTCGGTCTGATCACGACGGTTCTCTCAACTGCGGCGGCGGCCACAATTGTTGCAGATCGCAGCCCTGTCGCAGCCGGGTTGCTGGCCCTAGGAGCGGCGATACTTTCCGGAGTTCTCACCTTTGTGAAGCCGGAGCAGGCTGCCGCGCAGCACTTGAATGCGGGACGGCAATTAGGAGCCCTGCGTGTTAGGGCTAGACAGGTTGCAAATCTAGATCTTCCGCGCTATTCGCAGAAAGAACTTCGTAAACTCATCGCGGACCTAGTCGAGGAGAAGGCCAAGATTGATGCAGCGTCGCCGGTTACTACTGGCCGAAACTTCAATAAGGCGCGCCAACGCATCCAGGGCGGAATCTTTGATCGCGATGACATCACTGCGGCGTACCCTGCCGACGTCGAAACCAAGAGGCCAGGGATCATGCCAGAGAACGGCACAAGCCTGTAGGAAATGATCGCCTCGCGCTGCACGGTTGCAGGCTGGCAACGCGGGATCATGAACGCGTGTCTTAGCGATGCAGGGCTACATGCTCAAAGTCTTTGAGGTGGTTGACCTAACAGGTGTACCTTGACAGCGCAAGGCATAATGAGCTGATGATTTGACCCGGCTGGTTAGGCCGGCAGCCGCGGTGAGGCAACGATGCGCGTAGACGACCTCTTCGAGCAGATAGATGAGAAGGTTCGCTTAAGTAGGACGGAACGGGATCTTGTCCGCGATCGCGGAGCTGTGGTTCAAAGATTACTGGCTGAGAGCGGGCCGACCATATGCTCGTTACTCGTGGGATCGATGACACGGTCGACAGCAATACGGAAATTCTCGGATGTAGACATTCTGGCTGTGGTGGGCGAGTCGATCGATCCTCCCACCGGCAACCCTGCAACGCTCCTTGCGCAACTCGCTGGCAGCCTCCGAGAGTTGGACGCGCAAGTTTCGGTGGGAAACATGGTTGTTTCGCTGGCATTCGAACGGCCCCCGGCGGTGGAAGTCATTGCCGCTGTTCGGGACTCGGATGGATCGACCGGCCGTTACTGGATTGCAGATAATTCCGGGAACAGCTGGCAATCGTATTCTCCAACCATGCTCAACGAGTTGACCACTGAGCGAGTTGGCGTACTAGGTCCCCGATTCATAAAGCTAATCCGAGTAGCAAAATATTGGAACCGCGCGAATTCCGTAGGTTTGCAAAGCTCCGATATTGAAGAGTTGGCCTGCTATGCATTGTCGGCAAGGCTGAGTATGCCTTCATACCTCCGTGCGTTATCCGAATTGCTGGAGGTGGTCTTAGCTTGGGTAACCGGGAATCCTGAAGCAGTTGCACGAATGGGACGTACATTTCTTCGATCGTCCGCGTATTCCGGCACCGTTGATGCACTAAATGAAGTTCGCGCGACTTTGACTAACGTTCAAGCCTTGGTGGAGGCGCAGGATGGCATCGTGGCGGATATGGAAGAAGTTGCGTCGGTTTGGAGGGCCATCCTGGGCCCCGACGCCACCGTTAACATCCGTTCATCTGAGTGCGATCGCCCACGAGCAGTTTGACGAAGCTTCGAGCGGTTATCGAAACAGTCGACTGCTCCAAGTATTCACCTTTGCGGTAAGCGCCCTGTCCATCTTCGTTCCGTCCTCCTGGGCTTATCCGCTCGCGCTAGCGGTTCTTATCACGCAGGGGTCCTCTTGGGTAGCGCGCTGGTATGCGATGGGGCAGCAAGATATCGGTGAGTTGCTGCGTCGGCGCGGCTTATTGATTGATGCCATCGGCCCATCCCGGCTTGGTGTCGATGTTGCTGATCTACTAGAGCGTGTTCCCGTCCGTGTTGTGCGCCGTGCCGCCGTATCCGTCAATGACGGTTACTATGCGAGTAATTCGCCGACCGGACTGGTTCGCCTCCGTGATCATCTGCATGAGAATGCATTCTGGAACAAGCACCTTTACTCGCTGGCAGCGCGTCGCCTTACCACAATTCTTTGCTTGCTGGTAGCACTTGCGGGCGCTGTAACCCTGTTTGCCTTGCCGTTAGCGCCGCGTGACGAAGCACTGATCTTCGCTCGCATACTGGTGACGGTTATGACCTTCGGAGCGATACTCACCCAGTTTAACGAGATCCTGGCTTGGCGCTCGGCCGCTCAAGCAATCGAACGGCTGGAGCACCGGTTCTACATCGTGGAAGGTCTCGACGAAGATAGCCTGCACAAGAATGGTATGGCCGACATTCTGACCTTCTTTGCTGAATATACTGCCGCCACTTCACGGATTCCGCCGTTTCCGCGGAGGGTATATAGATTGCATCGAGATCGTCTCAATGACCTGTGGGCGCATAAGAATGCGTCTGGTTCATCGACTGCATCGATCGCCGTTGTATGAACTGTCGACAGATTCCGCAGTCGGCCAAGAGTTGGGCGGTACTTAGAGTAGGTGCTGAAGGTAGTCGGCCAAGTTCGACCGTTGTGGCGCGCTACTGCTCCAGTAGTCGGCTGATATAACCGGCCTGAACTAGGCGTTCGTACGCCGCGTCGACGCCGTACGGTACGTCCTGCGGGATCGCGAAGCCCCGCTCGGCATACACTCGGATGCGTTGGGTATCGCCGATGAGCATACTAATGACTTTGTTGACGTCGCCGATGCTGCGCACATATGTGTCGAGGTCGAGCGGGTTCGACGCGCAGACAATGTCGACGTCGGGCCAGAGCTTCTTGGCGGTCGCGTAGGCGCGGCGCTGCTGGTACGGCCGCGACATCACAATCGCGGACCGCATGGTGATCCCGCGTTCCCCCAGTAGCTCGCGGGTCAGTTCAAAGTTTTGCTGCGTGTTGGTTGCGGCTGGCTCGACCAGGACCGCGTCGGCCGGCACGCCGTGCTCGGTGGCGTATTCGGCGTAGTGAACGGCTTCGCCGCGTGGGAAGCGTTCGACGGTGGTGGGGGCGTTGGCGCCGGTGAAGACGAGTAGCGGGTAGAGGCCGCGGTGGTAGAGGTCGGTGGCGATGATGGCCACGCCCAGGTCGTGGCTGCCGAGGCCGATGCCGACATCGCACGGGCGGAGTTCGTGGTGCATGTTGTGGTACTCCCACAACGTCTCGACGTCGGCGCGGTGTTCTTCCGGGATCGTGGTCGCTGCGGTGTTCTCGTCGGCATGCGTCACGCCCACACGATAAGCGGTGTGTAGGTGAGGCGCTCAGTCCATGACGTCGAGCCGACGGGCGAGGTCGACCAGGGTTGCGGACGGCTTGGTCTTGTTCTGCCGCACCCAGGTCAGCACGAGTTGGCGGCTCATGACGTGATAGCGGACCTGCTCCGGTGCCATCTTCTCGGCGTCGAGCAGCGTCGCCAGTGCGTCGTCACCCCTGTTCCACGTGCTGTAGGCGCGGGCTACCTCGAGCGCGTGACGCACTCGGCGCTCCATCGGCAGGCTTGAGGTGTCGACGCGCGGGCCGAGGTCTACGGCTACTTGGACGTCGCCGAGTTCGGCCGCGGTGGCGACCCGGTGAATCGCGACGTTGGTCGGGCCGAACGCGGTCCACAGATGGTTGGCGTCCTGGCCGAGTCGGGTCGCGGCCTCGTCGGCGGCCTGGAGGAACGACCGGGTCGTGATGGCGTCGTTGGCGCGGGCGGCGGCGATGGAGCCGGCGAGGAAGAGGGTGCCGTACACCGACAGCATCTCGGGTGTGGCCTCGTGCATGTTTGGTTCGAGGTAGTTGGCCGCGTCGTTGGTGAGCTGGACGGCCTCGCGGTATCGGCCGGTCGCCTGTAGGGCGTGGGTGACGGACCTGAGGAGCGTCCCGATGACGACGATGTCGCCGGCGGCCCGGGCGGCGCTGAGTCCTCGATCGGCGGCGATCCACGCGAGGTCCGCTTCACCGATCTTCGTCAGCTGCACGGCGGCGAGCTGGTACGCCAGGCCGAGCACGCGTCGCGCGGCGTCCAGCTGTGACCCGGTGTAGACCTCGACGGCGGCCTCGGCGTGGGCGAGCAGGCTCGGTAGGCGCCCGGTGACGTACCCGAACCGCGCGGCCTGGTACGCCTCCCAGAGCGTCGACAGCTCGTGCTGCAGGTCGCCGATAGATGGCGGTTCGACCCCGGACGCTCCCCCGCCAAACGGCGTGACCCGGCGGTAGTCCATGAGGGCGGCGCGTAGGGCGGGCACGGTGCGCATGCCGCTGTCGCTGGTCCACTGCATGAGGGACGGTTCGGCGACCAGGTCGGCGAGGGCGACGTCCAGCACGTCGGCGAGGGACTTGATGACGGACAGCCGGTCAAGGTCGATCCGGTTGTTCTCCACCTTGCTCAGCCAGTCCACGGTCCGGTCGACCCGGCCCGCGAGCACTTCTTGCGACATGCCGCGCCGGCGGCGGTACCACGCGACGCGTTCGCCGATCGTCAGGTTGTTCGTCATCCCACGCATGACCTAAGCGTCGCACCGCCTCTCGTGTTGACCCCGGAACAATTTTCCGGGGTGAATGCCTGGTCTGGGTAGACGCTTTATCTATGTTTCGGGGTGCTCTGGTTCGGATCGAGCGGTTGACGTGCCTCGGCGGTGGCTGGTGAGCCGTCGCAAACCATCCGAGTGCAGCTCGTGCAAGGGTCGCGGCTGGAAGGTGGTCAGCCGGCTTGGGCGCCTGCGCGACGACGAACACCGTGCCGGCTTCGAGGTCCGGGCCTGCTCGGATTGCAACGGCGCGCCGAAGACCGGGCACCCCAACCAGTGAAGGAGGAACGCATGCATGTGCTGCGCGCGCCCCAAGCGGACATCGATCTCGACGTCGGCACGCTGCGGATCTGGGAGGCAGCCGACGATAACGGCGACCCGGTCCTCGTGCTCAAGGACGGCGGGTCCACGGTCGTCATCGAGTTCGCAGACGAGGTCGCGTGGGATTCGGCGATCCGGGCGACGGAACGGCTCGGCGATGCCGCGCTGATGTACGCCTCGACGCTGCGGGCCGCGATGGCGAAGGCGAAGGCGAAGGCACAACAGAACAGCTGATGGGCGGCCCCTTGATGTCGGTAGCACCAAGGGACCGCGACCTATCTTCCCATTCCGCGCCGACCGGTCGCGGAGTCAGTTCATGAGGGGGTCGCGTGACATGGCTGTGCAGGACGAACGCGAAGACACAGAGCTGCAACTGGAAGTGGCGCTCGCGCTGCTGCCGCTGATCGGGCGCTGTGTGCGGCTCGAAGATGGTCGGGCGGTACGACACCAGGGAAACCGGCTCGACGATGCGCAGGATCGGCGTGCGCTCGTGCGTGAGGTGGCCCGGCGGTGGAGCACGCTCAAGCCCAATCAGCGGCGGCGGTACCCCGGGGATCGCGGTCTGGCGATCGTGGAGTTCACGGCGGAGTACGTCGACGATGTCGAGCACGCCACAGCGGACGAGGGCGACTATCGAGGGGCCGACTACGACGCCTCGCTGGAGGTCGTCTGGCGGCAGCACGTCGAGGCGATCCGCCAGCGGGACGAGGCCGCGTGAGGGCGCAGGATCGACACGGCGCACTCACACAGATAAGCTCTTGACAAGCTATGTTGTCGTCTCTGTGAAGGGTGGTCTCGGTGCCGATCGAGTACGTGCCACCCAAGTACATAGTGATCGTGAACGCCCTGCAGGCGCGCATCGAGGATGGGACGTACCCGTCCGGCTCGATGCTGCCCAGTGAGACCGCCCTGATGGCCGAGTTCGACACCTCGCGTCCGACGGTTGTCCGCTCGCTGGAGATCCTGCGCCAAGACGGCTGGATCGACACCCAGCAGGGCAAGGGTCGGTTTGTCCGGTCGAAGCCGGTCAACGCGCGGGCGATGCCCCCGCGTGTGGCCGCGCTGCTCACCAACGAGGCTGAGGGTCGCGTGCGGATCATCGACGTCGCCGAGGTACCGGCGCCGTCGCGGGCCGCTTCCGCGCTGGACATTCGCGAGGGTGCGCCGGTCGTCGTGCGGCGTCGGCTCATTAGCGTTGACGGCCTGGGGCCGGTCGAGCTGGGCTCGGTGTACGTGCCGGTTGATCTCGCCGAGGGGACCTCGGTGCGGTCTTCCGCACCGTTGCAAGAGGGTCTGCTCCAGCACCTGGCCAAGGCAAAGGGCCTGCAGTTCGGCCATGCCACGGAACGGATCTCCGCGCGACCGGCGACCGATGAGGAACTGGAGCTGCTGGAGGTCGACCCCGGCGAGTGGGTGTTGACCGCGCTGTTCTCGGTCCACACCCGCGAAGGGCTTCCGGCGTTCGCGCTGGACGTTGCGGTACCGCCGGCTCGGCACGAGTTCGAGGACTCCTTCCCGATTACCTAGTCGATCGAGGGGCCTTGCTCAATCTGGGATTGGGCAAGGCCGACCACTTAACAAGTCAGGTTTCGCCGCTAAACTGGAATCACTTAACAAGTCAACTGGTTACCTGGTTGGGTAACCGAAGCTCTGGAGGGCATGCAATGGCATTGAAGGGTGGTACCCGGTTCTCGGTCCGGTTCGAGGACGTGTTCCCGGCTGGCTGTGTGCTGGTGCCGGACTCGATCGTCGAGGCGCAGGACTTCAACGCGGCGACGGGTGCTCGTACGCCAGCGGTGGACAAGCTGACGGGTGCGCGGGTGTGGACGGTGCGGGTCATGGACATGGACCCGGACCTCGCCGGGCGGGCGCGGGAGGTCGCGGTGAAGATCTCGGCGCCGGTGCAGCCGGTTCCGGAGTCGTCGGTGCCGTTCTCGCCGGTGGAGTTCGAGGGCATGACGGTGACGCCGTACGTCGGGCCGACGGGCCGCTTGGCGTACTCGCTGCGCGCGACGGGTTTTCGCCTGCCGGTCGCGGCGGGCCGGTCGGCGAAGTAGCCGCCAGCTGACTGATGTGGGTCCGGGGCGGTCCGGCTTCCTACGGCATACAGACCGCCCCGTTCCTTCCCATTCCCTGTTGAGGCAAGGAAGGCGGGCTTCATCATGCCCAACTCCGGGCCTTCGATCCAGCACGGCCGGCGGCGTGTGTGCGCCGGTCAGCTGCTCCTGCTGATGCCCGTGGCGCGGGATGCGTCCGGGCGGTTCACCCGCTGGTGCACCGGCATGCCGTTGCAGCTGCTCGCATTCCGCCGCGATGCCCGCGGCCGGTTCGCGTCACTCGCAACGGCTGGCCGGTGAACCCGGGCTATCCCTGGGGAGGGTCGAAGTGAAGAACAACGCTCCGCTGGTCAACTTCCGGCGGCTGCAGGTGCCCACGCCGTGGTGGGTCGTCCTGCTCGTGGTCATTCCCTATCTCACGTGGCAGGTCATCCGCGCGGCCGTACGGCTGGTGCCGGTAGTCCGTCGCAACTGGGGCTCGCTCGGCCTCGTCTGCGCCGCCGGGTGGCTGTGGTGGCGGCACGGCTGGATCACGCTGGTCCTGGTCGCGCTGCTCGTCGCGGTGCTGTTGGCCGTGTGGTGGTGGCGAGCGCGCCCGTCGTGGGAGCGGCTGGTGCTGTTGCCGGCCACGGCGTGGTGGCGGCGGGTGTCGCTGTACCGCCTGTATTGGCGTGAGGCGATGACGCTGTGCGGCCTGAGTGAGCGGTTCGACGACGCGCGGGTGATGCCGAAGCTTCTGCGGGTCCGCTGCACGCCGGCGGCGGATGAGGTACTGCTGCGGATGCCGCGCGGGCAGAACCCGGACCTGTACCACAAGGCGTCAGCGAACTTGGCGTACTCATTCAACGCCCGCGACTGCCGCGTCTACACCGGCCGCCGCTCGGCTCCGCCGGCCCGGTCCGGCCGCTGGGGGCTGCTGCTGCGGGTGGTGGACCGGGTGCGGTTCCGGGACCGTCCGCGCCTGGTCTGGCTCGTCTTCCCACGCCGCGACCCGCTGCGGCAGATCGTGCCTCCGTTCCCGATCACGGATGACCCGGACTTCGAACGGCTGCCGCTCGGGCTCGGCGAAGACCTCCGGACCTTCGTCCTGCGGCTGCTCGCGACGCACGTCCTGATCGTCGGGGCGACCCGGTCGGGCAAGGGCTCCGTGCAGTGGTCGCTGATCCGCGCCTTGGCCGGGGCCATCCGGACCGGGCTGGTGCGGATGTGGGCGATCGACCCTAAGGGCGGCGTCGAACTGTCGATCGGGCGGGAGCTGTTCGCCCGGTATGAGTACGCCGATCCGGCGCCGATGGTCGCGATGCTCGAAGACCTCGTGACGGTGATGCGGGAGCGGCAGGCCCGGATGCAAGGCGCCGTGCGCGTCCACACGCCGACGCTGGCGGAACCGTTGTACGTGCTCATGGTTGACGAGCTTCTGGCCCTCGTGGCGCTGCTGCAGGACACGGAACTGCGCAACCGCGCCCGGGCGGCGCTGGCGCTGCTGCTGACCCAGGGCGCCGGTCTCGGGGTGCTCGTCATCGGCGCGACGCAGGACCCGCGCAAGGAAGTGGTCGAGCTGCGCGACTTCTTCCCGACCCGGATCGCGTTGCGGCTCAACGAACGCAACCACGTCGACCTCGTCCTCGGCGACGGCGCCCGGGAACGCGGGGCGCTCGCTGACCAGCTCTCGGCTGAGCCGGCCATGCGGGGCATCGGGTACGTGGTGCTCGACGACCGGCCGGAGCCGCTGCGGGTGCGGTTCGGCTACGTCACCGACGACGACATCCGGGCCATGGCGGTCGAGTACGCCGCCCCGCCCGATCCGGCGCCTCGGCCCGCGCCTCGGCAGCGGACCAAGCCGGCGGGGCACGTCAATCACCGCTCA
The DNA here is from genome assembly GCF_040689395.1 of Dactylosporangium sp. NPDC051484. Lineage (NCBI taxonomy): Bacteria > Bacillati > Actinomycetota > Actinomycetes > Micromonosporales > Micromonosporaceae > Dactylosporangium > Dactylosporangium sp. NPDC051484. The sequence continues at coordinate 295,848 of NZ_JBFAZX010000006.1, read as the reverse complement.
CGCCCGGCGGCCGGGCCGTTGCTGCCGGACAGCCTCGCCGGGTTCCTGGACGGCGGTGAACCCGCATGACGGTCACCGAAGTGGTCCGCCGGTTCTACCGGCTTCGCGCGCCGCATCCCACTGTCGGCTCCTCGGCGGTCACGGTGCGGGTCGCCGACGGCGAAGACCTCTACGTCGCGGTCGGCGCGGGCCGGCGACGGATGTACCTCACGCCGGCGGAGGCGTGGGCGCTGTGGCGGTGCCTGTCCGAAGCGGTCGCCTCCACCGGCGCTCCGCCGGACTGGATCCGCGTCCCGATCACCCCGAAGAGCCGATGAGGAGGTCTGCTGTGCGTTCCCGCCGCCGTCCCTGCCTGGACCTGGCACACCGGTTCCCCGACATGACCTGCCCGCACTGCACCCACGGCCGCATCGACCAGGCCGACATCATCAGCGCCGCGCGGCGTCGGCACGCCCGCACGGTCACCGAGGACCGCGACGGGTTCGGGTGGCCATCATGACCGGCCGTGCCTGGGCCTACCTCGGTACCGCGCTGGGCGGGTTCGGTTCCCTTGCTGCGAACGTCGCCCACTGCTACATCCCACCCACCGGCGCGCCCGCTGGCTGGCGACCGGAGGCCGGGGCGGTGCTGTCGGCGATGTTCTGGCCCGTCGCGGTGTTCATCGCGGTCGAGATCCTCGTCCGCACCGTCTGGCCGGCGGGCTGGTGGTGGCGCCTGGCCCGATTCGCCGGACTGCTGCCCGTCGCGCTCGTCGCCGCCGTCGTGTCGTACCGGCACCTGTCCGGGCTGTTCCGCCACTACGGCGAAGACCCGCTGACTGCCACCCTCGGCCCCCTGGCCGTCGACGGCCTGATGGTCATGGCCGCCGCCGCGCTCCTCGCCGCCCACCCCCACCCGGCCCGCACCGCTGAACCGGAACCTGCGCCGGAACCCCTGCCCGAACTGGTTCCTGAGCCGCTGCCCGAACCGCGCCCGACCCTGCACGTCGTGGGCGCGATCCCGTCAGGAGTCGTGCGATGACCACCCACCTTCAGCCCGTGGACCACTACCTCACCGGCCCCGCCGACCAGCTGGCCAACGTGCTGCGCGCGGCCGACGCCCGGGGACACCTCGTCCGCTACGGCCGCCCCCGCCGGCTGTCCGAAGGCCGCTACGCCATCAACGTCACGCTCCTCGAGCCCACCCGCCGGCCGCGCTGGTTCCGGCGCATCCAGTGGTGGCTCGTCGGCAAGGTCGCCGCCATCGTCGCCGGCCTTGCCGCGCTCACCGCGCTCGGCTGGGGCGCGTGGCTGCTCATCCAGTGGCTCATCGCCCACCGCACCGCCGTCATCATCACCGTCGTCCTGGTCCTCATCGTCGCCGGCGCCATCACCGCCTCCCGCGAGAACCACAGCTCCGGGTCCGGTCGCCGGCACTGCCCCGGGTGCGGTGGCCGTTGACCATCACCGCACTTCCCGGGCTCGACGCCGACGAGCAGCCCCGGCCGGGTTCGCGGGCCGCCCGGCGGCTCATCCCGCTCGCCGCGGACGTGGTCAAGGACATGGCCGCCGAGTACGGCGTCTGCCTGCGCCCGGTCGGGCTGCGCCGTACCGACCTCACCACCGGCAAAACCGAGATCATCGACGTGCCCTGCGGCGCGACCCGCGAGGACAAGTGCCCGCCATGCGCAAAGCGGGCACGTCGGCTGCGGAAGGTCCAGATTCGGGAGGGCTGGCATCGTGTCGACGAACCCGCTCCGCCGCCTGAGCCGGCGACAGAGAGGCAGCGGGCGCTGATCAGCCTCCGTGCCCATCTGGAACATGCCCGTGATGAGGCGGTCCGGGTGTCGCAGTGGGACCAGGTCGGCGAGGTCGACGACGCTATCCGCGAGGTAGAGGAGGCCATCGCCGCTGAGGGACTGCGGGGCAGCGTTGCACCGGCGCACGACAAGCCGGCGGAGCCGAAGCGGCAGCGGTCCACGAAGCGGCGCCAGGACGCGCCCGCCCTGCCCCGGCAGAAAGTCGACCCGCGTACGGTCGGCCGGGTCTACACCGCGCCGGACGGCACGGAGTACCGGCCCTCGATGTGGCTTACGGTCACCCTGGACTCGTACGGCCCCGTACGACCGGACGGCTCACCGGTCGACCCGTCCACGTACGACTACCGGCGGGCGGCCTGGGACGCGATCACGTTTCCACGGCTGCTGGATCGGTTCTGGCAGAACCTGCGCCGTTGTGTGGGCTGGAACGTGCAGTACGCCGGATGTGTTGAGCCGCAACGTCGTCTGGCTCCGCACGCGCACTTCGCGATCCGGGGCACGATCCCGCGTGCGGTGCTGCGGGAAGTGGCGGCGGCAACGTACCACCAGGTCTGGTGGCCCAAGGTCGGCGAACCGAACTGTCGTCCACTGTGGAACGCCGATGCTGAAATCTGGTGTGACAGCGCGACTGGGCTTCCGCTGGCCACTTGGGATGAGGCGCTGGACGCGGTCGAGGACGAGCCGGCGCACGTGATCCGGTTCGGGACGCAGATCCGGGCCGAGGGCGTGAACGCGAACGACCGCAACGTGGATCGGACGATCGGCTACATCACGAAGTACATCACCAAGTCCGCGGCCGACTGCCACCAGCTGACCACCGACCGACAGCGCGATCACCTGGAACGGTTCTGGCGGGAACTGCGGGTCACGCCCTGCTCGGAGCGGTGCGCCAACTGGCTGCTGTACGGCATCCAGCCGAAGAACGCTCATGCTCGGCTCCGGCCCGGCAACTGCAAGGGGCGGGTGCATCAGCGCTCCACTCTGGGCATCGGGGGTCGGCGCATCCTCGTCTCCCGGGACTGGTCCGGGAAGACCCTCGCCGACCACCGCCACGACGCACGGGCTTGGGTCAAGGCGCTACTCGGCATCTCCGATGGCGTGGACCAGGTCCCGGTCGTCGACGACCACCAGCCCGGTACCCCGGCCCCGGTCGCGTGGGAGCTCGCGCGGCCGAACGACCCGGACCTACCGCCGATGCGACATCGGCTACTCCGCGCGCTCGCACAACGCATCCAGTGGCGCAACGCGCTCAATGCGGCCAAGGACCGAGCGATCCAACCTGACCCAGTAACTGAGACGAGAGGAACCGCGCCGAGTGCTGCACAGGCCAGCTGAGATCGCCAGGATTCTCGACTGCTCTGAGTGGTGGGTGAAGGAACAGGCCCGCAAGCGCCGGATCCCGTTCGCGTGGATCGGCGGCAGTTACCGGTTCACCGATGAGCACCTGGCCGAGATCATCCGGCTTTTCGAGGTGCGGCCCGAAGCGGAGCGGTCGGCGACACCACGCGCAGCGCCTGCACCAGCGATCGGTTCGCTCAAAGCGCGCAGACCACGGCGTACACAGCGAGTGGCCTGAAGGGAGATGAGAGTTGGGATACGCCGAGAAGCGAGGCGGGTACTGGCGTGCCCGGTACAAGATCGAACCCGGCAAGTACGGCACCGTGCAGGATTCGATCGGCGCGAAGGTTGAATTCCGCACGAAGCGGGAGGCGAAGAAGGCTGCCGACGAGGCAGAAGCAACGGGGCGGCGCCCGGTGGTGGCGCAGGGTCGGATGCGTTTCGGCAACTGGGCCAACGCCTGGTACGAGCGGCAGGACTTGGCGGCGTCGACGATGCAGAACTACCGTCGCCACATCGAGGAGCACTTGCTGCTGACCTTCGAGGATCGGGAGCTGGGCTCGATCTCGTCCGCTGACGTAGACGCCTGGGCGAAGAGTGAGCGGGCCGCCGGCTACGCGGAAGCGAGCGTGAAGACCTGGCGGGGGACGCTGCATCTGATCCTCGCCGATGCCGTCGACGAGGGCCTGATTCCGTCGAATCCGGCGACGAAGCGGCGGGGGAGGGGCAAGCGGGCGGGGCGGTCCAGGAGTCGCGGGCCGGAGAAGGCGATCACGACCGCGCTCGGCGTCCTCCTGATCGCTGAGCGGGCGGCATTGCTGTCTGGGCGTGATGACGAGTTCACGGCGCTGGTCACGCTGGGCTTCACGGGCGTGCGCTGGGGCGAACTCGTCGGCCTAGAGGCGGAGTACGTGCGGCCGGCGGAGGTGCGGATCGAGTGGCAGCTGTACGAACTGGATTCGGGGGAGATGCATCGCTGTCCGCCGAAGGACGACTCCCGGCGAACGGTGGTCGTGCCGACCTGGCTGACCGGGTTGCTGCGTGCTCAGTCGGCCGGGTCGTGTACCTGCCACGGCCGGACGTACGTGTTCAGCGGACATCGGGCGGCGAACGGAGCCGCTCGGCAACCGGGGCCGAAGCTCGTTGACGTGGCGCGCCGGGCTGGTGTGTCGACCGGCACTGTCTCGGCAGTGCTGAACGAGCGGGACAGCGTGGCGGCGGCGACGCGGGAGAAGGTAGTCGAGGCGATCGCCGATCTCGGCTACGTCCGCGGGGCAACCACAACAACGCTGGCGGCACATTGGCGTCGGACCGGCTTCGCGACGTGGCTGTTCCAGCCCGCGGCGACGGGCCGGTACCCGGGGAAGGCGCTGCGCCCGGTGCCGATCCTCGGTGAGCCCTGGCCCGGCGTCCCGGTGCGGGGTCGTAATGCCGCTGGCCGGTCTGACACCTGCTGGGTGCCTATCGCGCCCGGATTGACGCCGCACGGACTCCGGCACACCTACAAGACGCTGATGATCGAGCTGGCTACTCCGCCGGTGCTGATGGACGAGCAGCTCGGCCACTTGGACGGTTCGGTGCAGGCAAGGTACTCCCACACCACCCCGGAGATGCGGAAGCGTCTCAGGGACGGCCTTACAGATCTCTGGACGGCGGCGCTGGACGCCCGGCGGGAGATCCGGCCCAGCTCGCCGGTGCGGGTGCTCGACGACCTGCTGAGCGAGGGAGCAAGATCTTCTCCCAAATTTCTCCCAAACGGGCCTGGGAGACGACTCGGGGCCGGCTCCTCGCGGTGAGGAAACCGACCCTGGCCTGGTGTTTCACGAAGTCGGGGTAGCCGGATTTGAACCGACGGCCTCTTCGTCCCGAACGAAGCGCGCTACCAAGCTGCGCTATACCCCGAGCGTGCCGAGTAATCGTAGCCCACGCCCGCGCCGCCGCAAACTCGGTATCCCCCGTGTTGGCTCTTGGGCGGGTGAGCTGGGATTACACGGATTTCAGGAACGTGGACAAGTGGTGCTCGTAGGCCTCGGGGTTCAGGTTCCAGCCGCGGCAGTGACCGGCCTCACGCGTTTCGACCAAGGTCACGTGCTCGGCGGCGGCGTTCGCGAACTCGATTGTCGGCCCGGGGGCCACCGTGCGGTCGTCGTGGTCCACGTACACCAGCGTCGGCACGTTCAGGCGGGCGGCCAGCGGGCGGTAGTCCAGGTCCGCGGCCCGCACGTCCAGGCGGTGCTGGATCAGTCTCAGCGCCGTCCACGTCCATGCCGGTGGCACGTTGAGCTGGCGGGCGTTCATGCGCAGCGTCGCGTTCCAGTCGACCACCGGGCAGTCCAGCACGACGCCGCGCAGGAAGCCGTCGTGGTGCCAGTGGCGGAGCAGGTTGAGGATGGCTGCGCCGCCCATGGACCAGCCGATCAGGATGACGTCGCGGGCGCCCGCCGACCGTGCGTAGTCGATCGCCGACAAGACGTCGCGCCACTCCGTGTGGCCGAGGTGGAAGCGGTGGTCGGGGGACGGGGGCGCGTCCGGGTCGTTGCGGTACGACACGACCAGGGTGCGGTGGCCCGACGCGGCCAGGGTCGGCAGGGCGCGCAGGGCCTCGCCGCGCGGGGCGCCGCGGCCGTGCACGGCGATGATCCACGTGTCGTCGGCCGGGCCGGCGGTGGGCGGGACCAGCCACGCGGGCAGCGCCCCGAGCTCACCCTGGACGACGACGTCGTCGAACGGCAGGCCCCGGGCGCTGTGCGGGTCGCCCTCGAAGACATATCCCGAGGTGTACCCCCGCACGCCCGCCGCCAGTGAGCCGCGCGTGACGGCCTCGACCTCGCGGGTGACCGTCGCGCGGTCGGCGGCGATCACGTCGCCGAGGCGGGCGTGGCCGTCGGCCCAGACGAACGACAGCGGGATGGACCGGGCCGTGTCCGGGGTCCTCGTCAGCGTGATGCGGTTGCCGGCGTAGGCCCGGACGCGGACGGGGTACACCCGGTTGCCGTTGACGTTGAGCACCTGGCCGGCCAGCAGCCAGCCGGCGCCGGCGGTGCCGGTGGGCAGCAGCACCGCCAGGCCGGCCGCGCCCGCGATGCCCGCGTAGGCGGCCCGGCGCGCCCACCTGCTCGCCGCCGCAGCCGGCAGCTGGGCCCGGGGTTGGACCTGGGCCTGGGCGATCATCGCGGGATGAGCGTCAGGATGGACGCCTCCGGCGGGCACGCGAAGCGGATCGGGGCCGTCGGGTGGGTGCCCAGGCCCGCCGATACGTGCAGGTACGACTCGGAATAGGGCCAGCTGTGCAGGCCCTTGGCCATGCTCCGGTCGAGGCCGCAGTTGGTGACGAGGGCGCCGTAGAACGGCACTGCCACCTGGCCGCCGTGCGTGTGGCCGGCCAGCAGTAGGTCGAAGCCATCGTCGGCCATGCGGTCGAGGATGCGCGGCTCGGGGGAGTGGGTCAGGCCGATGCGCACGTCCACGTCGGCCGCGGCCGGGCCGGCGACCGCGTCGTAGTCGTCGCGGTTGATGTGCGGATCGTCGACGCCGATGAGCTCGATCGTGCGGCCGCCCGCCTTGATCGTGGTGCGGGCGTTGTTGAGGTCGGCCCAGCCTGAGCCGGTGAGCAGATCGCGCAGTTCCTCGACGGGTAGCGCCGCGCCCTGCACATACGGCCTGCTCTTGTTGAAGTACCCGAGCGGGTTCTTGAACACCGGGCCTCGGTAGTCGTTGGAGCCGAAGACGAAGGCGCCCGGGCGGTCCAGCAGCGGGGTGAGCGCGCGCACCACGGCGGGGACGGCGTCCACGTGGGCCATGTTGTCGCCGGTCACCACGACCAGGTCGGGATCGGTGCCGGCGAGCTCGGCGACCCAGCGCTGCTTGCGGTGCTGGCCCGGCGTCATGTGCAGGTCGCTGATGTGCAGGATCCGCAGCGGCTCGGCGTCGGGGGCCAGCACGGGAACGTCGAACCGGCGCAGCGTGAACATGTTGCGCTCGACGAGCGAGGCGTAGGCAAGGGTGGCGGCGCCGGCGGCTACGGTGCCGGCCGCGAGGCGCAGTACGGTCTTCGAGCGCATCTGCACAGCCTACCGGCGCTTTTACAACGGAATATGAGCATGATCGGACGGATAGACTTTTCTCATGTTGAAGGCACGCCTGGAGTCCGACCTGCACGACGCCATGAAGGCTCGTGACGAGCTGGTGACGTCGACCCTGCGGATGGCGATCGCCGCGGTGCGTAACGCGGAGGTCGCTGGGAAGTCCGCCCGTGAGCTCTCCGACGACGAGGTCCTGTCGGTGCTCACGAAGGAGGCCAAGAAGCGGCGCGAGGCCGCCGAGGCGTTCGCCGGCGCGGGCCGCGAGGCGCAGGCTGCGAAGGAGCGCGCGGAGGAGGAGGTCATCGCCGGATACCTGCCCAAGCAGCTGTCCGACGACGAGCTCGCCGGCATCGTGCGCGACGCCCTGGCCGCCGCGGGGTTCAGCGGCCCGGGGAGCATGGGCCCGGCGATGAAGGCCGCCCAGGCCGCCGTCGCGGGCCGCGCCGAGGGCGGCCGGGTCGCCGCCATCGTGCGGGCGCAGCTCACCGCGGGCTGACGCGCGACAGACCGATATCCGACACAACGAACGGCGGGCGCCCCCGAGGGGGACGCCCGCCGTTTCGCGTGTTCAGGTGATCAGCAGATCCACGGGATCGGTCAGTTGGGGTGGTCGGTGCCGCCCCGGGTGTTCCGCGGCACGTCGCCGTTCGGCCGGCCGTTATTGCCCGTGTACGGCGGCGCCTGTGCCCCCTGGCCCTTGCTGACGACCAGCGCGACCGGGCCGCCCTTGACCGTGGAGCCGGCCGGATCGGTGCGGTCGACCGTGCCCGCCGGGCACTGCGACGCGACCTGCTGGCTGGAGACCGAGACGCTGAAGCCAGCGTTCTTGACCCTCGAGCGCGCCTGGTCGACGGAGAGGCACTTGACCGACGGGATGTCGACCAGCTTGCCCTGCGCCTTGTCCTTCGTCGGCGGCGTGAACTGCACGACCGGCTGGCCGTTGAGGCCGTCGCGCAGCGTGGCCAGCGCGGCGTAGTTGACCGGCGGGTGCTTCATCTCCTTGTTCGTCTCGGGCCAGTCCGGGTCGGTGAGGAACCCGGAGACCGAGAGCTGCTTGGTCATGACGGTGAAGGTCGCGCTCTTCTCCGAGTCGGTCGTGCCGGTCTTGCCGGCGATCGGCCGCTTCACGAAGCTGCGGGAGTACCCGGCGGTCGCGCCGGAGCACTTGCCGGTCGCGGACTGGTCGCCGACCGGGCAGCGGGCCATGTCCACGGCCGCGCGGGCCACCTCGGGGTCGACGTTCTGCTTGCATTTCGGGTCGAGCCCGTCGACCTTCTGGCCGCTGTTGTCCTTGACCTCGAGGATCGGGGTCGGCTCGCAGTACAGGCCGTCCGCCGCGAGCGTGGCGTAGGCGTTGCTCAGCTGCAGCGGGGTTGTCGCGCTGACGCCCAGCGTGAAGGCGCCCCACAGCTTCGGGTCGGCCGCGAGCTTGGCGTCCTCCGGCGCCTTGAACTGGATGCCCAGCCGCTTGGCCACGTCGACGACGCGGTCGACGCCGACCATCTGCTCCAGCGGCACGAAGTACGTGTTGATGGAGCTGCCGAAGCCGGTCCACATGTTGTACGGGCCGGACTGGCCGCCGGAGTTCTTCGGGCAGTAGTGCGGGCCGTTGCAGGCCGCTGGGCTCTTCGGGTCGATCGGGAAGTTCGAGACGAACTGCTTCTCGGTGTTGATCGTCGTCGCCAGCGGGTAGCCCGCCTCAAGGGCCGCGACCGCGGTGAACATCTTGAACGCCGAGCCGGCCTGGTAGCCGGGGATGTCCGCTTCGCCGGTGATAATCGGGACCGTGGTGCGCGGCCAGTTGCCCTTCTGACCCTTCTTGCCGGGGCTGGTGTTCCCCCCGTTCTGCGACTGGTCGTTGCTGAAGATGCGGTTGGTCGCCAGGGCGGTGACCCGGCCGGTGCCCGGCTGCACGGCGGCGAGCATCAGCGCCTGGGACTGACCCATCTTGACCTGCTGGTCCTTGGACACGTACGGCTGTTCCTGGGCGTACTTGAACGCAGCCGCCTGCGTCTGGATGTCCAGCGACGAGATGACCGTGTAGCCGCCGGCCCGCAGCCGGTTGGCACGCTGGTACGAGTCCTCGCCGAAGGTCTTCTGGTCCAGCCACCAGCGGCGCAGGTAGTCGCAGTAGAAGCCGGCGCCGAGTTCCGGGCGCTGCACCGACTCGCAGCCCTCGGGCGTGCGCTTGCCGACGATGTTCAGTTTCTCCTTGGCGGCCGCGTCGGCGCTGGCCCGGTCGATGTACCCCATCGACACCATCTGGTTGAGCACGTACTTCTGCCGGTCCACCGCGCGCGGCAGGCCGTCGGGCGTGGCCGGGTCGTTGGTGCCGGGCGCCTTCACCAGGCCGGCGATCAGCGCGGCCTCGGGCAGCGTCAGGTCCTTGGGGTCCTTCTCGAAGTACACGTGCGACGCCGCGAAGATGCCGTAGGCACCGTGACCGAACGAGGCGATGTTGAGGTACCGCTCAAGGATGTCCTGCTTGGAGAGCTTCTTCTCGAGGTCGATCGCGTATTTCATCTCGCGCAGCTTGCGCGTCGGCGTCTTGTCGGTGGCGTCCACCACCTCCTGCGGCGTCTTGGCCGAGTACGAGATGGCCTGGCGCACGTACTGCATCGTCAGGGTCGAGGCGCCCTGCGCGGTCTGGCCGCCGGCGTTCTGGTTGGCCACGAAGGCGCGGGCCACGCCCTTCACGTCGACGCCGCGGTGCTCGTAGAACCGGTTGTCCTCGGCCGCGACGATCGCTTGCTGCATGATCTGGGCGACATCGTCGATCTTCACATCGCGCCGGTTCTCGTCATACATCATCGCGAGGACGGTCTTGCGATCCGACGCGAAGATATAGCTGATCTGCGGCGAGGGCAGCACGTCGATGTCAGTGGGAAGGTTTTCGAAGGTGTCGGCGCCGGCCTTGGCGGCCAGGCCCGACATCGCGACAGCAGGGAACGCGGCCGCCGCAACCACCAGTCCTGCCAAGAGCCCACACAGCAAAAGAGAAGCCGCGTTGGGCAGCAGGCCGTGCTCGCGTTTGCGCATCCAGGTCACCGCCTCAGACTACGGGACGACGTCATGAGGCCGCGTCCAGACGGACGCGCCCTCGTTGTCCTAGACGCGTGACAGCGAGTGTGAGGTTGACCCGTTTCTGATTCTGCGTGAAGCGATGCGGGGGCGTCGAGATTTGGGCAAATCGCATCCGGGAGTGACGCGGCGGTAGCGCCCATCGCCCCTTTAGGAGATCGCTGAAGGGCGATCAACCTGGTGTAGCAACGTTGCGTAACTAGACGACTACAGAGCATGATGTTTCGGAAAGCTCTCCGTCGGGGTTCCCGTGGCCGGGGACCTTCCTGTCACGCCGGGCGACCGGCGAACTGCACCCGAATGCCATGGGGGAACGTGGTTTGGGCGCTTTTCGCCGGGGCAAGAGCGGCGGATGGACCCGGGGGGAGTCCAAGGGGGGAAGAGGAATATGAGCATGGTCGTCGACTGGCCCAGCATCGCCGCATGTCGCAATGGCGACCCGGACGCCCTGTTCGTTCAGGGCGCCGAGCAGAACGTGGCGAAGCGGATCTGCCGCAGCTGCCCTGTGCGGTACGAGTGCCTGGCGGACGCCCTCGACAATCGGATCGAGTTCGGGGTCTGGGGCGGCATGACCGAGCGCGAGCGCCGTGCGTTGCTGCGCCGTCACCCGCAGGTGTCCAGCTGGCGCAAGATGTTCGAAGCGGCCATCGACCGCAACGAGAAGGACACCAAAGAGCTGGTTCCGACCGGCTGAGCCGATACAAAACGCCGATCGCGCTACGCGAAGGTTGATCCGATCGCGCGCAGCCCGTCGAGGTCGTGGACGTCGGCGGGCTGCGCCGGAACTCGGACGACCGGCACGCCCGGATGCGCGCGCAGGAACCGGCCGGAGACCGCCGCCTGCCGGTTGTGCTGGTCGGCGAGTTCCGCGTGCACGCGTAGCACGTCGGCCGTGGCCGGGTGCCCACCGATCCCGTCGAGGCGGGCCGCGGCCGCGCGCGCGTCGTCGGCGGACAGCTGTGGCGCGGCGACCGGCACCACCCGGTTGAGCACCAGGCCGGCCAGGGGCATCCGGTCGGCGGAGAGCCGTCCCGCGAAGTACACCGCCTCGCGCACCGCGTCCGGTTCGGGCGCCGCGACGACCAGGAACGCCGTCTCGGGCGCCTGCAGCACGCGATACGTCTGCTCGGCCCGCTCGCGGAAACCGCCGAACATCGAGTCCAGCGCGCCGACGAAGCCTGAGAGGTCGGTCAGCAGCTGCGCGCCCAGAATCTTCGTCACGGTGCGGCTGAACAGTCCGAACGAGGCCGAGACCAGGTTGAACACGCTGCGGCCGCCGGCGCGCGCCGGTGCCAGCAGCAGGCGCAGCATCTTGCCGTCGAGGAACCGCGACAGCCGGGCGGGCGCGTCGAGGAAGTCCAGCGCCGAGCGCGACGGCGGGGTGTCGACCACGATCAGGTCCCACTCGTCGCGGGCGCGCAGCTGGCCGAGTTTCTCCATGGCCATGTACTCCTGCGTGCCCGAGAACGTCGAGCTCATGGCCTGGTAGAAGGGGTTGGCGAAGATCTCCTCGGCCTTCTTCGGGTCGGTGTGCGCGAGCACGACCTCGTCGAAGGTCCGCTTCATGTCGAGCATCATCGCCTGCAGCTCGGCCGAGTCCGGCTGCAGGCCCTTGACCTGCCGGGGCGTGTTGTCCAGCTCGGTCAGGCCGAGCGCCTGGGCCAGCCGCCGGGCCGGATCGATGGTCAGCACCACCGTGCGCCGGCCGTGCTCCTCCGCCGCCCTCAGCGCAAGCGCCGCGGCCGTCGTGGTCTTCCCGACACCGCCCGAGCCGCAGCAGACCACGATGCGGATCGCCCGATCGGCGAGGACCGCATCAAGATCCAGCTGAGGCGACCGCAGCTCGGCAGTGGGAGGCACAATGCGAGCGTATCCGCTGGGGGCGTCCTCAAGCAGACGTGAGGAGCAGATCACCGAGGGACTCGAGCGCGTCCACCGTCACGCCCTCGGGGACCACCGGCAGCTCGACCACCGGCCGGCCGAGGCCCTGCAACTCGACGCGTAGCGACGCCTCCGCGGCCACCCGCGTCTGGTACGCCCGGGCCTCGCCGACCAGCCCGCCCAGAAGATCCTTGTCGGCCGGCACACCGGCCGCGGTGAGCCCGCGGCGCAGGTCGGCCTGGGTGATCTTGACGCCCGCCAGGACCGGGGGCCGGGTGGCGTTCACGATGACCGTACCGATGGGGATGCCCAGCCGCGTGAGCTCGTCGATCGCGTCGGCGGTCTCCTGGACCGGCATCTCCTCCAGGAGGGTGACCACGTGCACGGCGGTCATCGGCGAGCGCAGGATGGCCGCGACGCCCTCGCTCTGCGTCTTGATCGGGCCGACCTTCGCCAGCCGGGCCGTCTCGGCCGTCACGTTGAGAAACCGGCCTATCCGCCCGGTCGGTGGCGCGTCCAGCACCACGGCGTCGTAGACCCGCCGGCCGTCGGCGGTCCGGGTGACCGCCTCCTTGATCTTGCCGGTGAGCAGGACGTCACGCAGGCCCGGGGCGACCGTGGTGGCGAAGTCCACCGCGCCGACCTTGCGCAGCGCCCGGCCCGCCACGCCTAGCCGGTAGAACATCTCGAGATATTCCAGCAGCGCCTCTTCGACGTCCACCGCCAGCGCCCGCATCTCCCCACCGCCCCTGGCCGTGGCGATGCGCAGCTCCTGGTAGGGCAGCGGGTCGCGGTCGAACAGCTGGGCGATGCCCTGCCGCGCCTCGACCTCGATGAGCAGCGTCCGCTTGCCGTCGCGGGCCAGGGCGAGGGCCAGGGCGGCGGCGACCGTCGTCTTGCCGGTGCCACCCTTGCCGGTGACCACATGCAGACGGGCGGGCCAGCCGTAGCCGCCCCGCCCGTCCGGGGACTCGCGCGTCGTCACGCCCTCGACGCTACCTGGTCGAGGGAACGATCACGCGGCGGTGATCTCGCACACCCACCACCCCTTGCTCTGGGTGGCGATGTACTTGTACTTCATCTCGGAGACCTTCTCGTCGCTGGTCGACACCTTGACCGGCACGATCAGCGTTGCCACGTCCTTGTCCTGCTTCTCCACGGTCGGTGCGGGCCAGGTGTAGGTCGGGCTGCTCAGCGACGCGTCGAACCGGCGGATCTCGTCGACCCGCGTGGCGAGCTTGTCCTTGTTCCGCGACGAGGCGCACACGTACTTCAGCGCCTCCTGGCTGTTCTTGTTCTTGTACACCGCGGTGAGGAAGCCGTTGACGGCCTCGACCGGGCTCGGCGCGCCGGTGCCCTGGTTGTTCTGTACCACGAAATACGCGGCAGCGCCGCCACCGCCGCAGAGCACCAGCACCACACCGAGGACGATCAGTGTGATCATCAGGCCGCGCTTCTTCTTGACCGGGGCCTGCTGGGGATACACCGGATAGCCCATAGCCGGCGGCCCGGAGAACGGCGGGGCCATCCCCGGCTGGGGGATCGGGCCGGTGGGCGGGGCCCCGGCGGGCATGGGCCCGGTCGGGAACTGCCCGGTGGGCGGCGGGAACTGGCCGGTCGGCGGCCCGAAGGCGCCGGTCGCCGGCAGCTGCCCGGTCGGCGCCGCGTAGGGCGCCGCATACGGCTGACCGGACGTCGGGGGCGCCGAGGTCGGCGGGGCCGCATACGGGTCCTGCACCGGCGGCGCGGCGAACGGGTCCTGGACCGGCGGTGGCGGCGGCCAGCCCTGCCCCGGCTGGCCCGGCTGGCCTTGATACTCCGGCTGGCCCGGGTACGGGGGCGGTTGCGTCATCTTTCCCACCTCTGTGCGACACGCGACGGCGGCCCTCACAGTAGCGGCAGGAGGCGACACGTGGCGTCCCCGATATCAGCCTGTGCCCGCCGGGCCGGTCTCGCTCGGCGTTACTGTCCCCACATGCAGAAATGGGAGTACCTGACCGCACCGCTGCTGGTCCACAACACCAAGATGATTCTCGACAACTTCGGCGAGGAGGGCTGGGAGCTGGTGACGGTCGTCCCGGGCCCCAACCCGGAGAACCTGGTCGCCTACTTCAAGCGCCCGAAGGCCGGCTGAGATGGGCGACGTCTACGCCCGGCTCGCTGAGCTCGGGGTCGCCATTCCGCCCGTGGTACCGCCGGTGGCCGCCTACGTCCCGGCGGTACAGACGGGCAACCACGTGTACGTCTCCGGCCAGCTGCCGATGGTCGACGGCGCGCTGCCGGCCACCGGGCTGGTGGGCGCGGACGTCTCGGCGGAGCGGGCCAAGGAGCTCGCGCGGCAATCCGGCATCAACGTGCTCGCGGCTGTCGAGGCGCTCGTCGGCCTCGGCCGGGTGGTGCGGGTCGTGAAGATCGTCGGGTTCGTCGCGTCGGCGCCCGGCTTCACCGGCCAGCCCGCGGTCGTCAACGGTGCGAGCGAGCTGTTCGGCGAGGTCTTCGGCGACGCGGGCCGGCATGCGCGCAGCGCGGTGGGCGTCTCGTCGCTGCCGCTGAACGCACCCGTCGAGGTCGAGGCGATCCTGGAGATCGCCTGAGCGGCAATAAGCGGATATAACCAAAATGTCGTGCATGTCCGTTACGGTGTGGCGGACATGCACGACACGCCGAAAGTCCGGAACTGGCCCTCCAATGGTCGGTCGGGTGACGTGTCGGCCGAACCGCACCGCCGTAGGATTCCCTCGTGGTAAGCCACGTCACTAACCCCGCGGCCGAGTTGCTCGAAGCGTTGCCCGACTGGGTGACGCTGGTCCGTGCGCCCAATCCAGGACCGATGACGCTGGACGGCACTAACACCTGGCTGCTGCGCGCTCCGGGCGGCGGCAGCATCGTGGTTGACCCCGGACCCCTCGACGAGGGCCACCTGCGCGCCGTCGCCGCGCACGCGCCCGTTGCGGCCATCGTGGTCACCCATGGTCACATCGACCACACCGAGGGTGTGTTGCGGCTGGCCGAACTCACCGGCGCGCCCGTGTACCACCCGCCCGTGCTCGAAGGCCTCGACGCCGGTGGGGTCACGGTCGAGCCGCTGCCGACGCCCGGGCACACCAAGGACTCGGTCTGCTTCGTCGTGCGGTACGGCGGCGAAGAGATCGTGCTGACCGGCGACACGATCCTCGGGCGGGGCACGACGGTGGTGGCCTGGCCCGACGGGAACCTCGGCGACTACATGGACAGCCTGGCCCGGCTCGCGGCGCTCGACGGCCGGCCCGCGCTGCCCGGCCACGGGCCGGCGCTGAGCGACGCCGGCGTCGCCGCCCGCTTCTACCGCAACCACCGCGAGGTCCGGCTCGAGCAGGTCCGCGCCGCGGTCGCCGCGGGCGCGACCGACCCCGCCGAGGTCGTGGCGCGCGTCTATGCCGACGTCGACTGCGGCCTGTGGCCCGCGGCCGAGTTGAGCGTGCGCGCGCAGCTCGATTTCCTGCGACGGGAATCACACCGACCCGTTGATGGGTTGAGTGCGACGTGACGTGTTCGGTGTGCGGGACTGTGGCCGTTCCCGGTGCGCGGTTCTGCCACCATTGCGGCTCCGCGCTGCCCGGCGCCGCCACCCTGCCGGCGGCCGAGCGGCGGATCGTCACCGTCCTGTTCGGTGACCTGTCCGACTTCACGGCCTGGTCCGAAGACCTGGATCCGGAGCGCGTCGGCGCCGTCACCGATCGTGTGCTGGCGGCGCTGGCCGGCGCCGTCAAAACCTTCGGCGGGCACGTCGACAAGCTCACCGGCGACGGCATCATGGCCGTGTTCGGCGCGCCGGTCGCGCACGAGGACGACGCCGAGCGCGCGGTGCGCGCCGCCCTGTCGATGCAGCGCGCGGTGCGCCGGGTGCTCGACGACGAGCGCGGCGGCGGCGCCCCGCTCGGGCTGCGCATCGGACTCAACACCGGGCCGGTGGTCGCGGGCGTGCAGGCCGGCATCGAGTACACGGTCATCGGCGACACCGTGAACACCGCCGCCCGGCTGGCCGACGCGGCTGCGATCGGCGCCGTGTACGCGGGCGACCGCACCTCCTCGTCCACCCGCCGCCTGGCCTCCTGGCGCGCCCTGCGTCCGCTGCGGCTCAAGGGCAAGCGGGAGCCGGTCGACGCGTTCGAGCTGCTCGGCCTGCTCGACGCCCCGGGCACCCGCTCCGGCCTCGGCGACGAGGCGCCGTTCGTCGGGCGCGAGGCCGAGCTGGGCCGCGTGTCCGGCCGCCTCGCCGAGATCGCCGACCGGCAGGAACCGCGCGTGCTGGTCTTCACGGGCGAGGCGGGCCTGGGCAAGACCCGGCTGGCCGGCGAGATCGAGCGGTTCGCCGCCGGCTACCTCGGCGGCGCCGGATACACGCCCAGCGCCGGCTTCGCGTCCGGCGGCGGCGCCCGCGTGCTGTCGGTGCACTGCGCGGCGTTCGGCGAGCGGCGCCGGCTCGCGCCGCTGGCCGACCTGGTCCGCGCCGCGATCGGCCTGCCGCCCGACGCCGCGCTCACCCGCGAGGCGGTCGAGGAGCGGCTGCGCCGTCTCGCCCAGCGGCTGGCCCGGGCCGCCCGGGGCCGCCCGGAGCCCCCGCGGTTCGCCAGCGACCTGCTGCTGAGCCTGATCGGATACGCCGACGCACTCGGTGACGCCGGCTGGGTCGCGCCCGCGGCGGGGCTGGGCGGGCTGGGCGCGGTGGCGCCGGGCCAGTCCGGGCGGGGCAAGCCCGACGAGCTCGACCTGCACGCCGTGCCCAACGCCGTCGCCGAGCTGTTGTCCGGCCTGGCCGCGGAGACCCCGCTCGTGATGATCGTCGACGACCTGCACGACGCCACCGTGGAGACCCTCGACGCGCTCGGCTCCACCATCGAGCGGCTCAGCGGCCCGGTGCTCATCGTGCTGCTCGGCCGGCCCGAGCTGGTCCGCTCCGTCGGAGTGCTGACCCACATCGCCGACGCCGAGGTGGTACCAATCCCGCCGCTGCGCGGTGCGGACGCGGCCCGGCTGCTCTCGGCGTATCTCGGCGGCGGCCGGCTGGCCCCGCCCGACGAGGACCGGCTGCTGGCCACTGCCCAGGGCAACCCCTTCTACCTCGCCGAACTGGTCACGCTGCTGCAGGAGCGCGGCGCGCTGACCACCGTGGCCGGCACCGACCCGGCCGGCTGGCGGCTCACGCCAGGCTCGCTCGGCGGCCGGCTGCTCTCCCGTGACCTCGCCGCGGTCCTCGCCGCCCGCATCGACGCGCTGCCGGCCGACACCCGCGCGGTGCTGCGCGACGCCGCCGTCATCGGCGACAACGTGCCGGCCCGGGCCCTGGAGGCGCTGCGGTTCAACCCGCCTGGCCAGCCGGCCCGCCCGGCGGTCGTCGCCGCCGTCGAGCTGGAGCGGGCGGTCGAGGAGCTGCTGCAACGCCGCATGCTGCGCCGCGGCCGGGCCGACTTCGCGTTCGCCACCCCGCTGCTGCGCGAGGCGGCGTATGCCGGCATCGGCAAGGCCGACCTCGCCGAGCGGCACGCCGCGCTGTCGCGGTGGGCCTCGGCCGCCGTGACCGCGTTCCTCGCCTCTGGCGGCACCGGCAACGTCACCGGGCTCAACATGACCATCGGCGCCACCGACGCCTTCATCGCCGAGCACGCCGAGCGCGCCGGACAACTCGCCGACGTCGTCGGGCTGCGCCCCGACTCGCTCGCCCGGTCCGCCGCGCCGCTGGGCCTCCAGGCGCTGGCCCGCACGGCCCGGGCCGCGCTGGCCAGCGGCGAGCCGGCGCAGGCCGCGCAGGCCGCCGACCGCGCCGCGGCGCTCGGCGCCGGCGCGCTGCCGACCGCCGACCGGCTCGTGCACGCCCGAGCGCTGCTGCAGCTCGGCCGCTCGGCGGAGGCCCTCGGATACGCCGAGAAGATCACCGCCAACGCGGGCGACGACGCCGCTGTGCGGGTCGGCGCCCTGCTCGTGGCCGGGCGCGCCTACCGGGCCATGGGGGAGCACCGGCGCAGCTACCGGACGCTGACCGAGGCGCTGGAGGCGGCGACGGCGGCGCATCTGACGTCCGAGCGCGGCGACGCCATGCGTCGCCTCGGCATGGCCGACTTCCTGGAGGGGCGCCTGGCCGAGGCCGGCGGCCGGTTCGCCGAGTCGTTCCAGATCGCGGTCACCTCCGGCGACCGGCGCGCTCAGGCGTGGTCGCTGCAGCACCTGGCCTGGGTCACTACCACCCGCGGCGACTTCGCCGGCGCCGACGCGGCGCTGGGGCGGGCCGCGCGCCGCTTCGCCGAACTCGGCGACCCGGTCGGGCGCGCCTGGCTGCGCGGCACGACGGCGTTCGCGCGGCTGCTGGCCGGTCGCCTCGGCGAGGCACGCCGGCTGGCCAGGGCCTTCCTGCCCTTCGGTGAGCAGGTCGGCGATGCCTGGGCGGTCGGCACGCTGCGCGCGGTCGAGGCCTACGCCGCGGCTGAGAGCGGCGACCTGGCCGAGGCCGACCGGGAGGCCCGGCGGGCGTACCGCGATTTCGCCGCGGCCGGCGACGACTGGGGCCGCGGCCTGGCGCTGGTGGTCCGCGGCGTGGTCGCCCGCGAGCTGTCCGAGCCGGCGCACGCCTACGACCTGCTCTCCGACGCCACCGAGTACGGCGAGAAGACTGGCCACCCGCTCCTGCTCGGCATGTCCCGCACGATCCGCGGCTTCGTCAGCCTCGACCGGGGCGATCCGGTCGCGGCCGAGGCCGACGCCCGGGCGGTGCTGCAGGTCGTGGACACCCAGGACGTGCTCGAGCCGGCCAAGGTCGGCCCGCGCGTGCTGTTCGGGCTGGCCCGCCTCGCCCAGGGCGACCTGACCACGGCGCTGGAGACCCTCGGCTGCGTCGCCGCCGAGCGCCCCGGCCCGTCGGTGATCTTCTCCCGCCGGCACGCGGTGGCCGCCTACGCCGCGGCGCTGCTCGCGGCCGGGCGCAATGCCGAGGCCCTCGACTGGGCCCGGCAGGCGCAGTCCGCGCCGGGCGAGGACGTGCGCGGTCGCGATTATGCCGCAGCGGTACTCCAGGAAGCGCTCGAGGCCAACGCGGAGTGCGCGAACGACTCCGTCCCGGTGGTCGCCGAGTCCTGAAATTCAGGGTGTGACCGATGCGTGACGAAGAATTGTCGGACCCCTGTCGTACCGTCTTAGCCGTGACCGCATCGGCTCCAGTCCCCACGGTGCCCGGCCTGACCGGGTTCTCCGTGCTGGCCCGCGGTGGTTATGCCACCGTCTACCGGGCTGAGCAGGAGTCGGTCGGCCGCGACGTCGCCGTCAAGGTCGAGAATCGCACGATCGAGACCGAGCGCGACCGCCGCCGCTTCCTGCGCGAGGCGCGCGCCGCCGGCCGCATGTCCAGCCACCCGCACGTCGTCGACCTGTTCGATGCCGGCGTCACCGGCGACGGCCACCCCTATCTGGTCATGGAGCTCTGTGACGGCTCCTATGCCGAGCGCATGCGCACCGGCCCGCTGAGCCCCGCCGAGGTCCGCGAGGTCGGCTTCAAGATCGCCGACGCGCTCGCCGACGCGCATTCGCTGGGCGTCCTGCACCGCGACGTCAAGCCGGCCAACATCCTGTTCAGCCGGTTCGGCGAGCCCGCCCTGGCCGACTTCGGCCTGGCCATCCTCGCCGAGTGGCGCGACGAGTCGATCACCCTCGAGCTCACCCCGGCCTATGCGCCGCCCGAGACGTTCCGTCACGCCCCACCCGGCCCGGCCGCCGACGTCTATGCGCTGTGCGCCACGCTTTACGCCCTCATGCGCGGCCGTCCGCCCCGCTGGCGCGCCGACCAGATGCCCAGCCTGCTGTCGCTGGTCGACATGTTCAACGAGCACATTCCCGACTTGCCGGGCTGCCCCGACGAGCTGATGGCGATCCTGCGCGCCGGGATGTCCAACGACGACGCGGCCCGGCCCACGGCGCTGCGGCTGCGCGACGCGCTGATGGCCCTGCCAATGGCCCCGCCGCCCCAGGTGATCCTGCCGCCGCTGGGCTCGCCGCCGGTCGAGCCGGTGTATGCGTCGCCCCCGCTGCCGCCTCCGGCCGGCCGGCCGCTCGACTCACCGTTGCTGGGCGGGTTCCCGCGCGACCTGGAGCAGACCGTCCCGCACCAGACCGTCCCGCACCAGACCGTCCCGCACCAGACCGTCCCGCACCAGGCCGGCCCGGAGGAGTCGCCGACCGACCCGCTGGCCGCCCGCTCCGGCGCCTCGGTTGCCGCAGCGGATTTCGGTTCGTCCGGTTTGCCGGGGACCTCCCTTGGTGTTTCATCCGGTTCGTTCGGTCTGCTGGCCGATGGGCCATCTGATTCGCCCGATGGATTGTCCGGCGATCGTGGGGATGCGGCCTCGTCCGGGGCTCCGTTCGCACCGCCGACCGATCCGTTCGTGGCGCCTGTCAAGCCCCCGGCGGCGAGCCGGCGAGGCATGTGGCTGGGCGCGATCGGCGGGCTGGTGGCGGTGGCCGTCCTGGTGGGGATCGCCATTGCCTACGGATTCGGCGGCAACGCGCCGGACCCCACCGCGTCGCGGTCGGCGGTCGCCGTCCCACCCCTGGCCACGTGCGGCCCGGTCGCCGATGCCGGCGCCCGCTGCTCCGACACCCCGGAGTGCTTCGACGCGAAGCCGTCCCTGGTGGACTGCGCGGACCGGCACACGTGGGAGGTGTTCGCATACGGTGACCTGCCCGCCGGCAGCACCGTGTCCGACAAGAAGGACCCGGCCGTGGCCGCGGTGTGCAGCCTGCCGACCCTTGTGTCGGTCAACATCGCGGTCACGAACTGGCGGATCGACGCGCTCCTGCCAAGCCTCGGCGACCAGCAGGCCGGCCCGACCACGTTCCGCTGCCTGGCCGGCAAGGGTGACGACGCCCTGATCGGCGAGCAACTGCACAAGTCCCGCTGAGCCGCGTGCTGGGGGAGTGACCAGCTCTGACGGCTTGTCACTCCCCGGTGGGTGCTGTCAGTAGGACTTCTCCTGGCCCAAGATGTGCTGGGACACGAAGTTCAGGATCATCTCGCGGGAGACCGGTGCGATCCGGCCGGCCCGGACCGAGCCGAGCAGGGTGGCCACGCCGTATTCCGTGGTCATGCCGTTGCCGCCCAGCGACTGGATCGCGGTGTCGACGGCGAGCGCGGCGGCCTCGGCGGCGGCGTACTTCGCCATGTTCGCCGCCACGCCCGCCTCCAAGTCGCGGCCGGCGTCGTAGAGGGACGCGGCCTTGGCGACCATGAGCCGGGCGAGTTCGACCTGGATGTGGGCGTGCGCGAGCGGGTGCGCCACACCCTGGTGGCTGCCGATCGGGCGGCCCCACACGGTGCGGGTCGCGGTGTAGGTGGAGGCGCGTTCGAGGGCGTAGCGGGCTGTGCCGCAGGCCATCGCGGCCACCGTGATCCGCTCCGGGTTGAGGCCGGAGAAGAGCGCCGGCAGGCCCGCCTCGGGATCCTCACCGATGAGCGCCTCGGCCGGGACGCGCACGTCATCGAGGTACAACATGAATTGGTTTTCGGGGCTGACGATCTCCATGTCCAGCTTCGTCGCGGTCAGTCCCGGCGCGTCGGTCGGCACCGCGAACAGGGCGGGCTTGAGCCGTCCGGTGCGCTCGTCCTCCAGGCGCGCCACCACCATGATCTTGGTGCACTCGTCGACGCCCGAGATGTACACCTTCCGGCCGGTCAGCGAGTAGCCGCCCTCGAACGGCCGGGCCACGGTGCTGAGCTTGTGGAAGTTGGAGCCGGCGTCCGGCTCGGTGATGGCGAAGCAGACCTTCAGCGTGCCGGCGGCGAAGCCGGGCAGCATGGCCTGCCGCTGGGCGTCCGTGCCGTGCTTGGCCACGATCGTGGCCGCGATGGCGGGGGAGACGACGAGCAGCAGCAGCGGCGCGCCGGCGGCGGCCAGTTCCTCGCAGACGATCGCGAGCTCGGTGATGCCGCCGCCCCCGCCGTCGTACTGCTCGGGCACGCTGACGCCGAGGTAACCGAGCCGGGCGGCCTCCTCCCACAGCTCGTCGGAGTGCTCGCCGGCCTTCGCCTTGCGCACGAAGTACTCGTGGCCGTAGCGCTTGCCGAGCTTGGCGACCGCGTCGCGGAGGTCCTGCTGTTGAGGGGTGTAGTCGAAGTCCACGAACTCTCCTATGAGGGGGTGAGCACCGCCAGCAGTGCGCCGGACTCGACCTGCGAGCCGACCGTGACCCGCAGGTCGCTGATGACGCCGTCGGTGGGGGCGTGCACGGGGTGTTCGAGCTTCATCGCCTCCACCGTCAGCAGCAGATCGCCGGCCATGACCCGCTGGCCGGGCACGACGAGCACCCGGCCGACCGCGCCGGGCAGCGGCGCGACTAGGGAGCCCTCGGGCTGCTCGGCGACGGGTAGCGGGTACCGCGGCAGCTCCGTCAGCGTCACCGAGCCCTCGGTACTGTCCACGAAGGACACCCCGTCGACCTCGTGGATCGCGAACTGCAGCCGCACGCCGCCGACGTCGAGCACCACCCGCTCGCCGGTCGCGCTGAGGATCGCCGCCGGCGGATGGTCGATCGCGCCGGCCGGGTCGAGCGCGGCGCCGGGCAGCCCAGCGTTGCCCGAGTCCTCCGGATCGATCCGGCGCACGGCCCAGGCGGCGAGGTCGTTGGCGCGGTCCAGCCGGTAGCCGACCTCGATCGTGCCGCCCGGCCCCTCGTACACCACCGTCTGCAGCGCGCTGGGCACGTTGCGCCAGCCGGAGGGCAGGCCGGGCATCAGCGCGGTCTTGGCGCGGCGAGCGGCGCCGGACAGCGCCGCCGCGAGGCACGACAGGCGCACCGCGTCGACCGAGGAGAGCAGGGGCGTGAACACCTCGGGGTGGCGATCCAGAAAGCCGGTGTCGGTACCGCCGGACAGGAACGCCGCGTGCCGCAGCACCCGCACGAGCAGGTCGCGGTTGGTCGTCACGCCGTGGATGCGCGCCCGTGCGAGAGCCCCGCCGAGCATCCGGGCGGCCTCGGCGCGGGTCGGCGCCCAGGCGATCAGCTTCGCGAGCATCGGGTCGTAGTGCACGCCGATGACCGAGCCGTCGGCGACGCCGGAGTCCAGCCGCAGGCCCGGCTCGGGTAGGGGGCCGAACGCGTTCGCCGCCCCGGGGACGTCGAAGCGGTGCAGCGTGCCGGTGGAGGGCATCCATGCGTATGCGGGGTCCTCGGCGTACAGGCGGACCTCGATCGCGTGGCCGCGCAGCGGCGGCGGGCCGTTGAACGGCAGCGCGCCGCCCTCGGCCACGACCAGCTGCAGCCGGACCATGTCGACGCCGACCACGCATTCGGTCACCGGGTGCTCGACCTGCAGCCGGGTGTTCATCTCCAGGAAGAAGAACTCGCCGCCCGGCGCCAGCAGGAACTCGACGGTGCCGGCGCCGACGTAGGAGACCGCGCGGGCGGCCACGATCGCCGCCTGGCAGAGCCGCTCGCGCAGCGCCGCGTCGACCGCAGGCGAGGGCGTCTCCTCGACGATCTTCTGGTGCCGTCGCTGGATCGAGCACTCGCGTTCGCCGAGCGGGACGACGTTGCCGTGCGAGTCCGCCATGATCTGGACCTCGATGTGGCGGGCGCGTTCGACGTACCGCTCGCAGAAGACCGTCCCGTCGCCGAACGCCGACGCGGCCTCGCGGCGCGCCGCCGCCACGGCCTCGGCCAGTGACTCGCGATCGCGCACGATCCGCATGCCCCGGCCGCCGCCGCCCGCGGACGCCTTGACCAGCACCGGGAACGCGTCGACGTCCTCGGGCTCGACGGCGGTCGGCAGCATCGGCACCCCGGCCTCGGCGAGCAGCGCCTTGGCCTCAAGCTTCGAGCCCATCATCGCGATCGCCTTCGGCGACGGGCCGACCCAGGTCAGGCCCGCGTCGATCACCGCCCGCGCGAAGTCGGCGTTCTCCGAGAGAAACCCATATCCCGGGTGTACCGCGTCGGCGCCGCACTTGCGGGCCGCCGCGATCAGCAGATCGCCGCGCAGGTAGGTGGCCGCCGGCGAGTTGCCGGGCAGGTGCACGGCGTAGTCGGCCTCGGCGACGTGCGGGGAGTCGGCGTCCGCGTCGGAGTAGACGGCGACCGTCTCGATCCCCATTGCCCGGCAGGTGGCGAACACCCGGCGGGCGATCTCGCCGCGGTTGGCTACCAGCAGCCTACTGATCACTATTGCTCCCTAGTGCCGGAATACGCCGAATTGGGCGGTTTTGCCGGTGCCCACGAGCGCCAGGCACATGCCCAGCACGGTGCGGGTGTCGCGCGGGTCGATCACGCCGTCGTCGTAGAGGCGGCCGGACAGGAACAGCGCCGCCGACTCCTGCTCCACCTTGTGCTCGACCATCAACCGCATCGTGCGGTCCTGCTCCTCGTCGTAGGCGTGCCCCTTCGCCTCGGCCGCCTGCCGAGCCACGATCGACAGCACGCCGGCCAACTGCTGCGGCCCCATGACCGCGGACTTGGCGTTGGGCCAGGTGAAGAGGAACCGCGGCTCGAAGGCGCGGCCGCACATGCCGTAGTTGCCGGCGCCGTACGACGCACCGATGTTGATCGTCAGGTGTGGCACCCGCGAGTTCGCCACCGCGTTGATCATCAGCGCGCCGTGCTTGATGATGCCGCCCTGCTCGTACTCGCTGCCGACCATGTACCCGGTGGTGTTCTGCAGGAAGACCAGCGGGATGCCACTGCTGTTGGCCAGCTGGATGAACTGGGCGGCCTTCTGCGCCTCGGCGGAGAACAGCACGCCGCGGACGTTGGCCAGCACGCCGACGCGGTGGCCGTGAATCGTGCCCCAGCCCGTACACAGCGCCGCACCGTAGGCCGGCTTGAACTCGTCGAACTCGCTGCCGTCGAGGATGCGGGCGAGGATCTCGCGCGGGTCGAACGGCACGCGTAGGTCCGCGCTCGGGATGCCCAGCAGGTCGTCGGCGTCGTACTGCGGGTCGGGGCCGTAGGCGCTGGCTTGCGCGGGATTTCGGAAATTGCGTATGCAGCCGCGCGCCAGGCGCAGGGCGTCGCGCTCGTCCTCGGCCACGAAGTCGGCCAGGCCCGAGCGCGTCGCGTGCATCACCGCGCCACCGAGCGTCTCGTCGTCCACCGTCTCGCCGGTCGCCATCTTCACCAGCGGCGGCCCGGCCAGGAACACCTTCGCCCGGTCGCGCACGAAGATCGTGTAGTCCGACATGCCCGGCACATACGCGCCGCCGGCCGTCGCGTTGCCGAACACCACCGCGAGTGTCGGGATCGCCGCCGCCGACAGCCGCGTCAGGTCCCGGAACGCGGCGCCGCCCGGGATGAAGATCTCCGCCTGCTGCGGCAGGTCCGCGCCGCCCGACTCGACCAGATTGATCAGCGGCAGCCGGTTCTCCCGGGCGATCTGCCCGGCCCGCCGGGTCTTCTTGAGCGAGAACGGGTTGACCGAGCCGCCCCGCACGGTCGGGTCGTTGGCCACGATCACGCAGGGAACGCCCTCGACGATGCCGATGCCGGTCACGACGCTGGCCCCGACCGGATAGTCGGTGCCCCACGCGGCGACCGGGCACAGCTCCAGGAACGGCGAGTCGCGGTCGACCAGCAGCTCGATGCGCTCGCGCGGCAGCAGCTTGCCGCGCGCGTGGTGGCGGGCCACGTACTTCTCGCCCCCGCCGCCGCGCGCCTGCCGCAACGCCGACTCCAACTCGGTCAGCCGCTTGAGCATCGCCTGACGATTCTCCTGATAGGCGCTTACGCGCGGGTCCCCTGGGCGACTGCCCCCACCCAGGTCGAGGTTGCTCGTCAACACCGGCATGCCTCAGGCCCCCAACTGCTCAGCGATGATCTTGTTCATGATCTCCGTGGTCCCGCCGCCGATGCCCGCGGTGTTCTTCACCATCGCCACCTCCGTAACGAGCCGCTCGCCGCTTGCGACACGCATCGCGACGTGGCGGACGTCCGCGCGCCACGTCAGCTCCCGCAGCCGGCGCCGTTCCTCGGTCGTTCACGGCAGCGGCTCCCCGCTCAGCAGCTCCTCGGGCAGGTCGACCATCCGGGAGCGCAGCCACTCGCCCAGCGCCTTGCCCTGCGGGTCGAACCGCGTGCTGGCCGCGACCCCCTCGCCGAGAATCCCGTGGATCACGAAGTTGACCGCGCGCAGGTTGGGCAGCTCGTACCGCTCGGTCCGCAGCGGGGCGGCCTCGGGCAGCAGCTTCTTGAGCCGCTCGACGGTGAGCTCGGCACGCAGCCACTCGTACGCCCGGTCGCTGCGCGCCCAGACGCCGATGTTGGCGTCGCCGCCCTTGTCCCCGGATCTGGCCCCGAACAGTGCCCCGAGCGGGGCGCGAATCGTAGCTTGCGGGTCAGCATGCGAATCGCCCGCTGGTGCGTCCTGACTTTGAGGATATTTCGACATATTCGGGGAGTCGGGTGGCGCGATGCGACGCCGGGTCCCGTCCGGCAGCACGGCCACGTGGTCGACCGCGCCCTGCGGGATCGCATGGCCGGTGAAGACGCCGAACGGGATGGCGTCGCCCGGTGGCGCGGTCAGCGCCAGCCCGGGGTAGGAGGCCAGCGCCAGCTCCACGGCGGCCTGCGAGAACGTCCGCCCGGCGCGCTTGGGGTCCGGGTCCTTCACGTGCACCGTGAGCAGGGCGCTCGCGGACGGCTCGTCGGCGGCGTCGGGGCGGTCGGTGCGGGCCAGCGCGAACTCCAGGCCCTCCGGGCCGAGCGCGTCCTCCAGCTGAGCGCGCACCAGGGCGGCCTTCTCCTCGATTCGAAGGCCGCACAGCACGAACGTCATCGCGTTGCGGAAGCCGCCCAGCACGTTCACGCCGACCTTGACGGTCTGCGGGGGCGGGGTGCCGCGGACGCCGTCGACGCGGACGCGGTCGGGGCCGTCGGGGGCGAGGCGGATCGTGGCGAAGTCGGCGACGACGTCGGGGCCGGCGTAGGCGGGGGCGCCGATCTCGTACAGCAGTTGCGCCGTCACCGTCTCGACCGTGACCGCGCCGCCGGTGCCGGGGTGCTTGGTGATCACGGCGCTGCCGTCGGCGTGCAGCTCGGCGAGCGGGAAGCCGGGGCGGCGGGCGCCGTCGGGCAGCTCGGTGAAGAACGCGAAGTTGCCGCCGGTGGCCTGCGCCCCGCACTCGAGCACGTGGCCCGCGACCGTGGCGCCGGCCAGGGCGTCGAGGTCGTCGCGGGTCCAGCCGAAGCGGGCGATGCCGGGGCCGACGACCAGCGACGCGTCGGTGACCCGGCCGGTGACGACGACGTCCGCGCCGGCGGAGAGGCACTCGGCGATGCCGAACGCGCCGAGGTATGCGTTGGCGGTCAGCGGCCGGCCCAGGCCCAGCTCCGCGGCGCGGTCCTTGACGTCGTCGCCCTCGACGTGGGCGACCGTGACCCACAGGCCGAGGCGCGTGGCGAGCGCCCGGATCGCCTCGGCCAGCCCGGCCGGGTTGAGCCCGCCGGCGTTGCTCACGAGGCGGACGCCGCGCTCCTGCGCTGTCCCCAGGACGGTCTCGAGCTGGCGCAGGAACGTCTTGGCGTAGCCGGTCGCCGGGTCCTTCATGCGGTCGCGGCCCAGGATGAGCATGGTCAGCTCGGCGAGGTAGTCGCCGGTCAGCACGTCCAGCTCGCCGCCGTCGAGCATCTCGCGCCAGGCGGTGAGGCGGTCGCCGTAGAAGCCGGAGGCGTTGCCGATCCGCAGCGCGGCGCCGGTGTTCACCGTGCCACTGCCCGGGGCTCGCGGCCGGCGCCGGGCGGGCCGGCGAACGCCTGGGCCAGCGTCAGCCACTCGGCGGCGTCGCCGCCGCTCGTCCGCAGGGCCAGGTCGGCGGGGTGCCGGCGCTGCGTGACCAGCAGGCAGAAGTCCAGTGCCGGTCCGGTCACCCGATTGGGCGCGTCCGGTGGGCCGTACTCCCAGAGCGCCCCGTCGACCGTGGACAGCTCGACCCGGAACGGTGCCTCCGGGGCCGGCCGGCCATGGCTTTCGAAGCCGTGGCCGATCGTGCGGTACCCGATGTGGGCCACGTGGCGCAGCCGCTGCGTGGGGCGCAGGTGTTCCCGCGCTCGCTCGTCGTCGGGGAACGTCTCGGCGATGTCCCGCCCGTGCGCCCAGGTCTCCATCATCCGGCCGGTCGCGCTGGCCAGCGGCGACATCGCGGTGCCGAACCAGGGGCGCCTTTCGCCGGGCGGAACGTCCGTTAACGCCCGGGCGAGCGCCGCACGGCCGGCGCGCCAGCGGGGGAGCAGCTCGTCGGGCGGGGCCACGCCGGCCGCGGCGGCCCGGTCGACGAACGTGGTGGGGTCCTCGAACGTCTCGCCGAGCCGGGCGATGAACCCGGCGGGGTCGGTGTTGGCGCGCGTGGCGAGCTCGTCGACCCAGTGCAGGTGCGAGATCTGGTGCGCGACGGTCCAGCCGGGCGCGGGGGTCGGCCGGCTCCAGTCCTGCGGGCTCAGGCCGCTGACCAGCAGGTCGAGCGCCTCGGACTCCGCGTGCAGGTCTCGCAGTACCTCGTCCAGCAGCACCATCGCCATCTCCCGATCGGTCCTCTAGATGAGCCTTGCCAGCTGCTGCTTCCACGCCGCGAGGAGCTGGGTGCGGCGGGGGGCGTCGTCGGTGAGCAGGTTGGCGACGCCGAGCCCGCGCAGCAGGTCGAGCGTCGCCTGGATCGCCTCGCGCACGCCCGGGCGCGACTCGTCGGCGCCGAGCAGCTCGACCGTCAGGCGGTGCATCTCGCGGCCGACCCGGGCCTCGATCGGCACGAGCGCGTCGCGCAGCTCGGCGTCGGTGCGCGCGGCGACCCAGACCTCGAGCGCGGCGACGAACAGCGGGCCGGTGAATGCCGACGCGAGCAGCTCGATCACGCGGTCGAGGCGCCGCTCGCGATCGCCGGTGAGCGCCGCGGCCTCGGTGCGGATCTCCTCCGCCCGCCGCTCGGCGAGGTGCTGCACGGCGGCGAGCACCAGGGCGGCGCGCGTCGGGTAGTGGTGCAGCTGGGCGCCGCGGGAGACGCCGGCCCGCTCGGCGATGACCGTGGTGGTCGCGCCGGACCAGCCGAACTCGTGGAGGCACTCGACGGTGGCCTCGAGCAGGCGCCGCTGAGTGACGCGGCTGCGCTCCTGCTGTGCGGTCATTGCTTCAGGGTGTACCGCGAGAAACAAACAGTCAAGACTGATTGTTTTTTGCTCGAAACTAAGCCGCCCGGTTCGCGGGCGGCTCAGGGGTGTCCAGGGCTGTCAGTTATATGCGCATATGCGCTGCCAGTTACACGCGTGCGCGACGGGCGAGGCGCTCCGGGTCCATGATGATCACGCTCTTGCCGTCGAGCCGCAGCCAGCCCCGCGAGGCGAAGTCGGCGAGGGCCTTGTTCACCGTCTCGCGCGAGGCGCCGACGAGCTGGGCCATCTCCTCCTGCGTGAGGTCGTGATTGACCCGCAGGACGCCGCCGTCGCGGGTGCCGAAGCGGCCGGCCATCTGCAGTAGCGTCTTGGCCACGCGGCCCGGCACGTCAGTGAAGATCAGGTCGGCCAGCGCGTCGTTGGTCCGGCGCAGGCGCCTGGCCAGCACGCGCAGCAGCTGCTCGGCGATCTCCGGCCGGTTGGTCAGCCAGGGCCGCAGCGCCTGCTTGCGCAGCCGGGCCAGCCGGGTGTCGAGCACCGCGGTGGCGGTGGCCGTGCGCGGGCCGGGGTCGAACAGCGACAGCTCGCCGACCATGTCGCTGGGGCCCATGACCGCGATCAGGTTCTGCCGCCCGTCGGCCGCGCGGCGACCCACCTTGATCTTTCCGGACAGCACGATGTACAGACTGTCGCCGGGCTCGCCCTCGCTGAACACGACCTCGCCCTTGCGGACATCGATCGTTTCCATCTCCTTGGCGAGAGATTCCGCGGCCTCGGGCTCGACCCCTTGGAAAATGCCGCTGCGAGCCAGTACCTCGTCCATCGCGTCCACCTCAATCCCTCGGCGCGTCGTCCGCTTCGAAGGCGACCGCGCGAACGCCAGTTTAGGCATACGGGATCGTGTTCCGGACGTTGGGCAGGAGGTCATGATACTCGCCGACCTGCGGCGCGGCTGTCGCACACAAGGTCGGTACCGGGCTCGCCGGGGTGCGATATCTTCGCGTCGGACACGACCCGCTTGCGCTCGATGTGGGCGCGGGGAGTCGCCGAGTGGCGGAGTGAGGGACCCATGACGGTATACGGCGGACCGTCTCGCTGGCCGGACGAGCAGCCGGATCGGCGCGACGACCGGACCGGATATGGCGCCTCGCCCGCGTCTCCACGCGACCAACCGACCGGGCAGGCCGGAGGCGACGGACCCACTACGGGCCGTTTTGACGGCTTTGCGGCGGGTCGCACCGGCAATGTCTACGGCGGCGGCCAGGGCACCGGGCCGGTCTACGGCGGCGGCAACCAGGGCACCGGGCCGATCTACGGCGGCAACGAGGGCACCGGGCCGGTGTACGGGGGCGGCCGCGAGCCGATCCCCGGGCCGACCCGACCGGAGGATCTGTACGCGGCCAAGGCGTATCAGCCCGAGGAGCGCGCCGGCCGGCGCAAGCTGCCGCTGCCTGGCGAGCCCCCGTCCACGCCCCCACGCGGTGGCGGGCGGCGGACCGCGATCATCATCGGTGCCGTGGCGGTGGTGCTCATCGGCGCCGGCATCGCGGGCGCGGCCACATTCCTCGGCGGCGGCGACGACAAGCCCCCCGCCGGCCAGGGCCCGACCCAGCAGCAGGCGGTCGGGGCCGGGAGCTCCGGGCCCGCCGGGTCGAAGGCCGGCGGCGCGATCCCCGGCCCGGCCGACGGCATCACGCTGAGCGCGACCGGCGACATCGTCATGGGCATGGCCCCCGGCGGCCTGCCGCCGAACAACGGCAAGGGCTTCTTCGACCCGGTGAAGCAGTACCTCGCCGCCGACTTCCAGATGGGCAACCTCGAGCAGGTGCTGACCGAGGACACCGGCGTGGGCAAGTGCTCCGCCGAAAGCGCCGGCAAGACCTGCTTCGCGTTTCGCACCCCGCCCGCGTTCGTGCAAAACCTCAAGGACGCCGGCTTCATGATGATGACCATGGCCAACAACCACGCGTACGACTTCGGCGAGGTGGGCTACAAGAACTCGCAGAAGGCGCTGGACGAGGCGGGGATCAAGTACACCGGCTGGCCGGGCATGATCTCCGTCGGCGAGGCCAAGGGCGTGAAGATCGCCGTGATCGGGTTCGCCTCCTACAAGTGGTCGAACCTCTGCTACGAACTCGACGCCGCCGAGAAGATCGTCAAGGAGGCCGCGACCAAGGCCGACATCGTGGTCGTGCAGGTCCACCAGGGCGCCGAGGGCGCGGACAAGACCCACGTCAAGCCCGGCACGGAGATGTTCCTCGGCGAGAACCGCTGCGACCCGATCGCGTTCGGTCACCGGGTCGTCGACGCCGGCGCCGACCTGGTCATCGGGCACGGCCCGCACGTGATGCGCGCGATGGAGTTCTACAAGGGTCGGCTGATCGCCTACAGCCTGGGCAACTTCGCGGGGTACAAGGCCCTGAGCTACAACGGCACGGTCGGCATCGGCGGGGTGCTCAAGGTCCAATTGCTCGGCGACGGCACGTGGAAGAGCGGCTCGCTGACCGCCACCTACATGGTCGCGCCGGGTCTGCCCAGGCCCGACCCCAAGAAGCAGGCGATCCCGTTCGTGTCCAACCTCACGAAGCAGGACTTCCCGACCACCGGGGCGAAGATCGCCGAGGACGGGACCATCACGCCGCCGGCC
The DNA here is from genome assembly GCF_040689395.1 of Dactylosporangium sp. NPDC051484. Lineage (NCBI taxonomy): Bacteria > Bacillati > Actinomycetota > Actinomycetes > Micromonosporales > Micromonosporaceae > Dactylosporangium > Dactylosporangium sp. NPDC051484. Next base: position 263,915 of record NZ_JBFAZX010000006.1, on the reverse strand, counting down.
GCCTAGCGTCCTGACGGTGGCACAACGCGCGGCTGCTCGATCGAGGCCTCGGTCGCGGGCGACGTATTGTCGTTGCGTGACCGAGACCGCGCTGGCGTTGAAGCGACGGGCGCGACGTATGGGGCGCGCGCTCGCGATCATCCACCCCGACGCGCACTGCGAGCTGGACTACACCAACCCGCTCGAGCTCGCCGTCGCCACGATCCTCTCCGCGCAGTGCACGGACGTGCGGGTCAACGAGGTGACGCCGAAGCTGTTCACGCGCTACCCGGACGCCGCCGCCTACGCCGCGGCCGACCGCCTGGAGATGCAGGAGCTCATCCGGCCGACCGGCTTCTTCCGCAACAAGACCGACTCGCTGATCCGGCTGGGCCAGGCCCTCATCGAGCGGCACAGTGGCGAGGTGCCCGGCACGCTCGCTGAGCTCGTGTCGCTGCCCGGGATCGGGCGCAAGACCGCGAACGTGATTCTCGGCAACGCCTTCGACGTGCCCGGGATCACCGTCGACACGCACTTCAGCCGGCTCGTTCAGCGCTGGCGCTGGACGCCCGAGACCGACGAGGTGAAGATCGAGTTCGCCGTGGCCGCCCTCTTCGCGCCGCGTGACTGGACCATGCTCTCGCACCGCGTGATCTTCCACGGCCGCCGCGTCTGTCACGCGCGCAAACCCGCCTGCGGGGCGTGCACCCTGCGGCGGGACTGCCCGGCGTACGGTCTGGGCCCGACCGGCGTCGAGGAGGCGGTCAAGCTGCTCAAGGGTCCCCGCGTCGCCGAGCTCGCCGAGCTGGTCCTGTGAGGGGCCGGCTGCTCCTGGTCGGGGCGTTACTGCTTGGGCTCACGGCCTGCGCCGCCGACGTCAAGGCGCCCACCGCCGCGACCGACGCGGGCGCCCCGACGGGTCCGCGATGCATCGAGCGCCTCTCGCCCGCGCCGTCCGACTCCTCAGCGTCTTCGGCGCCTTCCGGGTCTTCGGCCTCTTCGGCGCCTTCCGGGGGTACCGAATCCGGGCCCGCGCTGCCGGCGATGGCGCTGCCGTGCTTCTTCGGCGGCCGGTTCACCGACATCGCCGACCTGGGCGGTCAGCCCACGATCGTCAACCTGTGGGCCTCCTGGTGCAAGCCGTGCCGGGCCGAGCTGCCGGTGCTGGCCCAGTTCGCCGCGGACGGCGCCGGCCGCGTCCGGGTCGTGGGCGTGGTCACGAAGGACCGCCACGACCAGGCCAAGGCCGTGATCGACGACAATAAGCTGACCTTCCCGATGCTGGAGGACCAGAGCCAGCAGCTGGCGATCGCGGTGAGCCCGCTGGTGTCGAAGGCGCTGGCGTCGGCGCTGCCGGCGACGCTGTTCATCACGCCGGGCGGCCGGATCGCATACGCCTATCAGGGCGAGGCACTCACCGAGGCCCGGCTGAGGGAGCTGACGCAGCAGTATCTCGGGGTGTCGGTATGAGCGTTCTGCCGGATTGGTTCGAACCTCTACTCACTCGGGTGCGCTCGGCCGAAGCCACCGACTTCACGCGACTGCCCACCCCGGACGGTGAGGGGCGGCGGCAGAGCGCGGTGCTCGTGCTGTTCGGCGAGGACGCAGTGACCGGGCCTGACGTGCTTCTTCTGCAGCGCGCCGCGACCATGCGTAACCACGCCGGCCAGCCCGCCTTTCCCGGCGGGGCGGTCGACCCCGGCGACGCCGACGCGATCGCCTGCGCGCTGCGCGAGGCAGAGGAAGAGGTCGGTCTGGACCCGAGCACGGTCGAGGTCGTCACCACCCTGCCCATGATGTGGATCCCGGTGAGTAACTTCCTCGTCACGCCAGTGCTCGCCTGGTGGCGCGAGCCGCACCCGGTCGGCCCCGCCGACCCGCTGGAGGTGGCCCGGGTCGAGCGCCTGCCGATCCGCGAGCTGGTCGATCCGGCGCACCGCCTGCGGATTCGCCACCCGAGCGGATGGGTCGGCCCGGCCTTTCGGATTCACGACATGTTGGTGTGGGGCTTCACCGCAGGCGTGCTGTCTGCGCTGCTGGAACTCGGCGGATGGGCGGTGGACTGGCCGGCCGGCCGGGTTGAGGAACTGCCGGCATCTGGTGCCACACCCGTACATTGAATGCGTGTCTGGCAGCGTGATCGATATCGTCCTCGTGCTCCTCATGGTGATGTTCGCCATCAACGGCTATCGCCAGGGGTTCCTTGTCGGTCTGCTGTCATTCGTCGGCTTCTTCGGTGGCGCGCTGCTGGGCCTGCAACTCGGGCCGCTGCTCGCCGAGCGCTTCTTCACGTCCGACCCGGCCCGCGTGGTGATCTCGCTCTCCGCCGTCTTCGGCCTGGCCGTGGCCGGTCAGGCGCTGGCCAGCTTCGTGGGCAACCGGCTGCGCAACGCGATCGTGAGCCGCAACGCGCAGGCCGCGGACAATGCCGGCGGCGCCGTGGTCTCGTTGGTCGCGGTCCTGCTCGTCGTCTGGCTGGTCGCCGCACCGCTGAGCGCCTCATCGCTGCCCTGGCTCGCCCGCTCGGTGAGCAACTCGATCATCCTGAACGTGGTCGACAAGGCCATGCCCGCGCAGGCCGACGCGCTGTCGCAGGCGCTGCGCGACACGGTCGACACGCGCGGTTTCCCGAATGTGTTCGACGGCTTGTCCCCGACGCGGGTCAGGGAGGTCTCCCCGCCCGACCCCGCGCTCGCCGGCTCCGAGCTCGTCAAGAACTCCAAGAAGTCGGTCGTCAAGATCCTGGGCCAGGCGCCGAGCTGCTCGCGGCGCATCGAGGGCTCCGGGTTCGTCTACGCGCCGAACCGCGTGATGACCAACGCCCACGTGGTCGCCGGCACCAAGACCGTCAACGTCGTCGTCGACGGCTCCTCGCGCCAGCTGCCCGCGACCGTCGTCGCCTACGACCCGGAGCGTGACATCGCCGTGCTGTACGTCAAGAACCTCAACGCCCCGAGCATGCAGTTCGCCCCGAAGAAGTCCGAGTCCAACTCCGACGCGATCGTGCTCGGTTATCCGCTCGACGGCCCGTATGACGCACAATCGGCCCGCATCCGCGACTACCGCAACATCACCGGTCCGAACATCTACGAGAACGGCAAGGTCACCCGCGAGATCTACACCATCCGCGCGCTGGTCCGCTCCGGAAACTCGGGCGGCCCGCTGCTCGCCCCGGACGGCACGGTCCTCGGCGTCATCTTCGCTGCAGCCGCCGACGACCCGCAGACGGGCTTCGCGGTGACGGCGGACGAGGCGGCGGTCGTCGCGGAGGCGGGCAAGGCGCACACGGACCCGACGAGCACCGGCAAGTGCGCATAGCTCGCTGTTTCGGTGGCTCGACCTGGCGGCTCTTATGGTGCTGGTGGTCGCTTGACCCGTTGGCTCTTACAGTGCCGGTGGTCCCTTGGCCTGGCGGCGATAGTGCAGTAACACGCCGGTCGCGCCGCCGCCCGCGATCAGTAGCGTGACAACCAGCCCGGCGACCGCGCTGGTCCCGGGGCGTCCGTCGTCCGTCAGCCGCTCGAACTCCGGATCCGTAGGCGAGGTGGACGGCATCGGCGCCGCCCCGCCCGGCCACATCGGCGACGACCCCTCGGCCTGCGTGCTCCAGCTCACCCCCGGCTGCGGCGAAGCCTCGACCAGCGGGTTCGTGGCCACCTCGCGCACGCTGTCGCGCAGCGCCGCGACCGGGTCCACCTCGCCATACCCGAACTGGTCGTCCCGTCCCTTGGGCCCCAGATCCTTAGCGGTTCCGATCAGCCGGTTGATCACGTTGGCCGCGCTCATCTGCGGGTACCGCGCCCGCACCAGCGAGGCCACCCCCGCCACCAGCGGCGCGGCGAAGCTCGTGCCCTGCACCTGCCAGTACCCGCCGCCGGGCCTCGCTCCCGTGAGGTTCACGGCCGGCGCCGTCAGCACCGTCTCGGGCCCGGTGAGCGACCCCGACCACAGCGTCTCCCCGCCGTTGCCGGCCGGGTTCGCCCCGCCGGTCCGCGCCGTCCCCAGCCCGGCGACGGCGACGACGCCGGGCTCCCGCGCCGGATACCACACCTGGTGAATCGACGGATCGGTGGCGATGTTGCCGGTGCACGCGACGACAACGACGTCGTGCGCCGCCGCGTACCGCAGCGCCGCCGCGATCGCCTCACTGCGCATCGCGCCACCGAGCGACAGGTTGATCACGGTCGCCCCGTGGTCCACGCCCCACCGCACGGCCTGCGCCACGACATCTGGATCGTCGTACTTGTTCTCCTTGTCCAGAACCCGGATCGGCAGGATCTTGGCCCCCGGCGCGATCCCCTCGACCCCGGAGCTGTCCTTGCTGCTCCCCGCGATCAGCGCCGCCACTGTCGTCCCATGCCCGACGGGATCGACCCTCCCTGCGTCGTTCGCCTCCGGGTTTACGAGATCGATCCCAGGCAGCACCTGCCCCACAAGATCCGGATGCCTCGCGTCGACCCCGCTGTCGATGACCGCGACGACCACGCCCTTGCCGATGGAAACCTTCCAGGCGTCGCGCACACCGAGCGCCGTCAGCTGCCAATGCCCGCCCCGGACCTGATCGGCCACCGCGACACCGGGCGCCGCCCCAACCGCCACCGCACAGCCGAGCGCCGCCGACAGCCCTATGGCAAGGACACGGCCGGCGGCGCGGACGATGGCGGTAAGCGCGATGGACCCCATTTTGGACGGCGATGCCCAGATCTGTCAGCCCGGTACGCCCATCTCGCCGAAAGGTGGCAACGAGCAAGCTGCCGCCCGGCGTGCCCTATGGTCATCCCACTTCCGCGGACCCAACCTTCACCTCATCGACACCACCCCCAACCCGTCGACGGTGGGCCCGCGACGAACTTGTCTGCCTGCACGAACCCCCGTCACCCCGTCACGGCCCGCCCTCGACACCACGGCGAACCTCGCAGCGCCGACCCCGCCCAGCTCCGCCAGCCTCCATCGGCGGCGTGCCGATGAGGCTGTAGCTCAACGTGCATCGTTGCGCCCAGCGCGGGCGAGCGCTGGCCGGCCTGTCGCGAGCGCACGCGGCCGCGGCAGGTCCTGGTCTGCGGCGGGTCCCGGTCCGCCAGGTCGTGGTCCGCGCGGCGGGCCCCAGTTCGCGGCGGGGTTGTGTGGTCGCGGCTGGTCCTGGTCCGCAGCGGGTCCGGGTGCGTTGGGTCGTGGTTCGCGTGGTGGGCCCCGGTTCGTGGCGGGTCGTGGTCCACGGCGCGTGTCCGGCCCGCCGCGCAACCCCTGACCCCGGCGTGCATCTCGTCGCCGCGCGCCTGGCCTTCCGCGCGGCTCGGCCCGGCGCGTGTCCGGCCGCCACGCGCCGCCGGCCTGCGCGGGCCCACGCCCGTGGCAACGCCTCAGCCCGCCGTGTGTCTCTGCCCGCGCGGGGCAGGCCGATGGGGCCTTGCTACGCCGCGGGGAGGTCGGCGACCTGGATCAAGATGCCGTTCTCCTTTCTCGTCACGAGGCGGCCGCGGCCCGGCGGGAGCGGCCCGAACTTGACGTCGCCCAGCACCACGCCGTCTTCGCGGTCGCCGGACATGACGAGGCCGGGCGACGCCAGCTCCTTGAGGCGCTGGATGACCGGCTCGTATAGGGCGCGGCCCGCGCCGCCGCTGCGGCGGGTCAGGATCAGGTGCAGACCGATGTCGCGGGCCTGGGCCAGGTAGGGCACCAGGGGCGACAGCGGGTTTGCGGCGCCGGTCGGGATCAGGTCGTAGTCGTCGACGAGGACGAAGCACTGCGGCCCGGTCCACCAGCCGCGGCTTCGCAGCTGCTCCTCGGTCACGTCGGGACCCGGCAACCGCCGCTCCATGTAGTCGGCGACCGAGGCGATCAGGTCCTCGGTCTGCTGCGTGCCGGTGCCGTAGCCGATCAGGTGTTCCGTGCGCACCGCGCCGAGCAGGCTCCGGCGGTGGTCGATCAGCACGATCCGCACCTCCTCCGGCGTGAACCGCGTGCTGATCATGGTCGCGATCACCCGCAGCAGGGTCGACTTGCCCGACTCGGCCTCGCCGAACACCATGAAGTGCGGCTCGCTCGCGAAGTCGACCCGCACCGGACGCAGGTCGGACTCCGCGACGCCGATCGGCAGCGCGAAGCGGTTCGCCGGATCGGCGTCGTCGGCGACGGCCGAGTACGGCACGACGGCGGGCAGCAGGCGCACCGGCTGCGCCGGTGCCCCGCTCCAGGACGAGGCGATCGCCTTCACCAGCTCGCCCGGCTCGCCGTTGGTGAGTTGTGGCTGGCCCACCAGCAGGTGCAGACCCTCCGCCGTGATGCCCCGCCCAGGCGCGTCGGCCGGCACACCGGCGGCCGCTTTGCGGGTGGCCAGCGAGTCGGTCGCGTCGCCGAGCCTCAGCTCGACCCGAGCGCCGAACAGGTCGCGGAAGTTGGCGCGAAGGTCCATCCAGCGAGAGGCGGAGACGACCATGTGGATGCCGTACGACAGGCCGCGGGCCGCGATGTCGAACAGGACCGCCTCAAGCTCTTCGTAGTCCTTGCGCACGCTCTGCCAGCCGTCGACGACCAGGAACACGTCGCCCCAACCGTCGTCGGGGCTGCCGGGGCCACCGGCCGCCCGGCGCTGCCGGTAGGTGGCCATGCCGTCGATCCCGGCCGTGGCGAAGTGCTGCTCGCGCGCGTCGAGCAGCGATGCGACCTCGCCGACGGTACGCCGGACGAGGGCGGCGTCGAGCCGGCCCGCGACCCCGCCGACGTGCGGCATCCCGCGCAGCCCGGCCAGCTGACCACCGCCGAAGTCCAGGCAGTACACCTGGACCTCCGCCGGCGTGTGCGTCAGCGCCAGGGCGGTGATCAGCGTGCGCAGTGCCACGGACTTGCCACTGCGCGGGCCGCCGACGACCGCCACGTGCCCCTGCGCGCCGTCGAGCCGGAACCACAGCGCGTCCCGGCGCTGCTCCAGCGGATTGTCGATGAGGGCGACCGGCACGTGGAGCGCGGCGTGCAACTGCGGGTTGGTGACGGTCAGCCCCCGGGCCTGGTCGACCGTCACCGGCCCGAGCAGGTCGTCGAGCGGGGCCGTGCTCGCCAGCGGCGGCAGCCACACCTGGTGCGCCGGAACGCCCCGGCCGACGAGCCGTTCGACGACGATGTCCAGCAGGCTCTCGCCCTCGGGGGCCTCCGCCGGCTCGACCTCGGGCCTGGGCGCCGGCGGCATCGGCACGTGCCGCGTGCCGTACTGCATCACCCGCGGCCGTCCGCCAACGCCGGACATGGCCGTGACCCGCCCGGTGCGCCGCCAGAGCCCGCCGACGTAGGCACCCTTGAACCTGGTCAGAGGCTCGGTGCCGGACTTCAGGATGCCGTGGCCGCCGGGCTTCTTCGGCAGCTCGTATGCGTCGGGTACGCCCAGCACCGTCCGCGACTCGAGCGACGTGAACGTGCGCAGGCCGATGCGATACGACAGGTGGGTGTCCAGGCCGCGCAGCCGGCCCTCCTCCAGCCGCTGTGAGGCGAGTAGCAGGTGCATCCCCAGCGACCGGCCGACCCGCCCGATCTGCACGAACAGGTCGATGAAGTCGGGCTTGGCCTCCAGCAGTTCGCTGAACTCATCGCAGACGATCAGCAGACTCGGCAGCGGAGTGAGGGGTGCGCCACCGGCCCGGGCGCGCTCGTAGTCGCGGACCGAGTCGTAGTCGCCGGAGCGGCGCAACACCTCCTGGCGGCGGATCACCTCGCCGGTGATCGCGTCGGTCATCCGGTCGACCAGCAGCAGTTCCGAGCGCAGGTTGGAGATGAAGGCGGCCACATGCGGCAGCCGGTCCATCCGGGCGAATGTCGCGCCGCCCTTGTAATCGATGAGCACGAAGTTGAGCGTTTCGGACGAGTGGGTGGCGGCGAGGCCGAGCACCAGTGTGCGCAGCAACTCGGACTTGCCGGAGCCGGTCGCGCCGATGAGCAGGCCGTGCGGCCCCATTCCGTCCTCGGCGGACTCCTTCAGGTCGAGGTCGACCGGCTGGCCCTGCTGCCCGACGCCGATCGCGATGCGCAGCCGGTCGCGGTGCGGGCGGGGTGCCCAGGTTTTGCCGATGTCGAGCGTCTCAGGGTCGCCGATGCCGAGCAGCGTGGGGAAGTCCAGGTCGGCGCCGGGCTCGCGAGAGTCTCCCGCCTGTTGCTCGCTGCCGGCGGCGACCGCCAGCCGCAGCGGGGCAAGGCGCCGGGCGACCGCCTCGGCCTCGGCTGGATCGAGCGCGTCGGCGATCCCGATCGGCGGCTGCGGCTCGGCGAGGTCGCTGTCGGCCGAGACGGTGATGAGTTGGCCGCTCGACGCGTCGAGCACGATCGCGGAGCGGTCGAGTAGCCGCGGCGGTTCCCGGTCGAGGTCGATCAGGGTCATGCCGTCGATGCCGCCGTCGGTGCCCAGGTGGGCGCTGCCGGACAGGTCGCCGCCGTCGAGGACCACGACCAGGTGTGGCGCCGACGAGTTGCCCCGGCCCTGGCCGACGTTGAATCGGCCGCGGCTGCGCAGCAGGTCGTCGAGGCGACCCTCAAGCTCCTTCGCGGTGTCGGCGAACAGCCGGACGGGCCCGACGGCGTCGGTTTGAGTGGGGTGGAGGGCGTGCGGCAGCCACTTCGTCCACTCCCACCACTCACGCCGCTCGGGCGCCATGCACACCGCGATCAGCAGGTCGTCGGGGGCGTGGAACACGGCCAGCTGCGCGAGCACCGCCCGCGCCAGGGCCCGGGCCGGGTCGTGCACGCCGGTCAGGCCGGCGCTCGACCCCCCGCGTGAGCCGTGCCCGCGGCCCGCGCGCAGGTGAATCCGAGCGAAGCTGCGCATCGAGATCGCCACGGGAAGGTCGGGCACCACCGAGTACGCGTCGAGGAATCGGCGCAGCGCCGCCGCGGCCATCGGTTCGAGATCCTCCAGCGGCCGGGTCATCGGTGCCACGAGCGGGGTTGCGAGCGTCTGCGGGCCGACCGCGACCCGCACGATGGCGAAGTCGCCGTCGGCCGGCCGCCGTTCCCACAGCCGGAAGCTGTCCACCGCGGACCACAGCGAGTGCGGGTCCGGATGGCGGTAGTGCAAGCCGGTGCGCTGCTTGGCGACCGTGTCGCGCACACGGCGGCGCAGCGTCGCCAGGTGCCGCAGATACTCGCGGCGGGCCGTCATCATCTCCGCCTTCTTCGGTGCGCCGCCGCCGGCGGAACTGAACAGCATGCCCAGTGTGGAGAAGCCGAAGATCGCGCCGATGACATAGGAATACGTGCCGCCGTCGCGCCCCGCGAACAGCAGGGCGGTCGCGATGGTGCCGGTCAGCATCGGTACCACCTGGATCATCTGCTGCCAGCGCGACGCGGGTGCCTGCGGGACCTCCGGGGGTGCTTCCACGATCAGCTCCCCGCTCGGGATCTCCGGAGCGGGGCGCCGAGGTGATCTTTTGACGACTACCGATGTCACGCCGTGGACTTTAGGGCGCGGGTACGACGTTTTGTGGACCCGGTCGATGTTCCGTGAGGAGTTCGTCACCGTGTGAAGTCGTCGGCCGCTGGGGGACGACGCGACGCGGGACAGCGTGATACGTCTATGTCATGTCCACCGCCTCGGCCAGTCTGGCCCGTATCACGATCAACGCACCCCAGCGGCGCGTCGATGTCGCGGTGCCCGATGCGGTGCCGCTGGCTGAGCTCCTGCCCGATCTCCTGCAGCACGCGGGGACGGGACTCGCCGACGACGGCGAACGGCACGGCGGCTGGCTGCTGCGCCGCGCCGACGGCACGACGCTCTCGGCCGCCGCCGGGCTGGCCGGGCAGGGCGTCCACGACGGTGCGGTCCTGCACCTGGTGCCGGCCCGGACGGGCTGGCCCGAGCTCGAGTACGACGACGTGGTCGAGGCGATCGCCGCGGGCGCCCGGCGACAGGGCATGCCGTGGAGCCCAGCCGCGACCCGGGCGACCTCACTGGCGGTCGCCGGCGCGGGCCTGACGGTCGCGCTGGTGTCGATTGTCCGGGCCGACCTGCCGGTGGCCGCCGCGGCCGTCGCCGTCGGGCTCGTCCTCATCGGGATCACGACCTCGCGGGCGTATGGTGACGCGCTGGTCGGCGCGGGTCTGGCCGCCTTCGCGCTGCCGTTCGCGGCGGTCGGCGGGTGGCTGGCCGCGCCTGAGCCGGCGACACTGGCGGGGCGCGCGCTGCTCGGCGCCGTCGCGCTCTTGCTCGCCGCCGTGCTCGCCCCCGTCGGCGTCGCACACCTGCTGCGCGTCTTCGTGGCCGGGGTGACCGCCGGGTTGCTCGGCGCGCTCGGCGGGCTTCTCGCCACCGTCACCCGGCCGGCCGCTGCGGCCGCGGTCGTGCTCGCCGTGCTGGTCGCGGGCGTGGCCGGCCTACCGCTGCTGGCGATCCGGCTCGGGAAGCTGCCCATGCCGATCGTGACGCTGCCCGTCGACCTCGCGTCGAGCGGGCGTGGGCTTACCGCGGCGGCGGACCGGTCGCGGATCTTCGCGGCCGTGGCGCGCACCGACGAGATGCTCACGGGGATGCTGATCGGCCTGGCGATCACCAGCGTCGCCGCGTCGCTGGTGCTGGCCCTATCCGGCGACATCTCCGGCACGGTGCTGGTCGCGGGCGCCGGTGCGGCGCTGCTGCTGCGGGCGCGGACGTTTCTGACGATTCGGCAGCGTCTGCCGCTCATCATCGCGGGTGTGGCGGGTTTCGCCCTGATCGCGCTGTTCGTCCGGGTAGACGTTCGTTTCATTGCCGCGTCCATACCGCTGGTCGCGATGGTCGCGCTGGTCGTGGCCGTCGCGGGCGCTCGGGCGGCGTTGGGGCCGGCTTCGCCATACGTGGGGCGGGCCGCCGATCTGCTCGACACGCTATGCGTGGTGGCGGTCGTACCGCTGGCCTGCGCGGTGCTGGGACTCTACGGGCTGTTCGCGTAGCCCGGGGCGTCGGCGAGAGGGCGAAACCCGCGCCACGCCGGGGAGCGCCGCCCCGCCGGAGGGACAGGAAGCCAGCACCGGCCGGAGAAGGGCCGGAAAACGGCCGAGCGCCCGGCCGAGGCAAGGGCCGGGCGCTCGTGATGTTACTGAACGACTACTCGACCGGGCGAGCGATCGGGGCCACGCCCGGGTCGTGGTAGGTGCCGGCCTCGATCGCCTCCTGGTAGCGGCGCCGCGACTCGGCGATCTCCGCCTCCGCCTCGACACGGCCCACCCACGTCGCGCCCTCGACGCTCTTGCCGGGCTCCAGGTCCTTGTAGACCTCGAAGAAGTGCTGGATCTCAAGGCGGTCGAACTCGCCCAGGTGGTGGATGTCCCGCAGGTGCTCCAGGCGGGGGTCATCGGCCGGGACGCACAGGACCTTGTCGTCGCCGCCCTTTTCGTCCGTCATGCGGAACATGCCGATCGCGCGGGAGCGGATCAGGCAGCCGGGGAACGTCGGGGACTGCACGAGCACGAGCGCGTCGAGCGGGTCCTCGTCCTGGCCGAGCGTGCCCTCGATGTAGCCGTAATCGGCCGGGTATTGCGTGGAGGTGAACAGCGTCCGGTCGAGCCGAATCCTGCCCGTGGCATGGTCAACCTCGTACTTGTTGCGCTGACCCTTGGGGATTTCGACCGTGACGTCGAAGTCCATGTGACGACTCCTCACCCTCGCACCGCTGCGCCGACCATTAGTCTCGCGTACAGCACCGTGCGGCGAAACGGGGAGGGTCCGGTGTCGAGGGAAACACCACAGCGCGGGGGGCGGGCCGGTCTCATCGGCGCCGTTGTGGCGCTGGTCGTTGCGCTTGCCCTGGCCGCGACGTCCGTGTTCGCGGGCTCGGAAATCGTGCACGCGCTCACGGGCACGCCGAAGGCACACTGGCAAGCGGGCACGACCCCACAGGCGCCGCCGCCGGTGCTCGAGGCGATGAACGCCCAGGCGCCGATACCGACGGAGTCGGGGGTGTCCGCGTCGCTGGCCCCGCTGCTGTCCGCGCAGGCGCTCGGGCCGCACGTCACGGCGTCGGTGGTCGACGTGTCCACCGGACAGTCGATCTTCTCGTCGGAGCAGGACGCCGCGATGATCCCGGCGTCGACCACCAAGGTGGTGACGGCGGCGACGGCGCTGGCGACGCGTGGCCCGGCGTACCGAATCCAGACCCGAGTCGTCGCGGGAGCGCAGCCCGGGGAAGTCGTGATCGTCGCTGGCGGCGACCCGACCCTGGGGGTCTTCCCGACGTCGTACTACCCGGGCGCGGCCCGCATCGACGACCTCGCGGCGCAGGTCAAGAAGGCGCTCGGCGACACAGCACCGACGAAGGTGACCTACGACGTCTCCGTGTTCAGCGGCTCCGGGATCGGGCCGGGCTGGGACCCGGACGCGACCACGGGCGGTTCCGGGGCCGTGATCACGCCGCTGATGACCGAGGGCGGGCGGACGAAGCCGTTGAAGTACTCCGACCGGTACGCCCAGCCCGACCAGCAGGCCGCTCAGGCGTTCGCCAAGGCGCTCGGGGCGCCCGCGACCGCGGTCGTCGCCGGCACCGCGCCTCAAGGTGCGCGGGAATTGGGCAAGGTCGAGTCGGCGCCGCTGGCCCGGATGGTCGAGTTCATGCTGCAAGAGAGCGACAACGTGCTCGCGGACGCGCTCGCCCGGCAGGTGGCCCTGGCCAAGAACCAGCCGGCCTCGTTCGAGGGTGCCGCCACGGCCATGAAGGGCGTGCTGCAGGATCTCGGGCTGCCGGTCGCGGGGTACGGCCTGGTCGACGGCAGCGGCTTCTCCCGCAACGACCGGCTGTCGCCCGCCCTGCTGACGGGCATCCTGACCCTGGCCGCGCGGGCCGACCAGGGCGACCTGCACGCGATCTTCAGCGGACTGCCGGTCGCGGCCTACTCGGGCACGCTCGCCACGCGGTACGTCAAGTCGCAGGAGGGCGGTTCCGCCGCCGGGCTGGTGCGGGCGAAGACAGGCACACTCACCGGCGTCAATTCGCTGACCGGGATCGTCGTGGACGCCGACGGGCGGACGCTGGCGTTCGCGTTCATGGCCGACCAGACCACCAATCCAAATCAGGCCGTGATCGCGCTGGACCGCGTCGCCGCAGCTCTCGCCGCGTGTGGTTGCCGCTGAGCGCGGCCGTGCTCACGCAGTGTCGATCAGGGTGTACTCAGGGTTTCCACCCCCCGCGCCGCTGGCCCAGCCCGGGTACGGTTGGTTCATGGCGCAGTTCGTCGATTGGGATCTGGCCGCAGCAACCGCAGCGGCGTTGGGCAAGAGCGGCCCCGCCGTCTCCTACGAGGAGGCCGCCATCGCGGTCACCGACCTGCGTGAGCTGGCCAATGAGGCGGCCGGTCACGTCACGGAGTTCACCGGCCTGAAGGCCATGATCCAGGGACCCCCGGTGCGCGTCGTCGATCGCCGCGACTGGGCCGCTACCAACATCGAGGGACTTCGGCAGGTGATTCAGCCGCTGGCCGAGCGGCTCGCCGGTGGCAAGGCGCCGGGCGCGATCGTCGGGGCCATCGGCTCACGGCTCACTGGCGTGCAAGCCGGGACCGTGCTGGCGTATCTGTCGGGCAAGGTCCTCGGTCAGTATGAGGTCTTCTCCACCGATCCGGGTCAGCTGCTGCTCGTCGCGCCCAACATCGTCGAGGCCGAGCGCAGGCTCGGCGCCGATTCCCGTGACTTTCGCCTGTGGGTCTGCCTGCACGAGGTGACCCACCGGGTGCAGTTCACCGCCGTGCCCTGGATGCGGGGCTATTTCCTGGGTGAGGTCGGCGCGTTCGTCGACGCCTCCCAGCTCAACCAGGACCAGCTCGCCGAGCGTGTTCGCCGCGGCATCGGCGCCCTCGCCGACGTGGTGCGCGACCCCAACAGCCGGGTCTCGGTGCTCGACCTGGTCCAGACGCCGGGGCAGAAGGCCGTGCTCGATCGGCTGACCGCGCTGATGACAGTGCTGGAGGGCCACGCCGAGTTCGTCATGGACGGCGTCGGCCCGGAGGTGATCCCCAGCGTTGAGGAGATCCGCGCCAAGTTCAACCGGCGCCGCGAGGCCGGCAACCCGCTCGACCGGGTCCTGCGCAAGATTCTCGGCGTCGACGTCAAGCTGCGGCAGTATGCCGAGGGCCGCAAGTTCGTCCACGCCGTCGTCGAGCGGGTCGGCATGGACGGGTTCAACAGGATCTGGCAGTCGCCGCTGACCATTCCGCGACTCGACGAGCTCACCGACCCCGACGCGTGGGTGGTGCGGGTGCTTGGCGCGAGCGCGCTGCAGCGCCCGGTCAACGTGCCGGCGGCCCCGGTCACCGCCCAAGCCGCGGTGACGGAGGCTCCGCCGGCCCCGGTGCCGACCGTGCCCGAGCCGGTCGACAGTTCCCCCGCCGAGGCGGGCGTCGCGGAGTCGACCGAGGTGGCCGGCCTGACCCCCGAGGAGACCGCGATGGTCGCGGCCAGGGATCCGGCACCGCACCAGCCCGACCCCGGCGCGAACGTCGCCTCGGCGGCGCAGCCCACGCCCGCGACCGAGTCGGCCGGGAAGGCGGCTCCGGCCGAGGGGGTGGCCGAGGTCGTGCACAAGGCCGGTTCCGATGAGCCCGAGGTCGTGCACGACGCGTCGGTCGAGGCCCCCGAGCCGATCGGCGCCTTCGAGCCCGCCGAGGCTGAGGCTGACGGCGGTGAGGCGGACGCCGGCAAGGCAGGCAGCGATGAGGCCGGCGACGCAGGACCCGCCAAGCCGTTCAGCAGCAGCGGCTGATCGGGGTGGCCGCGCTCGCACCGCCCGTCGCCGCGGTTCGCAACGCGGTGCGTCGAAGTCTTGGCGGTGACGGACTCGGACGCACAACCGAGGCGTCTCGGGCCTCAGCGGGCGCGACCGGTGGCGGGGCCTCGGAGCGCGCTGAGGCCCCAGCGGATGGCGGAGTTCCGCCGGGCTCGGCGGCCTTGGTGGGGGCCGCAGCATCGCCCGAGCCGTGGGGCTCGCTCAGCGGCGGAGTCGCGCCCCAGCCAGCGGCCTCGGTCGGTGGTGGAGTCTCGCCGGGCTCGCGGGCCTCGACGGGTGCCGGGGGCTCGTCGGGGTGGGAAGCCTCAGTGGGGTGTGGAGCCTCGGCAGGGTCGCGGGTTTCGGCCGGGGACACGGTGCTTGTGGCATGTTCCGGCGGGGCGGACTCGCTGGCGCTGGCCGTGGCGGCGCGTTTTGTCACGCGGCGCATGGGGGTGCGCTGCGGTCTGGTGACCGTGGACCATGGGCTGCAGGCCGGCTCGGGCGAGCGGGCGGCGTGGCTGGCGGAGTGGGCGCGGCAGCGCGGGTTCGCGCCGGTTGACGTACGTGCGGTGTGCGTGGACGGGGCGGGCGGGCCGGAGGCGGCGGCCCGGGAGGCGCGGTATGCGGCGCTCGAGGCGGCTGCCCGCGAGCACCGGGCCGCGATGGTGCTGCTCGGGCACACCCGCGACGACCAGGCCGAGACGGTGCTGCTCGCGCTCGCGCGTGGGTCAGGGCCGCGCGGGCTGGCCGGGATGCCGGAGCGGCGGGAGCGGCACGGTGTGCTGTTCGTGCGGCCGCTGCTGGACGTGAGCCGGGCCGAGACGCGGGCCGCGTGCGAGGTGGACGGGCTGGCGGTGTGGGAGGACCCGCACAACGTGGACGCCGCGTATGCCCGGTCGCGCATCCGACCGCTCGTCAAGGCGCTCGGTGCCGGAGTCGTGGACAACCTGGCGCGGACCGCCCGCCTTGTGGGGGCGGACTCGAACTATCTGGACGAGTTGGCCGCCGACGCGCTGGAGAAGGCGTCCGACTACGGCATCGCGAGTGATGGCGGTCCGGCCGGGTCCGGTGCGCCGCGGGTGCCGGGGCTGTCGGTCGACGCGCTGGTCCGGCTGCCCGGGCCGATCCGGACTCGGGTGCTGCACGCCTGGGCGCTGCGGCTCGGTGCGCCGAGTAGCGCACTGTCGCACCGCCACGTCGCGGCGCTGGACGCGCTGGTCGTGAACTGGCATGGGCAAGGGGCGGTCGCGCTGCCGGGCAGCCTGTCGGTCACCCGGGTCGATGGTGTGCTCCGAGCCGAACGCTGACCGTCGGCCACGGGCCGTCAAGCCGGCGGAGGAAGCCCCGCGAGGAGAAGCACACAGGAAGCGATCTCGCGTATGCCCGGCCGGGTGCGTCGCGGGCTCCGAGCCGCGCGTCGAGGGGGGCGGCGTTGGGTTACCGACCGCCGATGCGAGATTGGTCTCTCGCGGGGCCACCCGCCGTCGATCCGGCCCGGCCGATAGTGCAGGCTTGTCGCATGGCCGACGGCACCACCTGGCACTCGTCCGACATCGATCACGTGATCGTCAGCGAGGAGCAGATTCGCGACAAGACGGCGGATCTCGCGAAGCAGGTCGCGGCCGATCACGCCGACGCCGAGTCGATTCTGCTGGTCGGCGTGCTCAAGGGCGCGGTCATGTTCATGGCCGACTTCGCCCGGGCGCTGGGGCGGGTCGGCCCGCCGGTCGAGATGGAGTTCATGGCCGTCTCGTCGTACGGGCAGGGGACGACCTCGTCCGGCGTGGTGCGCATTCTCAAGGATCTGGACCGGGACATCGCCGGGCGGCACGTCATCGTGGTCGAGGACATCGTCGACTCCGGGCTGACGCTGTCGTGGCTGCTGAAGTACCTGGAGAGCCGCTCCGCGGCGCAGGTCGACGTCGTCGCGCTGCTGCGCAAGCCGGACGCGTTGAAGGTCAACATTCCGGTGCGATATGTCGGATTCGACATTCCCAGCGAGTTCGTGGTCGGCTACGGTCTTGACTACGTGGAACGCTACCGCGATCTGCCGTTTGTCGGCGTGCTCAAGCCGTCGGTGTACGGACGCGGCTGACCTGCGCTTCCTGAGAGTCTGCTGAGAGCACCTCCTACCCGGCCGACGCCGATCCGCGACTGTCGGTGCCACGGTGTACCGTCAAATGGTCGCAAGCGTCAACTGAGCCCAGCCTTGACGGCGCTTTCGGCACCGCGTCGGAATGTGGGTCCGGCGTGGTCGACGGCCTTACGGATGGAGGGGCCGGGCGCTGCGTGCGCCCGACGACAACATGGAACGTACCCGTTTGTTCCGCCGGCCGGTGGTCTGGATCCTTCTGGTGATCATCGGTGCCATCGTGCTCAGTTCCTTCTTCACCTCCGGCCCGAGTTACACGAAGGCGGACACGTCCGTTGTGCTCGAGCAGCTTCGCAGCGGTAACGCGAAGAAGGCCGTGATCCAGGACAAGGAGCAGACGCTGAACCTTGACCTGAAGAACAAGATCAAGGTCAAGGGCGCAGAGACGAACAAGATCCAGGGTCAGTTCTCCTCGCAGAGCGCGGACGAGCTGCAGAACGAGCTCGGCACGCTGAAGTCCCAGAGCAAACTCGACGAGTACAACGTCAACGTCACTCAGGACAACATCTTCGTCAGCCTGCTGATCAACCTGCTGCCGATCGCGGTGCTCGTGGTCCTCCTGCTGCTGTTCATGTCGCAGATGCAGGGCGGCGGGTCGCGCGTGCTCAACTTCGGTAAATCGAAGGCGAAGCTGATCTCCAAGGACACCCCGAAGACGACGTTCGCCGATGTCGCGGGCTCCGACGAGGCCGTCGAGGAACTGCACGAGATCAAGGACTTCCTGCAGGCCCCGGCGAAGTACCAGGCGCTCGGCGCCAAGATCCCGAAGGGTGTGCTGCTGTACGGCCCCCCCGGTACCGGTAAGACGCTGCTGGCCCGCGCCGTCGCCGGCGAGGCCGGGGTGCCGTTCTACTCGATCTCCGGCTCGGACTTCGTCGAGATGTTCGTCGGTGTCGGTGCCTCCCGCGTCCGCGACCTGTTCGAGCAGGCCAAGGCCAACGCGCCGGCGATTGTGTTCGTCGACGAGATCGACGCCGTCGGCCGTCACCGCGGCGCTGGTATGGGCGGCGGCCACGACGAGCGCGAGCAGACACTCAACCAGCTGCTCGTCGAGATGGACGGCTTCGACACCAAGGGCGGCGTCATCCTGATCGCCGCGACCAACCGGCCCGACATCCTCGACCCGGCCCTGCTGCGCCCTGGCCGCTTCGACCGCCAGATCGCCGTCGACCGGCCCGACATGGAGGGCCGCAAAGCCATCCTGCGGGTGCACGCCAAGGGCAAGCCGTTCACGCCTGACGTCGACCTCGACTCTGTAGCCCGGCGCACGCCCGGCTTCACCGGTGCCGACCTGGCCAACGTCATCAACGAGTCCGCGCTGCTGGCCGCCCGCCACGACAAGCGGGCGATCACCAACGACTACCTCGAAGAGGCCATCGACCGGGTCATCGCCGGCCCGGAGCGGCGCACGCGCGTGATGAGCGAGCACGAGAAGAAGGTCACCGCGTACCACGAGGGTGGTCACGCGCTCGTGGCCTGGGCGTTGCCCCACTCAGCGCCCGTGCACAAGGTGACCATCCTGTCCCGCGGCCGTTCGCTCGGTCACACGCTGGTCCTGCCGACCGAGGACAAGTACACGCAGACCCGCTCCGAGATGATCGATACGCTCGCCTACGCGCTGGGTGGCCGGGCCGCCGAGGAACTCGTCTTCCACGAGCCGACCACCGGTGCCGGCAACGACATCGAGAAGGCCACCGCGCTGGCCCGGTCGATGATCACGGAGTACGGCATGAGCGCCAAGCTGGGCGCCGTCAAGTACGGCACCGGCGAAGGCGAGCCGTTCCTCGGCCGCACCATGGGCCACGAACGCGACTACTCCGAGAAGGTCGCCGCTGAGATCGACGCCGAGATGCGCTCGCTGATCGAGATCGCGCACGACGAGGCCTGGGAGATCCTGGTCGAGTACCGCGACGTTCTCGACAACATTGTCGAGGAACTTATGGAGAAGGAGACCATCTCGCAGACGGACATGGCCCGCATCTGCGCCCGGGTGGTCAAGCGCCCGCCGATGGCGCCGTACAGCGGCAACGGCCGCCGCCGGCGCGCGGTGCCCGAGCCCGGCGCGAACGGCTCCGAGGTGGCCCAGCCGGTGAGCCTCGGTGCTGACGATCACTTCCGGATCGTCAGCGGCGGCGAGACCCCGGACGGTAACCGCTGAGCGAGATCAGCAGCACCGAGCCCGACGACGGCACTGGGCTCGTTGCTGACCGGGAGCTCGACCACGTCGCCGCCCGCCTCGTCAGCGGAAAGCTGGGTGGCGTCGAGGTCGAGCGCAATGTCGACCTCAAGCGCATCGAGAGCGCTGTCCGGGAGATCCTCGTCGCCATCGGCGAGGACCCAGACCGCGACGGGCTGCGCAACACCCCGGCCCGGGTGGCCCGCGCCTACGCGGAGCTGTTCGCCGGCCTGCGGATCGACCCGTCCCAGGTGCTGCTCACCTCGTTCGAGGCCGACCACGAGGAGCTCGTGCTCGTGCGGGACATCGAGGTCATGTCCATGTGCGAACACCACCTGCTGCCGTTCCACGGGGTGGCGCACATCGGGTACATCCCGGGCGAAGACGGCCGGATTACCGGTCTGTCGAAGCTGGCACGGCTGGTCGAGGTGTTCGCACGGCGGCCGCAGGTGCAGGAGCGGCTCACGGCGCAGATCGCCGATCTGCTGATGTCGCAGCTCGAGCCGCGGGGCGTCATCGTGGTCATCGAGTGCGAGCACCTGTGCATGTCGATGCGCGGGATCCAGAAGGGCGGGTCGAAGACGATCACGTCCGCGGTCCGCGGGCTGCTCCGCGACGACGCCAAGTCACGCGCCGAGGCGATGTCGCTGATCCTGCACGGCTGAGCTTTTCCGATTTCGTACCCCCTGTGCCGATTCTTCGGGACAGGGGGTTTGCGGTTCACACACGTCGGCGGGGCTCAGAGCAGCAGCACGAAGAGCAGGACCGGAATGAGCGCCAGCAGACTGATGACGAGGCCGAGCACCGGCGTGCGTGACGTGGTTTTGCGGGTCATCGCGCCGATCGTGAGCCAGCCCAGGCCGAACGCGATGGCAGGCAGGATCAGGGCACAGGGAAGGGCCAGAAGCCCGATCCCGTTGGCCTCCGAGCCCGCGAGCAGCGTCGGGATCTGCACGAGCGCGGCGAGGAGCGCGAAGCCGAAGTAGATCGAGGCGTTCACCCACACCCGTCGATTCGAGGGCGCCTGGCGCCCGGGCGCGGCCAGGGCCGCCTCAGACTGCTTCAGACCGGCCGCGGCGATCCGCAAGGCCGTGGACACTCTGCCCGGGACCGAATTCGGTACGGGTGGGCTCAGCGGGCTGACGACCCCCGTCCCCACGACGCCGGTCGCGCCGGACACCGGAATGCCGCTGACGCGGTTGGGGACGCCGCTGACCGAGACCCGCGGGATGTTCCCGGTGTTGTGCATGCTCGGCGCACCACTGGCCGGTACGCGAGGGATCGAGCCCGTGCTGTACACGCCAGGCGGCGCGCTACGCGGCACGACGACCGGGTAGCCGCCGGTTTGGGGCAGATTCGGCGGTACCGGAGGCTGGGCCGGAGCCGCCCCCGGCCGTGACGCCCCGGCGACGGCGGGTGTCCCGGGCATGGCGGGGGCTGGCGGGGCGCTCGTGGGGGGCCAGGGCGGGGCGCTCACCGGCGGCGTGGGGGTGCGCTGTCCCTGTTGCCAGCCGCCACCGCCGCCTCCGAACGGTGCCGGGGGCGGCGGTGGGGCCGTCGGCGCCCCGCGGCGCGGGTCGGCGGGCCGCGGGCCGCTGGTCAGCGCCGCGCGGGCGGCCTGCGTCTCCTGCCACGACGGCGCGAGCTCGACGGGGCGGCCGCTGGCCTCGCCGACCACCTCGTTCAGGTATGCCTCATGACGGGCGAGCTTCGCGCGGATCGCCGCGAGGTCGTTCTGGGCGGCCTTGAGCGCGGCCTTGTGCTCCGCGACCACCGCGATCACCTCCCGGCGGACCACGTCCAGCCGCTGACCGGCGGCAACGTAGTCCAGCCAGGCCTTGCGGCTCGGCTCGCCGACGGGCGCGGGCGGGGTCGTCCACGGGCCGCCGAGCTGCGCGCACACGCGGCGGACGAGCTCGGCGGGCGGGTCGGCGTCGAGGTAAACCGGTGCGTTGAGGCGGCTCGGGCCTGTGCCGGTGCCGGAGAACGTGGCACCGGGCGGGTCGCCTACCCAGGCGTGTGGGTTGCGGATCGCGATCTGGGTGGCATGCGGCAGAGGCGCCTGCGTGGTCTCCTGGGTCAGCGGCGGCGGCGGCCAGCCGGCGGCGATCAGGTGCAGCCGCCCCGCGGGCCCGGCGTGCGCCAGCCCGGCGATCCGTGCCAGGTCGCGCCCCTCAGTGAGCTCCGGCAGCGAGGCGATCACGATGAGCAGCGTCGGCGCCGGCCCGTCCGTGCGCGTCGCGAGCCACCGCTCGCCCTCGTCCAGGACCGCGCGCAGTCCTTCCGCATCCGTCGCGGGCGGCGGCATGATCGCGTCGATGCCGGCGAACCAGCCGAAGGTCGCCCCCTCGACCACGGCGTCGATCGTGCGGATGCGAACCGACCCGGGCGGCGAGGAGGCCAGCAGTCGCAGGACCAGGCTGCGCAGCAGTCCCGCGACCCTGCTGTCCCGCGCATCGGCGTCGATCGCGATGTTGCCGGCCCGCAGCAGCGGCACGATCACCGGGAACCTCGCGTCGTCGAGCGGGTGCGCCTGCCCGACACGCACGAACGTCGGCGGCAGCGGCCCACCCAACGGCGTGGCCGGCGCCAGCGCATCCAACTGGGCCCCCAGCCACCCCGGGGCCAGCATCGCTGCGTTGGCCCGCAGCCCTGCGGCAAGGTCATGCTGTTCGGCGTACTGCTCAGCCGGGGCGGCGTTGGGAGAGTACCCGTCGAGGATCGGCCCGGCCGCGGCGATCAGCGCAGCGGTGTGCCGATGCTGCGCAACCGCTCGCTCGATCCGTGCCCGCAGGCGTGCCACCGCGCCCCTTCCATCCAAGCCAGATGCGGGAACGGTAACGCAGACTGGGAACCCAGTCAGCAGGTGCATTGGCGCTAGCGTGTTGTCGCAGGTAGCCGCCCCGCCCTAGGACTTAGGCCCTGCTGTGCGGCGCGGGAATGTGCCCGGGCGGCGCACGGCGGCTAGCCTCTGGTGCGTGGACCCATCGAAGCCGAACGACCCGAGCGTGGACCAGAGCCAGCCGATTCCACGCTCCCGCCCAGGCAACGACGAGGTCATCGAGGGCGAAGTCATCGACCGCGGCGTCCCGATCGGCCGCCCCCGGACCGCCCCACCCCCTTCAGTCCCACCGGTTCCCCCAAGAAACCGCCCCAGCACCCGTCGAACCGTACTGCTGGTCCTAGCGGCCGTCACGGCGCTCGTCTGCCTAGGAGGCTCGCTGACCGCGTACCTCATGTACAGCAAAGCCGCCGAGCCCGACCGCGGTAGCCCTACAGCGACCCTGCGGCAGTATCTCGACGCGCGCTTCAATAAACGCGATGTGACGCGCGCAAACGTCTTCGCCTGTGCAACACCGGATCTGTCGACAGTCGACAAGGCTCTTGAAGATGTGGAGCAGTTGGAGACGAAGTTCAGTATCGCGATCACGATGTTCACGTCCAACATGGTGGTCACGAAGCAGGCAAGTGACTCGGCGGCTGTGCGCGTGAGGATCAATCTGGAGATCCCGGAGCATGACAGCCGTAAGTCGATCCAAGCCCAGGAATGGCAGTTCGGCACGGTCAGGAGCAGCACTTGGCGGGTGTGCTCCGCCACGAAGCTGAGCTGATCTATTCCGCCCACAGTAGGTGGATTGGGACCTCCAGGGTCTTGGGTGGTTGACCGCTCCATGCCCACCGGTACCAGTCCACCTCCCGGCAGACGCGCACGCAGATGTCGCCCTCGGCGCCGCTGTACGCGTCCGTGACCGCTCGTAGGTCCCGCTGGTCCTTCCCCGTCTTGTCCTCCGGCCCCGGCACTCGGACCACTCGCAGACCGGTGACCGCCCGCACGTCCAACGCCCGCCGTGGCGCTCGGGACGGCGGCGCGTCGAGTGACACCAGCCGTAGATCGGCTGGGCCGTCAGAGGGCGTGACGGCGCTCGAGACCCGTTCGACCCACACCCGCTCCAGCGGTACGAGCGGAGCGAAGACCTCGGTCCGCTCGACCTCGGCCCGGTACCACTCTTGCTCGGGAAGTGCCGGCACGTACGTCCGGCTTGCCTGCACCACAGCTTCGTCGATGCGCAGGTCACCGTGCCACCCCAGGCCCGGCAGTCCGACGACCGCCCGGCGCCCTCGCAGGTCGCGCAGGCTCGAGGCGGGTACGAACTCAATCCCGGCCGGTGTGCGGTTGGCGCCGCCGGCAAGCAGATCCCAGTCGGGAAAGTCCTCGCCGCCAGGCAGGTCGCTCACGGCTTGACCCCCAAGGGTGCCCCCATCCGCTGCATGAACGGCACAGCGTCGATGGCGCCGTTGTTGCTCGGGTCGCTGTTGATGTGCACCTCGAAGTGCAGGTGTGGGCCGGACGAGTTTCCGGTCGTCCCGGAGAACCCTATCTCCTGGCCGGGCGCCACCCGCTGGCCCACGACTACGCTCGGCTGCTTCACCATGTGGCAGTACCGCGTAAGAAATCCGTTCGCATGCTGGATCTCCACGTACCAGCCGCACCCACGCACCGACGGCGACCCGTCCCGCCAGCAGCCCCAGTCGGTGCCGTTGGTCAGGTGGGCCTGGCAGCGCACCTTCACGACCAGCCCCCCGGCGGCGGCCCGGATCGGCGTGCCCCGCGGCACCATCAAGTCGATACCTTGGTGCGTCGGGCGCGACGCGGTGCGGAATCCGGAGCCGATCTCGCCGTTCACCGGCGCCGTCCAGCCCGACGCGGCGATCTGGTCGCCGCTGACGCACTGCAGCTTCGTGGAGTCGCCCACCGCGCGCGCCGCTCCGCCGGTCAGCGAGTTGACCACGGTGCTCGCCAGCTGTTCATGCTTGGCATACGCGTCAGGGAACGCGCTGCGCTGCACGCGCTGGGCGGCCCGCGTCAGGCTCATCCGCATCCACCCGGGCACCGTCAGCAGCCGTTCGTAGAATTTCCGCGAGGCGTACTCCGGATCCATGACTTGCGCCGGCGTACCCCATCCAGTGCTCGGCCGCTGCTGGAACAGCCCGAGCGAGTCGTGATCGTTGCGCGCCCCGAGATTCGGCAGGTTATGCAGACTGGACTCCTGCATTGCGGTGGCCACGGCGATCACCCACCCCCGCGGTGGCACGTTCATGTCCTGCCCGACACGCACAATGATCGCGGCGTTGCGCACCTGCTCCTCGGACAGCTCATGGTGGTTCGGCATTTTGGCGGCGGCGTCGACGAGTTCCCCATTGCCGCACCCGGCGTCGTAGTTCTGCGTATTGCGCGCCGCGTCGAGAAAGAAGGCCACGGCGCCGCCGCCACAACACAACAACAGCAGGAGCGTGCAGAGGGCAGCGAGGAACACCGGCCGGATCCGCTTTTTCCCGGTTTGTACCTCGAGATCGTCGTCTTCCCCGAGAACGCTCACGCCGCCTCCCAGTCCAGCGAGGTGACCTGCCAGCGCCCGTCGAAGACCTGCAGCTCCAGCACAATCGTGCCGCCCTCGGCCGGAAACTTGGCCACGGTTGCCGGCCCGGCACTCTTCAACTGGACCGCCCCGGTGATCGTCGCCGTCGGCACGTCGGCGGGGTCGGTATCGGCAAGCTCGGCTATGAGATCCACCGAGGCGTCCGGCTTCAGCTCAGCCCGCCACTGCTCCCCGGTGATTCCAGGTTTGCGCAGCCACGCCTTGGCGAAGCGATTGGCTACGGTCGAAACGTCCGCGGCCCCTTTGCTCAGCGAGGGCGCCGCCGCCGGCGTCTCGTCAACCCCGTCGTCCCCGAGCGAGGCATACGGGTCCGCCGTAGTGGGCACCGGCGCCACGGTCGGCCCGAGCGCGTCGTTCACTGACCGCCCACCCCCGCCGTCGAGCACCGTCCGCCCTGCCCCCACGACCACGAGCACGACAACAACCAACACCAACGCGATGCCGTACCGCGTACCAAGCAGCCGCAGGACCGTACGCATGGCCGCCTACCCGGGAAGACTCGCCGACTCCGGCCGCCGAGCCCGCGGCCGCTCAGCGGCGGGTCGATCCGAGCCGGGCCGGTAAATCGAGTAGGAGGGCGCATCCTCAGCGGGAACGTCTGGCTCCTCCCACCCAGGCTCCCGCCGCCGCCGAGCCTGCTGCGGCGCCTCCCCACGCGACGACCGCCCCGTCTCCGGCCGCTCAACAGGCGTCCCGTCGCCACTGCCAATCGACACCGAGTCCTCACTCCGCGACTCGGGCCGCTGCTGCGTCTGTACGCTCTCCCCGCCCCGCCGTTGCGCCCCCGGCTCCTTGGTCCCGCCGGCCTCGACCACCTTGAGCGCGGCCGCCTGCCGCACGTCACGCATGAAAAGCCGATGCCAACCTCCGGCCGAGGTAATGGCCCGCGTCGAGTCCTTCCCGCCAAGCTGCGTGATCCGCCGGTAAGGCCGCAGCAACAGCCACCCCACAACCCCGGTAAGCCAAATGAGCAACACTTGCAACCATGGAGCAAGCGAGCCGGTCTTCAAAATCAACGTAACGGCGAACAAATAAATCGCCGACCCAGTTCCAAAGATGATGATATTGAAGACTGCGGCAATGACCGCGTTACCTAGGCGGCGGAGTCCGGCGTTGGCCGGCCGTAGCAGTCCGATGGTGCCCAGGATCGGCGACGCAATGACTGCCCAGCGAAACAGCAGGAATCCGAGGATGACCAGCACTGAGGCCGTGATGTCGAACATTGCGAAGAATAGGGCGGAAAGAATAGCAAGAAATCCTGAGCCGATGCGGTCCATTCCGTGAGTACCCTGGAGATGCTCATAGGCCTCTGGGTCCTCTGTTCGAATTTGTTCCGCGATCTTCATCCACTGCTGCTGCTTTTCTTCGGTTATGACCTTTCGCATCGTCGACACGATCGATGGTCCCGGGCGGTGCTCGCGGATGCGTTGCTGGTCTTCTTCGGCTGCGCGCTTCTCGTCGGCCCGGATGCTCTGGATGTCATCCCATGAGAATGATTTCGCGTCGTAAAGGGCGGGTCCGTATTTCTGGGCGGTTGCACTGTCGGCGGAGCCTAGTGTGCCGCGGAGCCAGGGGCGGTAAAGGAGGCCCTCTACAGCGGTATCGCTTGCGCGCGCAGCAGGTGGCCGGTTGTCCTGACAGGCGGCCGGATCGGGGTTGTGGCATTTGTCCGGCGGTATAGAGTCGTCTTGAGGCCCGACCGCATTGTGAATGACCCCGAGGCTGGTGACGAGGGTCTTGTCTGCCAGTCCGGCCGACCATGTGGGCCAGTGTGCGATCGCGGTGATTAGGACCATCACGAACACCGCCCAGCCCGCTGTAGTGACCGCGTTGGACAGATCGGACTGGCGAGAGCGCCAGAGGAGGTAGATGCCGACGATCGCTAACGTCACCGCACCGAAAGCGGTGAATACTTTTGAATAGATTGCCTTGGTCGCAGTATTCACCAAGGGGTCGGCCCAGCCCCACATGTAGGATGGGTCCCACGCGCGTTCGCGGAGCGCATTCGAGGCGCCTAGGATGCTGGTCGCGATCAGAAATTCGCCGTTGGCAACAGTGTTTTCAAACTCGGCGCTTGGGTTAGTCACCACTGAAGCGCATTTAAGGTCGTACGTCGCGAAGTCGTAACCGGCATACCCATACTCGCTATACCTGAACCACAGGCGCGAGCCATGATTCGAGTCCGGCTGCTGGGCGAACCAGCCGGCCATGCCGGAGTCGGGGGCGCTCGGGGTCGGTGCGTTCAGACAGCTCAGCTTGCCCTGGACGTTGACTTGCAGTCGATCCGCACAGTTCTGGAAGTTGCTCGGTACCCGCCATTCCTCGACCGTGCAGAGGGGGTCGCCTGGGGCGCGGGTTGGGGAGGCCGTTGCTGGGGTGGTGGGGGCTCCGAACATTGTGGCCATGGCCGTTATGAGGACCACGGCCACGTACACGGGCAGGCGTCTCACCGATCATCCTCCGGGTCCTCGTCGTGGACGTCCACGACCTCGCCGCCGACGGTGCCGGCGGTTGGAACACCCCCCGGTGTTGTGTCCAGGTAACGCAGCAGATCGGGGACGTACGACACGTCCACCCGGATCTTCTGCACGCGGCCGTCCACGTCGCGCATCACGAACTCGCGGAAGCCCAGTCGCGACGACGAACTCGTGTCGACTTGGGAGAGGGCGGCGAGCGTCTGCTCGTAGCCCACATCCGTCGGTACGCGCAGGAGGCGAAGCGCCTCGGCGGCGATCTCGGAGTCCTCGGCGATGCGGCCGACGAAGACGGTGGAGACGAGGTTCTGCACGTCCAGGCCGAGGATGTCGTTGGGGTTCTGCGAGGCGACCAGGGCGGCGAGGTTCCACTTGCGCGAGTCGCGGGCCAGGCGGACCAGGAAGGAACGGCCGGAGCGCCAGCCCTCCATGAAGTGGGCCTCGTCCAGGCCGACGAGCTTGCGCGCGGTCATGTCGCCGCCGTAGCAGCGGCGCACGGCCAGGCGGTGGGCGGTGTGAAGCATGGGCAGGGCCAGGGACTCCTCGGCCGACCAGTATTCGCGCTCGATCTTGAGGTCGGGGAGGCGCAGGCCGGCCATGGTGATGACGGTGAGGGCGGCGTCGGCGCCGAGGAGGCCGGGGGGTGGCGAGCCGAAGAAGAGCATGGCGAGCGGCATCTCGGCGGTGTCGAGCAGGAGGTTGCCCAGCTCTGTGGCGTCGTGGTCGCCGGTGTCGCGCAGGGCGCGGATGACGTCCTCGAGGGTCGAGGACTCCTCGGCCGGGACCTGGCGGACGGCGTGGCGCAGCATCGTGGCGGTCGAGGCCTCCCGGGCCACCTGCGGCGGTACGAGCATCATGCAGATGTCTTGGACGAGCATGCGACGCTCGGCGCGCGCGTTGGAGATCGCGATCTCGAACTCGCGGTCGCCGGACGGGCCGGGCGTGTAGTGCGAGCGCTGCGGGGTGGGGATCAGGGAGTAGGGGGCGAGGGTGCCCTGCTCGGAGCCGGTCAGGTTGAGCACGCGGGCGTAGGGGGCCAGCTCGGGCATGCTGCACAGCCGCGCGAGCGGGCCGGACGGGTCGAGGAGCGTCACCTGTACCCCGCGCCGCGCGGCCAGATAGCCCAGGGCGCCCATGAGCGTCGACTTGCCGCCGCCCGGCTCGGCCACGAAGACCGCCAGGCCCGACCGCTCGCGCACCTCCATCGGGAAGTGCAGGTCGAGGAAGACCGGGCGGCGGGAGGTGCCGGCGGTGCGGCCGATGAGGTCGCCGCGGCGGTCGCCGACGGTGGAGGCGGCCTGCGGCAGGGCGGCCGCGAAGAGCTTGACCGGCATCCGGCGCAGGTAACCGGTGTTGGCCAGCGGCTCGCCCGGGATGAACTCGCGGGCCAGCCAATCCTGGTTTTTTGGGTGCTGCAGCGCGACGCGCATCTCGCGCGAGTACATCTGCGTGACCCGCCGCGCCCGCTCGAGGCACTCCTCGCGGGTGCGTCCACCGACCGCGATGCGGTGCCAGCCGTGGGCGCGGGACGAGTCGACCGGCAGGCCGGTGCTGATCTCGTCGCCGATGGTGAGCGCGCGCCTGGCGAGGCGCTCGAGCTCCGGCGGCGCGTCGATGCCGTGCTCGGAGTAGTCGGCCTGCTGGGAGCGGATCAGGCGCAAACGGTGCTCGAGGTTGCGGAACGAGTCGCCGGGGCCCAGGATGTCGATCCGTGACGAGAGCTCCATCGGCCACGGCAGGCGCTCGTGGAAGTGCAGCCACGGCTCGTGCCGCTCCGGGATCTCCAGCGGCTCCATGCGCCCGACGGTGAGCACCGCGACGTGCCGCTCCTCGCCGCTGACCCGGTTGACCAGCTTCACCGTCGACCCGTACGGCGTGCGGTAGCGCTCCACCGTCTCGGTCAGGGCCAGCAGGTCGCCGGACTCCCACGAGCCGTCGAGGGTGGTGATGTGCCCCGGCGGCGACATGCACAGCGCGACCGAGCGGTACAGCAGCCACTCCAGCTCGAACGTGGTGACCCGCCGGCCGCGCATGCCGAAGGCGCCCAGCACCTCGTCGAACTGCTCGACGGTGCGGGCCATCCGGCGCCGCTCGGCGTCGGCGACTCCGCGCTTGAACAGCGCGCCGATGCGCTCGGCGAAGGTGTCGCCCAGCGTGCGGCGGGCGAAGGCGATCCCGAGGTACGTCTGACCCTCGGCGTGGTTGATCGACAGCAGGTGCTTCTGCGCGGCGACCAGGTGATCCGCCCACGTCGGGCCGCCGGCGGTGGGCAGCGGGCGCGGCGTGTTGCCGTCGACCACGCGCGCCCACTCGTCGGCCGGGAACGGCCTGGTCGTGCGGCGCAGGTGCAGCCGGAACCCGGCCAGGCCGGCGTACTGCTCGGAGATCGCCGACAGCAGCGCCTCCCGCTCGGTGTCGGGCCGGAACGCCCAGCGCACCTCGGGCAGCCAATACCACGCGGTGACCGTGTTGGGGGTGAACGTCAGGTGCCCGGCGATCTCGGTGACCGCCAGGTCGATCGCCGCGCTGCGGTCCTTGTGCCGCGGCCTGGGCGTGCGGTCGAGCGGGGTCTTCCGGCCGCGCTGGGGTGGCGGCTGCATGCGCGGCGGGCGGGGCGGCTGTTGCGCCGGCACCTCGCGGTCGGGCGGGGTGCGCCGGGCCGGGGGCGGCGAGGTGGTGGTGAGCGCCGTCGAGGGTTTTCGGGTTGTACCGCCTGTGCCCGCCCCGGCCGTCCGCCCGCCTGCCTGGCCCACCCGCTCGGGTGCGCGGGCCGGGGACCGCTCGCCCGGCTGGGCGAGACGCTCGGGCGCCCGGGACTGGGACTGCTCGACCGGCTGGTCCGGCCGCTCCGTCGCCCGCGAGCCCAGCGCAGGCCGGGTGGCCAGCCGCTCGCCGTTGGCGCGCTCCGGCTCCGCGCCGCCGGAGGGGTTGCGCGCGACGGCCCGTTTCGGCGCGCGCAGGTCCTCGGGGGCCCGCGGCGCGCCCGAGGACGGCGCGGCGGAGATCGGGATGCCGGAGACCGGCTGGACGTGCTCGACCCGGCCGGGGCCCGGCTCGAGCGCCCGGAGCCGGTCGCGCGGGTGTCCGCCCGGCGGGTCGTCGAAGAGGCCCAGGAACGGCGAGTCGACATCGGGCGTCGGCTGCGTGCTCAGCCGCTCCGTGCCGCCGCGGCCGTGCGCCCCGGGTTGGCCGCTGGTGCCCTGGAACATCGCGACGCGGCCGCCCTCGGCCGCCGCACGCAGCCCGCCATCGTAGTCGGTTGACTGCGCAGCGTCGTCGTCAATGTCCGGGCGGTTCTGATGTCCCCCGGTTCTACGGGGCGGCGGAGTGGTCATACGAGATCACCGGTGAGTTCCGGGCGGATGCGTACCTTCGAGCCGACCAGGCGGGCGTCGCGCAGCTCGGAGCTGGGCTCGCGGGTGTGACGCCAGTCGGTCAGGGCGGTGCGGACCACCATGCGGGCGGGTCGATCGGGGTCGACGTAACGGAAGATCAGCGACGTCGCCACGATCGCGAGTGCGATCTCGTAGGCGGGGAAGTAGTCGACGTGCAGCGTGATCAGGTAGCGGATGAACATGAACAGCGGCACCAGTAGCGCGAACACCCCGTACTGCGCGTATGGCAACTGAATCGGCAGCGTGTAGCCGGGCGGCCCGAGGTAGACCAGGCGGGCCCGGTAGATGTCGTCGTCGGTGCGCAGGCGCATGGTCAGGCCTACTTGAAGATCAGGCTGACCAGCGAGTCACCGAAGAAGAACAGCGACGCGGCGCCGGCGACGAAGGCCAGGCCGATGATCGCGATCGCCGAGCTGGTGAGCACGCGCGACACCTCGCCCTTGCTCGCCCGGCCGATGAAGATCACCCCGAGTGCCGCGAGCAGGATCGGCACGATCTTGGTGGTGAAGAAGGTCAGGATGCCGTCGGTATTGATCGTCTTCGGTTCGGGCGTCGGTGTCGGAGCGAGGGCGATCGCATCCACGGCGCGGGCGGCGGAGCCCCACAACGCCTGGCCGATCT
Organism: Dactylosporangium sp. NPDC051484; assembly: GCF_040689395.1. Taxonomy (NCBI): domain Bacteria; kingdom Bacillati; phylum Actinomycetota; class Actinomycetes; order Micromonosporales; family Micromonosporaceae; genus Dactylosporangium; species Dactylosporangium sp. NPDC051484. The sequence goes on along the minus strand of NZ_JBFAZX010000006.1, from coordinate 232,972 downwards.
CCATCAACATCATCAGACCTCCCCGGAGGCGCGGCGAGCGAGGTGCACGCCGCGCTAAGCCTCGCCGAAAAGACGACCCCGCGGTATCACCACGGCTGCTGTGTCGCTCCCCAGCGGAACCTTATCCGGGTGTTTGCCCTGCTAAATGCCCTTTGTCGGGTTTAACGGTCCGAATAACGTTCACTTGCAGAGAGTACGGTGCGGCCCTCTTTCCAACAAGCTGACCGATCCGTGGTCAGTGTGCACAGTGTGGCTCCTGTGGCGCTCCGGCGCGGCCCACGCAGGGTTGTCGCAGGTCGCCACCGAGTGCCTCTGTTGAGTTGAGTACCTTCATTCAAGTGATGCTCTTGCGACGCCCCTCGCCCGTGGTGATGGGTGTGCTCAACGTGACCCCGGACAGCTTCTCCGACGGCGGTCGCTACGCGGACCTGGACGACGCCGTGGAGCACGCGCGGCAGATGTGCGACGAGGGCGCCGACGTCATCGACGTGGGCGGCGAGAGCACCCGGCCCGGCGCCGACCGGGTCGACGCGCCGACCGAATTGGCCCGGGTGCTGCCGGTGATCCGGGCGCTGGTCGGCGAGGGCGTCACGATGAGCATCGACACGACCCGCGCCGCCGTCGCCGCTGCCGCTCTCGAGGCCGGCGTCGAGCTGGTCAACGACGTCTCCGGCGGGCTCGCCGACCCGGACATGGCCCGAGTGGTCGCCGACGCCGGCTGCCCGTGGGTGCTCATGCACTGGCGCGGGCACTCCCGCCGGATGGCCGACCTGGCCGTCTACGACGACGTGGTCAAGGACGTCTCCGCGGAACTGCTGGAGCGGGTCGACGCCGCAGTCGCCGCCGGCGTGGCCCCCGACCGGCTGATCCTCGACCCCGGCCTCGGCTTCGCCAAGAAGCCGGAGCACACCTGGCAGCTCGCCGCCCACTTGGCCGACCTCGTCGCGCTCGGCCATCCGGTCCTGGTCGGATCGAGCCGCAAGTCGCACCTGGGCCGGCTGCTCGCCGACGCCGAGGGTCGCGACCGCCCGACCGGGGAACGCGAGGCCGCGACCATCGCCACCACGGTGTTGTCGGTCGCCGCGGGCGCGTGGGGCGTGCGCGTGCACGAGGTCCGTGGCAACGTGGATGCGATCAGAGTCTGGCAGGCGACGAAGGCGGCGCGATGACATCTCCCACAGACCGCATCGCATTGAGCGGTCTCAAGGTCCGAGGCCACCATGGCGTGTTCGACTTCGAGCGCCGCCAGGGCCAGGACTTCGTCGTCGACGTGGTCCTGGAGCTCGACCTGCGCCCGGCCGCGGCCTCCGACGACGTCGCCGACACCGTGCACTACGGCGAGTTGGCCGAGCGACTGGCGGCGGTGGTGTCGGGTGAGCCGGTGAACCTGATCGAGACGCTCGCCGAGCGCCTGGCCGACGTCTGCCTGGCCGACGCCCGGGTCGGCGCGGCGACCGTGACCGTGCACAAGCCCCAGGCGCCGATCCCGCTGGAGTTCGCCGACGTCGCCGTCGTGATCCGCCGGGAGCGGCCATGACCGGTTCGGCTGGGCTCAAGCCCCCCTCAACCCGCAGCCGTAGCGAGAAGGAGGTGCCGGCGTGACCCGGGCGGTGCTGGCGCTGGGCAGCAACCTGGGCGATCGGGAGGCGCACCTGCGTGCCGCCATCGCCGGGCTGGGGGACTCGGTCGTGGTGGTCTCCGGGGTGTACGAGACCCCGCCGTGGGGCGACCCCGACCAGCCGCACTACCTCAACGCGGTGCTGCTCGCGACCGACCCGGGGGCGGGCCCGAAGGACTGGCTCGCGACCGCCCACCGGCTCGAGGAGGCGGCCGGCCGCGTGCGGGACCCCGAGCGCCGGTTCGGCCCGCGTACCCTTGACGTTGACGTGATTGCCGTGTGGAACGACGACGGGGAGCCGGTGACCTCCGACGATCCTGAGTTGACGCTGCCGCATCCCCGCGCCCATCTGCGGGCCTTCGTGCTCCGGCCGTGGATCGACATTCAGCCGTATGCCCAGCTGCCGGGGCGGGGCTGGGTCAATGACCTGCTCCGCGACGACGCGGTCGCGGGGGATCTCGCCGACCTGCGCCCAAGAGTTGACGTCCACCTCGATTCGTGATCTGGAGCGGAAGCCGATGGCCACGCCGTCACCCGAAGAGCCCAACGGAAGCGGACCCGGCGGTCCCAAGGGCCGGATGGAGCCGACCCGTCCGGCCACGCTGGTCATCGCGGCGCTCGCCACGACCGCGCTGGCCTGGATTGCCATCAGCAACTTCTGGAACAGCCTTCCCACCCTGCCCTGGCTGCCGCCGCTGACGCTCATCGGCCTGGCGATATTCGAGGGCATCGAGGCGTACTCCACGCGCAACCGGATCCTGCGCAAAGAGGGCGCCGGGCCGCTGCAGCCGCTCGTGATCGCCCGCTACGCGGTGCTCGGCAAGGCGTCAGCTCTGGTCGCCGCGCTGTTCGGGGGCATGTATGTCGGGTTGTCGTCCTGGCTGCTCACGCAGCGTGGCGTGCTGGCGAAGGTCTCCGAGAACCTGCCGCAGGCCCTGCTCGGTGTGGCGGGATCGATCGTGCTGATCGCCGCCGCGCTCTGGCTGGAGCGCTCCTGCCGGGTGCCTCCCAAAGGCCGCGACAAAGATCTGCCCAGGCAGGGCCGCAAGGACGGGGCGGACCGGGCCCCGGACGACCAGATCGCCTGAGAGCGCTCGCCGCCCGCGTTCCGGCCATTCGGCGCAGGATCACACAAAGACCACGGTTTGGTACGTCAAGGGCTGTTGCTGGTCACAATCCGCGATTACTGTGCGACCGTACCGGTCGGTTGGCAGGAGGCGCGCGCCATGGCGTACGACGACTCGCGATTCCGCAGCGAGCCCGGCTTCCGCAGCGGGGGCGTGCCCGAGGACGCACCCACGCTGGGCGTCTCCAACCAGTCGGTCTACACACCCGGCAGCTACCCGGTCTCGCCCGCCTACGGCTCGTCCAGCGAGAGCACGCTCGGGATGGGTGGCAGCCGGCGCCGGACGCCCACCGCGCAGCAGCTCGGCGACGTGTTCGACGACCCCGAGCACGGCCAGCCCGGCCGCGACCGGATGGCCGTGCACGCGCTGTGGGAGATGGTCCTGCTACTCGCCGCAGCCGCCCTGTTGTACCTGCTGCACGACGCCAGCCCGGCCGCGCTGCACGGCACCGAGCTGCAGTCGCTACTCCTCTCCGGTGCCGAGCTCGGCCTGGTCGCGATCGCCGTGGGCCTCACGCTGCGGGCCGGTGCGCCCAACCTCGCCGTCGGACCGATCGCCTTCGCCGCGGCGCTGTTCTTCGCCAGCAGCTCCGACCGTGGCCTGCCCATGACGGCCGGCATCACCGGGCTGATCTCCGTCGGTGTCGGTGTCGTGATCGCCGTGCTGGTCGTCGCGTTCCACGTGCCCGGCTGGGTGGCCAGCTTCGGCGTCGCCCTCGCGCTGGTGTCCTGGATCGCCGGCCAGCGGGACCAGAAGATCGTCACAGGTGCCTACGACCCGCACCAGCACGCGCTGTGGTGGGCGCTCGCCGTGCTCGTCATCGCGGTCGGTGGCGCCGCGCTCGGGCTGATCCGATCCGTGCGCCGCGCGGTGGGCCGATTCCGGCCCGTGCGCGACCCGGCCGACCGGCGCGGCGGCGGCGCGGCCACCATCACGGGCCTCTCGATCGCCGGATCGGCGCTGCTGTCCGCGATCGCCGGGGTCCTCATCGCGCTCGACGAGCGCACCGTCGTGGCATCGGACGGTTCGGCGTCGATCGGCGGGCTCACGCTCACCGGCCTGGCGCTCGGCGCGGCGCTCGCGGGCGGCACGTCCGCCTACGGCCGCCGCGGCGGGGTCCTCGGCACGATCCTCGCCGTCGCGGTGATCACGCTGCTGCTGCGCTACACGGCCGTCGAGGGCTGGAGCCTGCCGCCGTTCGCCCTGGCCGGCGCCGCGATCGCGCTCGGCCTCGTGGTGACCCGCCTCGTGGAGACCTTCGGCCGGCCGCGCGCCACGCCGGACGTCACCGGCGAGGAGAGCTGGACGCCGTCGTCGATCACGACCCAGGCCGAGCCGGGCAACGACTGGTCGCCGCCGTCCAGCCACACCGGGAGCTGGCCTTCGTCGCCGGGCGGCGGCGCGGACGGGGATTGGGACGGCGGGGAACGCTGGGGCACCCGATAACCTTGTCCCATGACCGACGCCACGCTGGCTCAGCTCGACGCGCTGCCGACGGACGAGCTGCGGGACCGCGCGTTCACCCTCGCTCGGCAGCGTCGTGACCTCAAGTTCTTCTGGGACCTGTTCACGCACGTGACCTACAGCGACGACGACACGCAGGACGGCTGGATCGGCTCGCTCGACGCGAGCATCGACGACGCGGTCGCCCTGTGGCGCGAGGTCACCGGCCATCACTACGGAGACGCGGAGCCATTGGTCCGGGCCGCGTTCATCGACTACATCATGCAGCACGGCAAGTAGCACGAGCGCCGGAGACATCGACAAGAGCGAGCATTGACGTAGTTAACGGCATCGGTTTAGGTTTCGCGGCCGGCGGGCCTAATCCGGGTATGGCAATCACGCGATCCCGTTACCGCACCGCGACGAGTGCCGGCACGCTCGTTGCCTTCCTACTGGTGCTGATCTTCGGCAGCCCGTCGTACGTCGACTGGGCCCGGTCGGCCGACCGTGGGATCTTCCTGGAGACGCTGGCCTGGCCGGCGTGGAGCTTCGACTCCGACGCCTCGGTGCGCGACCTGCTCGGAGCCGATCTCAAGGCCATCCTGTTGGTCGTCTTCACGGCGCTGTTCATCTCACTGCTCGTCGGCGCGCAGCTCGCCAGCGCGCGCGGCACCCTCTCGGCGATCCTCACCGGCTGGGCCGCATACATGTTCGCCGCGGCGCTCGCCGTCTTCATCACGTCGTTCCTGCTGCCCCACGCCTCGCTCGGCCAGGCCACCGTCAGCGCGGCCGCCGGCGCGGGCTACGGCCTGATCGTCGGCTGGATCATCGGCCTGGCGACGATGGCCGGGCGGCGGCCGTAGTCCCGCGCGGTACCGGATCAGGCAGACGAATCCACCCCCGCAGACGCCAGGGCGACCTGGACGTCGGCGGCGGTGAGCGCGCCGAGTGGCGAGTCGCCGTCGCGCACGACCACGGCGCCGCGGCCCGCGGCGAGCATCGCCCCGAACGCCTCCCGCAGCGTCGCGCCGGCCGCCACCACCGGCGCGCCGTCGCCCGCCTCGGCGACGGGCCGGAGCCCGTCGGTCGGGATCGGCGTCACCGACAGCCGCATGATGCCGCGGTCCTCGCCGACGAACTGCTCCACGAAGTCGTTGCCCGGCCGGGCCAGCAGCTCGGCCGGCGTGGCGTACTGCTGCAGCTGCGCGTGGTCGGACAGCACCGCGATGCGGTCGCCGAGCTTGATCGCCTCCTGCAGGTCGTGCGTGACCAGGATCGTGGTCGTGCGCACCGCCTCCCGCAGGCGAAGGAACTCGTCCTGCAGGCGGCCCCGGTTGATCGGATCGACGGCCGAGAACGGCTCGTCCATGAGCAGCACCCGTGGGTCGGCGGCGAGCGCGCGGGCGAATCCGACCCGCTGGCGCTGCCCGCCGGACAACTCGTGCGGGTAACGGCCCGCGTATCGCCCCGGCTCCAGGCCGACCAGCTCCAGCAGTTCGTCGGTGCGCTCGGCGATGCGCTGGCGGTCCCAGCCGAGCATCCGCGGCACCGTGCCGACGTTGGCGCGCACGGTCTGGTGGGGGAAGAGCCCGACGTTCTGGATGACGTACCCGATCCTCCGGCGCAGCTGTACAGGGTCGGTGGTGGTCACGTCGGCGTCGTCGATCAGAATCCGGCCGTCGCTGGGCTCGATCAGCCGGTTGACCATCCGCAACACTGTCGACTTGCCGCAGCCGGAGGGGCCGATGAGGACGGTGACCTCGCCGCTACCGATCTCGAGGCTCAGCTCGCCGACCGCCACCGTGCCGTCCGGATACACCTTGCGCAGCCGATCGAGCGTGATCGGCGCGGCATCGTGCTTCGCGGTAACGTCCACGCATGTCCTTCCTGGCTCGTGGTGAGGCGGGCAATCCCTGGTTCTCCTGGACGTATATCCAGGACAACTACGACACACTCCGGGATGCGCTCCTCGACCACGTCGTGATCACGTTGTGGTCGGTGGCCATCGCGGTGGTCATCGCGATTCCGCTGGCGGTGCTGGCGTACTGGGTGCGCCCGCTCGCCACGCCGATTCTGACATCAGCCGGCGTGCTTTACACGATTCCGTCCCTGGCCCTGCTGGCCTTCCTGGCCCCGTTCATGGGCACCGGGCGGTCCCCGGTGATCGTGGCGCTGACGTCCTACGCCCTGATAGTGCTCATCCGCAACGCCCTCACCGGCCTGCTGCAGGTGCCCGAGGACGTGCGCGAGGCGGCCACCGCGATGGGGTACACCAGGCTGGCCCGGCTCTGGCGGGTCGAACTGCCGCTTGCCCTGCCCGGCATCCTCACCGGGCTGCGGCTGGCGACGGTCTCGACAGTGGCGCTGGTCACGGTCGGCGCGATCGTGGGCTCCCAGGGCGGGCTCGGCGGGCTGATCCTGGCCGGCTTCCGCAACAACTTCTACAAGGCCGAGATCGCCACCGCAGCGGTCGCGTGCGTCGCCCTGGCGCTGATCTTCGACCTGGTGCTGATGCTGGTGATCCGGCTTCTCACGCCTTGGACGAGGAGGCGGGCGGCGTGAGCGGTTCGGAGCGCAGTGAAGCGGAGGTGTCGGCGTGAGCGTTATCGGTGACGCGTTTGTGTGGTTCAACGACCCGCTGAACTGGACCAATCCCGGCGGCATCCTGGATCGGCTGCAGGAGCACATCGAGATCTCCGTCGCGGCGGTCCTGCTCAGCTGCGCGGTCGCCTGGCCGCTGGGCATCACGCTCGGGCGCCGCGGCGCCGCTTCCGGGGTCATCGTGCTGCTGTCCAACGTTACCCAGGCCGTGCCGGTCGTGGCGCTGCTGACGATCCTCACGCTCACCCCGCTGGGCCTGGGCATGCCCGCCGTCGTCATCGCGCTGGCCGTGTTCGCGGTGCCGTCGCTGCTGGCCAACGCGTACACCGGGATGCGCGAGATCGATTCCGAGGTCCGTGACGCGGCTCGCGGCATGGGCATGACCTCGGCGCAGCGGCTGTTCCGGGTCGAGCTGCCGTTGGCGGTGCCGTTCCTGGCCACCGGCCTGCGGATCGCGACCACCACCGTGGTGGCCACCGCGACCCTGGCCACCGCGGTCAATGGCGGCGGCCTCGGGATGATTATCGCGGCCGGCTTCGGGTTAGGGCCCGGCCACGGCGGGCAGATTCTCGCCGGAGCGATCCTCGTCGCGGGCTTGGCCCTGCTCATCGACGGGGTGATGGCGCTCATAGAGCGCAGGATCACACCACGGGTGCTGCGGCGGGCGGCGGGCCGGTCGTGAGCGCTGCCATGAGGGTCCGGTGACCGGGTCGTTACGAAAACGTGCCTGGTTGCGGTTGCCGAATTTCCATTGCCGGAGTTGCCTAGCTGGAAGCGGGCGGGCTTCATTGCCGATAGCGCCGTCCGTCGGACACGCGGCCGGTCACAGTGACCGCGCCGGGACACGGAAGGCGGGCCATTTTGCGAACAGCCATGCGCACCACGCTCGGGATCGTCCTCAGCCTTGCCGCCCTGGGCCTCGGCGCCTGCGGCAAGGAGGGCTCCTCGGGCACGGCGGCGCCGGCCAGCGTCAGCGGGGCGGGGTGTGCCCCGATCGCCGGGGAGAAGCTCGTCGTCCTCGACGACGACAAGAAGCTCCAGCAGGCGGACAACGTCATCCCGGCGATCAACACGAAGGTCGCCGATCCGGCCATCGTCGCCGCGCTGGACAAGGTCTCTGACGCACTGACCCCCGAGAAGCTCATCGCGCTCAACAAGGCGGTCGACGTCGACCGTAAGACCTCCAAGGTCGCGGCGGAGGACTTCGCCAAGGCGGAGAACCTCACCACCGGCATCGAGAAGGGCAAGGGCGGCGCGATCAAGATCGGCGCCGCGGACTTCTCGGAGAGCGCCACGCTGGGCGCCCTGTACGAGATCGTCCTCGACGCCGCCGGCTACGACGCCTCGGTGCAGACCATCGGCAAGCGAGAGGTGTACTACGGCCAGCTCACCAAGGGCGACATCCAGGTCGTGCCGGAGTATGCCGCGACCCTGACCGAGTTCATCAACCAGTCGGTCAACGGCAAGGACACGACGCCGCTCGCCTCGGGCGACGTCGACAAGACCGTGGCCGCGCTGAAGGACCTCGGCGGCAAGCAGGGCCTGTCGTTCGGCAAGGCGTCCAAGGCGACCGACGGCAACGCGTTCGCGGTGACTGCGGAATTCGCCGCCAAGCACGGCGTGAAGACGCTCAGCGACTTCGCCGCGAAGTGCTCGGGCCAGGACACGGTCCTCGGCGGTCCGGCGGAGTGCCCGCAGCGGCCGTTCTGCCAGCCGGGTCTGCAGAAGACGTATGGCATCCAGTTCGGCAAGGTGCTGAGCCTGGACGCCGGCGGCCCGCAGAGCAAGGACGCGCTCAAGAAGGGCTCCGCGTCGATCGTGCTCGTGTTCTCGTCCGACGGCTCGCTCGGCTAGCCACGGCTAGCCTCTGGGTTTTCATCGCTCGTATTTCGTCCCCTCGTACCGCTTCGCCGAGGCGGTACGAGGGGACGTTTCGTTTGTGCTGAAGAGGGGGTAAGTTCTCTGCTCATGCCAGCCGCCGAGTCCACCGGATCCCCCGGAGGATTGTTGCGGAGCACCAAGCTGCTCCAGCTGCTCTTCTGGGGCGGGGTCGGCCTTTCGCCGCTGGCCGCCCTGCTGCTGCTCGTGGGCAGCGGGTTCGTCCTGCAGGTCGCGGCGGTGCTGGCCGTCCTTGCCGTGTTGCTCATCGGTCTGTCGATCGCGCTGCGTCCCGGCGGCGACACGGTGCGCGGCGAGGTCGAGGAGTTGGTGTACGAGGAGATCGACACCCTCCGCGAGGACATCCGCGGCGACATCACGCACGCGGCCCGCGTCACCCACGGCCAGCTCATCGAGCGCATCGGCGTGCTGCACGAGACCGTGGACGCGCTGCGCAACCAGGTCGACATGATGCGCGGGCAGCTCGATCGCGCCGCGGCGCAGGCGCCGCCGCCGCACCCCGTCGGCTCGGCGTCGGTGCCACAGGGCGTTCTGCGGCACACCGAGACCGTCCAGGTCACCACGAAGACGATGGTGGTCGATCCCACCGAGCCTCGCTCCGGCACCGTCTACGGGGCCTCGCCCCCGCCGCGGGCGGAGATTCCGCAGCAGCGCCGCTCCGAGCGCCCCCCGAGCCGCCCCGAACCGCGCAGCGGGCCGGTCCTGGATCGGCCCGACCAGTGGGCCGGTCCTGGACCGGAGCACCGGGAGGAGCAGCGGCCGCACTCCGACCGGGGCTTCGACCGCCCGGAGCGGGCCGGCCGGTCCGAGCGCTCCGAGCGCTCCGAGTGGATCGAGCGCGACCCTCGCCGTGACGAGCGCGGTCGTGACGAGCGCGCCCGCGAGGACTCGCGCGAACAGCCCCGGCGCGACGAGTCTCGCGAGCAAGCATGGACCGAGCATCTGCTGGACGAGCGCATGGCCGGGGCCGACAGCGGTGACTGGCCGCAGTCCCAGCCCCACGGGGAGGTCGAGCGGCGCGGCGGCGGGCGGCGCCGGGCGCCGGACCAGGACGACGAGGGCAGCGTCTCCGGCGTGCGCACGACCGACCGTTGGGCCTCCGTGCACAGCGACGAGCGTGGCGGCCGCGAGTTGCGCATGGGCGAGCGGCGGGCTGCCGTGCGTGCCGACGAGACCGGCACGCACGTGCGCATCGAGGACCGCTGGGCGAGCGTGCGGCACGAGGAGTACCACCCGCAGGATCGGAACACCGGCGGGCATCGGGAAGCGATTGAGGACGACCGCGACGGGCGGCGCGGCTCGCCCCACGACAAGCGCGACGACGACGGGCACGATCCGCGGTACGACGCCCGCTACGACTCCGGCACCGAGAGCCCGCGCCGCTCCGAGGCCCGCAGGGAGCGCGAGCGTGACTGGGCCGCGCACGAGCCGGAGCGCGGCGGCCGTCGGCGCGCCGAGGCGCAGTGGTCGGACAGCACCCATGAGGAGGGCCGCCGCGACGAGACCGGCACGACACGCTGGTCGGAGACGCGCCGCGACCGCCCCGCCCTCGGCAGTTCGCCGGCGGCGCTGCCCGCCTCGCCCGCCGAGCCCGCGTCGCGCTGGACCTCGGGTCAGGGCGGCCCCTCCGGGGCTGGTCGCGAGGAGGAGCGCGTCTCGCGGCGCGCCCGGGCGGACGACGAGGAGGAGTACGGCTGGAACGGCGCCCGCGACGAGCACCGCGGCCGCTCCGCACGGCAGATCGTCGACTTCGAGGGAAACGACGACCGCTGGCGGTAGGCGGGTCCGCCAGTCGTCGCCGACTCCTTACCGATGTCTATTTGTCGATGTCGCCCACGACGAAGAACATCGAGCCCAGGATCGCGATCAGGTCCGGCACGAGCGTGCCCGGCAGCAGCGTCGACAGCGCCTGGACGTTGGCGTAGGACGCGGTTCGCAGCTTGAGCCGCCACGGCGTCTTCTCGCCGCGGGAGACCAGGTAGTAGCCGTTCACGCCGAGCGGGTTCTCGGTCCAGGCGTAGGTGTGGCCCTCCGGCGCCTTGACCACCTTCGGCAGCCGGACGTTGACCGGCCCGGTGAGCTGGTCGACCCGGTCCAGGCACTCCTGGGCGAGGTCGAGGGAGACGTACACCTGGTCGAGCATCACCTCGAAGCGTGCATGGCAGTCACCCTCGGTGCGCGTCACCACCGGCACCGAAAGCTCGCTGTAGGCCAGGTACGGTTCGTCCCGGCGCAGGTCGATGTCCAGCCCGGAGGCGCGCGCGACCGGGCCCGACGCCCCGTAGGCGGCCGCCTCGGCCGCGGTGAGCACCCCGACCCCGACCGTGCGGGCCAGGAAGATCTCGTTGCGCCGGATCAGGTCGTCGAGGTCCGGCATCCGTCGGCGGACCTGGTCGATCGCGGCCCGCGCCCGCCCGGTCCAGCCGGCCGGGACCTCCTCCTTGAGCCCGCCGACGCGGTTGTACATGTAGTGCATGCGCCCGCCCGAGGCCTCCTCGAGCACCGTCTGGATCGTCTCGCGCTCGCGGAAGGCGTAGAACATCGGCGTGATCGCGCCGATCTCCAGCGGATACGAGCCGAGGAACATCAGGTGGTTGAGCACCCGGTTGAGCTCGGCGAGCGCGGTGCGCAGCCACACGGCGCGCTCGGGGACCTCGATGCCCATCAGGCGTTCGACCGCGAGCACGACCCCCAGCTCGTTGCAGAACGCCGAGAGCCAGTCGTGGCGGTTGGCGAGCATGATGATCTGCCGGTAGTCGCGCACCTCGAAGAGCTTCTCAGCGCCACGGTGCATGTAGCCGATGATCGGTTCGGCGCTGACCACGCGCTCGCCGTCCAGCACCAGCCGCAGGCGCAGCACACCGTGCGTGGAGGGGTGCTGCGGGCCGATGTTGAGCACCATGTCGGCGGTGTCGAGGCCCGCACCGGTGCCGACCGTCAACTCGGACGTCATAGGGTAAGCCTAGAACGCCCGCCTAGAGGTCCTGCAGGATGCGCAGCGCGCGCGACACGCTGTGCATGGTGCTGGTGTCCGCCACCGCCACACGCTCGGTGAACCAGCGTTTCAGCGGCGAGGAGAGCCGGTCGGGCATCACCACGAGGTCGTCGAGCTCGACCGCGAGCGGCGAGTCGCGCAGCTCCTCGGCATCGGTGACCTCGGCGACGATGACAACGGGAACGTCGGTGCTGTTGAACACGTCCGAGCTGATGATCAGCCCGAGCCGCTCACGGGCACCCTTGATGAGCCACACTTCACCGCGACGCACGCCGTCCACGGTATAGCTCGGCATTCACGAGCGCGATCTCCTCCTCGTCGGCGAGTGCGGCGGCGTCGAGGTCGATCTTCGCGCGGCGCACCGCCTCGGCGTGGGCGGAGAAGATCTCGCGCAGGGCGCGTTCCTGGGCGGCGCGGTCGATCCACGCGCTCAGTGACACGCCGTCGCGCTCGGCCCAGTGGCGCGCGTCGGCGATGGTCTGGTCGGAGAACGAGAGGGTCACCTTCGTCGTCATAGCTAATATGGTACCGCTGGTATGACCATCGGTCATACCCAGTGCGTGACCCAGTGGTGGCCGCCCAGGCCGTCCGGGTCGGTGAGCTCTGCCGCCGCGGAGGAGCGCGACAGTGCGCGCACGTAGCCGGCCGGGTCGCGGGAGGCGAGGCTCAGGGGCGGGCGGGTGCCGTCAACGCCGAGCAGCCGGAGGGCGTCGCGCTGGGGCAGTGTGGGGGAGCCCAGCGAGTCCAGGGCCACCGATACGGTGAGGTCGCACGAGCCGTCGGGCACGGGCGGCACCTCGCGGCCGGCGCGGTAGCCGGTCAGCGTGCCGAAGAGCGGGCGGGCGCCGGCGAAGTGGCCGTAGTCGACGGCGAGGGCCAGACCGCGCTCGACTGCGGCGGTCGCGCCCGCCCAGGCCTCGTCGCGGGGTGCGCCGATCTCCGCTCGGGCGCCCGGCGGGGCGTTGCCGAGGGGCCACCACCGCTCCAGCCAGGCCGCGTCCGCGTCGCGCAGCGGCTCGTCGCCGAGCGCCTCCGTGCCGTCGGTGGAGATCTCGACGTACCGCGGCCGAAAATGCGCGTCGAGCTCGACGATGTCGACCGGGATGTTGTCCAGCCACTCGGTGGCGACCAGGAGCCCGGCGACGCCGGAGGGCAGGGCCGAAGTCCACCCGATCGTGGACGGCAGTTCGCCCGGCCGGGGCGCCTTCTCGACCCCGACGGCACGGACCCGCTGGCGCACCTCGGCCGGCAGCGCGGCCAGCACGCCGGTGAGCAACTCGCCCCGGCCGGCCCCGACGTCGACCAGGTCGAGGCGCGCCGGGTTGTCCAGGGCGTCGTCGAGCCGGCACAGCAGGGTGGCGATCGCGCCGGAGAACAGGGGTGACGCGTGCGCGCTCGTGCGGAAGTGATCCGCGGGGCGGGAGCGGACGAAGAAGCCCTCGGGGCCGTAGAGCGCCGCCTCCATCGCCTGCCGCCAGCGCGTCACAGGAACACTCTGCCCTCACCCCGGTAGGTCGGCACCACGTCCACGATCTTCTCCCCCCGCACGAGGTGTACCTCGTTGACGTGCTCACACAGCTCGCCGGCCTTGGCGTGGCGGAAGTACACCCGGTCGCCCACCCGCAGCCCGGCGGTGCCCGGGCCGACGAGCGGCGTCTGGACCTCGCCGGCGCCCTCGGTCCCGATGAGCCTGAGGCCCTCCGGCAGCCAGGGCCGGGGCTGGCGGGTCGGCGAGGTCTCGCCGGAGGCGATCCAGCCGCCGCCGAGGGTGGTCGCGGTGGCGGCGTCGGGCCGGCGCACCACGGCGAGGGCGAAGAACGCGGCGGGCTCGGGGCGCCACTTGCGGTATCCGTCGAAGAGCCACGGTCCGAAGAGCCCGGAGCCGGCGGCGACCTCGGTCACGGCCGGGTCGGCGGTGGTCGCGGCGACGCTGCCCGTGCCGCCGCCGTTGACGAACTCGAGATCGGCGTGGCGGCGCACCTCGGCGACGACCGCGGCCCGCCGGGCCAGCAGCTCCCGCATCGAGCGCGCCTGGATCGCGCGAATGAGCGCGCCGCGCACCGGCCGCCCGGGTGGGGCGTCGCCGAGGCCGGCGATCTGCGCCTCGTACGACATCAGGCCGACCAGCCGGAACCCGGGCCGGGCGGCGACGGCGGCGGCCAGCGCGCCGGCCTGGCCGGGGCTGTGCACGGGCGAGCGGCGAACGCCGATGTGGATGCCGGACACCGGGCGCCAGGACGCGTCGAGGTCGATGCAGACGCGCACCGGCGCGGCGCGCTGCGCGGGCGGCACCAGGGCGTCGACGAGGTCGAGCTGGTCGGTGCCGTCGATCATGACGGTGATCGTGCGGGCCAGCTTCTCGTCGGTGGCGAGCCGATGCAGCGCGGCCCGGTCGGCGGTGGGGTAGGCGACCAGGATGTCGTCGGCGGTGCCGTGCCCGGCCAGCCAGATCGCCTCCGGAAGGGTGAACGCCATGATGCCGCGCCAGCCGGGGTGTGCCAGGGTCCGGTCGATGAGCGCGCGGACCCGCACGGACTTGCTGGGCACGCGCAGCGGCTTGCCGGCCGCCCGGGCGACGAGGTCCGCGCCGTTGGCGTCGAAGGCATCAAGGTCCACGATCGCGAACGGTGGATCGAGATCGGCGGTGGCCCGGTCGTAGCGGGCCCGCTGAGCGGCACGAGAGCTGGGCACGCCTCACCGTACCGAGACGGCCGAGAATATGAAAGAACCTCGCGTAATCGGCGGTGCTCCGGAAGTGTCGGAGGTGACCTGTAGCGTGAGACCGGAGAATAGGGGGTGCCGCCATCGCCAGCAGCGATCTCTCCGGTTTCGGAGGGCTTCAGGCCGTACTGCGCATCCGGGCCTTCCGCCGGCTCTGGGTGGTGCTGGGTTTGTCGTCCCTCGGCGACTGGCTCGGCCTGCTCGCGGCCTCGACGTTCGCCGCCTCGCAGGTGTCCAACGACGCGGCGAAGGGCGTGGCCTTCGGCTCGGTCATCGCCGTGCGCCTGCTGCCAGCGCTGATCCTCGGTCCAGTGGCCGGCGTCTTCGCCGACCGGTTCGACCGGCGCTACACGATGGTCGTCTGCGACCTGCTGCGCTTCACATTCTTCGCCTCCATCCCGGCCGCTGCGCTGATCATCAACGACGGGGCGCTGGTCGTGGCCTGGACCGCGATCGCCACGTTCGTCATCGAGACCGTCGCGATGATCTGGGCGCCGGCGAAGGAGGCGGCGGTGCCCAACCTGCTGCCCCGCGCCCGGCTGGAGTCGGCCAACCAGCTCACGCTGGCCACGACGTATGGCATCACCCCGGTCGCCGCCGCGCTGGTGCTCATCGGCCTGCAGTGGCTGGCGGTGGCGGTGTTCGGCCACGACGCGCCGGCGTGGGCCGCGCCGAGCAGCGTGGCGCTGTGGTTCAACGCGTTGACGTTCCTGGCCACCGCGCTCACCGTGTTCTTCGGCATCCGGGAGATCAGCGGCCGGCGCTCCGCGAGCGTCGAGCGCAAGCCCGGCATGATCCGCGAGTTCACCCAGGGCTGGGCGTTCGTCAGTAAGACCCGGCTGGTCCGCGGCCTGGTGCTGGGCATCTTCGGTGCCTTCGCCGGCGGCGGCGTGGTCGTCGGCACCGCGAGCTTCTACGCGGTGTCGCTCAGCGCCGGCAACGCCGCGTTCTACCTGCTCTTCGCCGTGCTGTTCCTCGGCCTCGGCATCGGCATCGCGGTCGGGCCGCGCCTGATCGGCGCGCTGTCGCGGCGTCGCTGGTTCGGCCTGTCGATCATCCTGGCCGGCGGTTCCGTGCTCATCCTGGCCCTGGCCACCCACCTCGCGATCGCCGTGGCCGGAGGGTTGCTGGTCGGCGTCGGCGCCGGCATGGCGTTCCTGTCCGGCACCACGCTGCTCGGCGGCGAGGTCACCGACGACATGCGCGGCCGCGCCTTCGCCTTCGTCCAGATGGGCACCCGTGTGGTGCTCATGCTGACCATCTCGCTGTCCAGCGTCATCGTCGGCGCCGGCGGCACCCGCAAGATCGACCTGGGCTTCTACGACTTCGAGGTCTCCAGCACCCGGCCGCTGCTCGCGATCGCCGGCGTCCTGGGGGTGCTCGCCGGCAGCTTCGCGCTGCGCCAGATGGACGACAAGAAGGGCGTGCCGATCCTCGCCGACCTCATCGGCTCGGTCCGCGGCCGCCCGCTCAGCCCCGCCGAGCCGAAGGCGGCGCAGGGCCTCTTCATCGTCTTCGAGGGCGGCGAGGGGGCCGGCAAGTCGACCCAGGTCGCCCAGCTGGCCGAGGCCCTGCGCCGGATCGGCCGCGACGTCGTGGTCACCCACGAGCCCGGCGCCACCCCGATCGGCAAGAGCATCCGCAGGCTGGTGCTGGACCGTCCGGACGACGGCGACGACGTGGTGACGCCGCGTGCCGAGGCGCTGCTCTACGCGGCTGACCGTGCCCACCACGTGACCTCCGTCGTGCGGCCGGCACTGGCCCGCGGCGCGGTGGTCATCAGCGATCGGTACGTTGACTCGTCGCTCGCCTACCAGGGCGCCGGCCGCACGCTGCCGGTCGACGAGGTCTCCTGGCTGTCGAAGTGGGCGACTGGTGGCCTGAAGCCCGACCTGGTCGTGCTGCTCGACCTGGACCCGGCGGCCGGCCTGTCCCGGGCCGGCAAGCGCGGCGACGCGGACCGGCTGGAGAGCGAGTCGCTCGCGTTCCACGAGCGGGTGCGGTATGCGTTCCTCGACCTGGCGTCGGCGGATCCGAGCCGCTACCTGGTGCTCGACGCCACCAACTCGATCGACGCACTGGCGGCCGGCGTCCTGCAGCGTGTGCGCCACCTGATCCCGGAGGACGAGTCGTCGATCGATGCGGCACTGCACGACGCCGCCGAGGTCGCCACCGCCCTCACCGGCGACGACGTCCCGAACGGGGCTGCATCCGGCGAGACCGACCAGTCCGACTTAACTGACCTATCTCGATCGCCCGGCAAGGGCTCGCGGGTATGACCCCGCCGATCTTCGACGAGCTGATCGGGCAGCCCGACGCCGTCGCCACGCTGTCGCGTGCCGTGGCGGCCGGCGACGCGATCGTGCGCGGCGAGGTGCCCGACGCGTCGGGGCAGCAGGCGATGACCCACGCGTGGCTGTTCACCGGGCCGCCGGGGTCCGGCCGCTCGGTCGCCGCCCGCACGTTCGCGGCGGCGCTGCAGTGTCCGAACGGCGGCTGCGGCACTTGCCAGGCCTGCCACACGGCGCTCGCCGGCACCCACGCCGACGTGCGGTTCGTGGTGCCGGAAGGGCTGTCCATCGCCGTCGGCGAGATGCGCGCGCTGGTGCTGCGCGCGGCCAGCTCGCCGACCCAGGGGCGCTGGCAGGTGCTGCTCGTCGAGGACGCCGACCGGCTCACCGAGGCGGCCGGCAACGCGCTACTCAAGGCCGTCGAGGAGCCCCCGCCACGCACGGTATTCCTGCTGTGCACGCCGAGCACCCACCCCGACGACATCTCGGTGACGATCCGCTCCCGGTGCCGGGTGGTGCCGCTGCGCCAGCCACCGGCCGACGCCATCGCCGCCGTATTGCACCGTCGCGACGGCATCGACGAGGCGACCGCCGCCTGGGCGGCCGCCGCCTCGCAGGGCCACGTCGGGCGCGCCAGCCGGCTGGCCCGCGATTCGCAGGCGCGGACCCGGCGCGACGCCGTGCTGGCCGTACCGCGCCGCCTGACCGGCATCGGCGCCGCCTTCGACGCCGCGAGCGCACTCATCGAGGCCGCCGAGGCCGAGGCGGCCGCCTCCGTCACCGAGATCGACGCCAAGGAGCGCTCCGCCCTGGAGACCGCCCTCGGTGCCGGCGGCACCGGCAAGGGCGCGGCCGGCGCCGTCCGTGGCTCGGCCGGGCAGCTCAAGGATCTCGAGCGCCGGCAGAAGTCCCGCGCGACCCGCGCCCAGCGCGACTCGCTCGACCGCGCCCTGGTCGACCTGGCCGGCTTCTACCGCGACGTGCTGGTCCACTCGTTCGACGCCGGCGTCGGCCCGGTCCACGGCGACGTCGACGAGCTCGCCGACGCCGCCGCCGAGAAGTGGGCCCCGGAGAGCACCCTGCGCCGGATGGAGGCCGTCCTGGAGTGCCGGGTGGCCATCGAGGCCAACGTCAAGCCCCGCATCGCCGTCGAGGCCATGATGCTGGCCCTGTGGCGCGGGTAGTTATCCACAGGGCTGATTCGGTCTTCCGTCGTGACCGGCGGGTGCCGTACGGTCACCCAGGGAGGTTGCATGGGGCGTGAGATCGACGAGGCGTGGATCGAGGAGGCGGTCGAGCGCTACCGCCGGATCGAGACGCTGCACGCCGAGTTCGACAAGGCGGTGAAGACCGTCGAGGTGACCGTCCACTCGGCCGACGGGGTGGTCGAGGTGCTGGTCACCGCCGATGGCACGATCCGCGACGTTCGCATCGACGGCCCGCTGCACAATCGGACGAGCGAGGCCTTGTCGCGCTCCGTCCGCGAGGCGGTCACCGCCGCCGCGGAAGCCGCGGCCTGGGCCCGCAAGAAGCTGCACGCCGAGACGTTCGGCGACTATCGCTCGCTGCAATGACGATCCGCGCGGCCGTCCTCGACACACGGCTCAGCGCGCCACGACGGGGGGTGTGAGGTGCCACTGCGCGATCTGGCCGGCCGGCTCGGTCCGGCACGGGCCGCTCGCCCTGCCTCCGGTCGTTACCCTGCTTCGGGTTGCTGGCCTGCTTCGGGCAGTTGCGTCGCTCTCGGTTCTCGACCCGGTTTCGGTCTTCGCCCCGCTTTCGGCTCTCAAGCCGGCGTCGGTCTTGGCTGTGGATTGGGTCTCCGCTCCGGGTCCGGCGTGGACGTGGGTCCGGCGCGCAGGACGCAGGCGGCGGCGATGAGGGCGACGGCCGGTAGCGCGTGGTGTGCGATGGGCTGGGGTCGGCGTGGTGGGGTTCGGGTCGAGGCGGTTTCCGGCGCGGGCGTGGGTTCGGCGTGGTGTGTGGCGGGCTGGGGTCGGCGTGGCGGAGTCCGGGTCGAGGCGGCGGGGGCGTAAATGCGGCTCGAGGACCTCGCGCACCGGCTGGACTCGGCCGGGGATGAGCTCGCCGGCGTGAGCACCACGCTCAGCCTCGTGGATCCCGGGGCGCGCGCGCTCGGCGCCGACGCGGCCGGGGGGCTGGCGCGGGCCGGGCGCGACCTGCACCGGCTGCTTGCGACCGCGTTGACCGCCCGGGGCGCCGAGGCCGCAGCGCACGGGGCGAGGCTCGCCGAGACGGCGCACGCGCTGCGCCAGGTCGCAGCCGGGTATCGCGGCGCCGAGGAAGACTCGCGAGCGATGCCATGACCGATCCAGAGCGAAGCGGCGCCTGGTCTGGCTCGATCTTCGCGATGCCTTATCGAGCCGGACTGGGCGGAGGCACCGGTCATCGGGGAACGCGGTCCATGCGTCGTGTCCGAGGCGGCCGTTGCGAGGACCGGGCATGACCGGCTCGGTGCGAAGCGGCGCCTGGTCTGGCTCGATCTTTGTGAAGCCTCATCGAGCCAGAGTGGGCGTTGGGGCCGGTCGTCAGGGATCGCAGCCATCGCGTCGGGTCGCAATCGGGCGTAGCGAGGAGCGGGCATGACCGATGTGCTCGATCGGCTGGCCGAGGTCGGGGACGAGCTGTTTCGGCGGGTCGGTGACGTGTTGGCCGGCGGGGGGCTGCCGCCGGACGGGTCGCTCGGGGAGCTGCTGCGGCGCGTCGGGGCGCTGCCGGACGAGGTGCTCGAGCACGCGCTGCGGCTCGACGTCGATGGGCTGCGCGCCGCGGCGCTGGAGCTGCGCGGGGTGGCCGGGCGGTTCGGGGAGCTGCCGGGGCGGTTGGAGGCCGACATCGGGCGAAGCGCCTGGGAGGGCGGGGGAGCCGAGGCGTTCGGGATCGTGTGGGACGCCCTGGCCGCGCACATCGGCGAGGAGGGCGAACCCGCCACGATCACCGGACGGATCGCCGCCACCGCCGCCTACCTCGACGCGCTCGCGGCCTGGGCGGCCGGATTCCGATACGAGCTCGCCGAGGCCATCGCGCGGGTCGCCACCTCGGCCGAGGCGGTCACGGTGCTGACCGCGCGGGGCGAGCCGGGCAGCGACGGGACCGAGGTCGCCGTGGCGGCGGGCCGTATCGCGCGGCGGGTGCTGCAGACGGCCGCCGACGCGCTCGCCGCCGCCGACGAGCTGCGGGGCCGGTGGGCGGGGCGGCTGGCCGAACTCGAGTACCAGCCGCCGAGGGTGCCGAGCGGACCGGCCGTCATCTCCGGCGTCACCCGCGTCAACCTGTGATGCTGGGCGGGGTGCCTCGGGGCCGGCCGATCCGGCGCACCCGCGTCGGCATGTGATCCCGCGCGAGTGATTTCGACTGCCGGCCAATCCGCCGATGCCCGCGCCGGCCTGTGGCGCCGGGCGGGTGCCTTCGATCGCCGGCCCATCCGGGGTGCTCGCGTCGAGCTGTGGCGCGCGGAGGTGCTTCAGCGGTTGGTAAGGCGGGAACCCCGGCCGTTCAGGGCCGGGAGGAACGCCGTCACGGACCGGGACGTTTCTGGTTGTGCACGACTGAGGTGATCTCGGCGAACATCCGGGTCTGGAGTCGATCGAGGTGACATGGACCAGATGCTGTAATGGTTGCGTGAAGCTGGTTGTGCAGGCGAAGCTGGTGCCGACGCCGGGACAGGCGTCGGCGCTGGAGGCGACCCTGCGTGCCTGTAACGCCGCAGCGTCCGATGTCGCCGCGCTGGCGCGGGACGTTCGCTGCTACCGCAACTACGACCTGCGGCGGCACGCCTACCACGACATCAAGGACGGCTACCGGCTCGGCGCGCAGGCCGCCCAGCACGTCATCAAGAAGGTCGCCGACGCCTACAAGACCCTCGCGGCGAACCTGCGCGCAGGCAACTACGGCAAGCCCGGCTCGCGGCGCCGCCGCAAGATCGAGACCAGCCCGATCGCGTTCCGCTGGGATGCCGCGCAGCCCTACGACGCGCGGATGCTGTCGTGGCAGCACGACGCCCGCACCGTTTCCGTCTGGACCGTGGACGGCAGGCTCAGGCAGGTGGCGTTTACCGGCTCCCCGGAACAGGTCAAGGCGGTCGCCACCCGTCCGGTCGGCGAGTGTGACCTGGTGCATCGCGACGGCATGTGGTTCCTGTACGCCACGGTCGAGGTGGACGAACCGGCCGTGTTCGAGCCGGACGGGTTCCTCGGTGTCGACATGGGCATCGCGAGTATCGCCTACGACTCCGACGGCAACCGGTACGCCGGAACCAACCTCAACGGCTATCGGCGCCGCCAGTTGCGGTTGCGTAAGCGGCTGCAGGAGAAGGGCACAACATCGGCGCGGCGGCTGCTTGCCCGGCGCCGCCGCAAGGAAGCGCGGCACGCCGCGAACGTCAACCACACCATCGCCAAGACCATCGTGACCGAGGCTGCACGCACCGGCCGCGGCATCGCCGTCGAGAAGCTGACGGGCATCCGCGACCGGGTCCGGCTGAGAAAGCCCCAACGGGTCACCCTCTCCTCGTGGTCGTTCCATCAACTCGGCGCGTTCCTGGCCTACAAGGCCCGCCGGGCGGGTGTACCGCTGGTCGAAGTCGACCCCCGGTACACCTCCCAGACCTGCAACGGCTGTGGTCACCGCGACAAACGGAACCGGCCTGACCAGGAAACATTTATCTGTCGATCGTGCGGAGTCGTTGCTCACGCCGATCACAATGCGGCCCGCAACATCGCCCAGCGCGGTGTCGAGGGCTGGGGCGCAGTCAATCGCCCGCACGCGGCCTAACCTCGCAGCCAGCGAGGAAGAGATCTGCAAGCCTGCCCATTCATGGGCGGGTAGTTGACCGGATCTGGATCGGGTCGTCGATGAGGTGGAGCTCCATCTCGTGGGCCGGCTCGAACCACGGGGTGTCGGGGGCGGCGGACGGGCGGGCGTGCCAGCGGCGGGCAGTGCGGCGCACGCCGATCGGGTAGATGGTCAGGCCGCCGTCGGCGGTGAAGTGCATCCGCAGGAAGCCTTTGTAGCCGGTGATGCCCTGCGCCGCGAACAGCTCGTTCACGTTCACGTCGAACCTGGACGCGATGACGAGGTAGACGGCGAAGAGTTCGCCGGCGGCGACCGCGGACAACGGGAGGTACAGGATGATGGAAAGGAGGAGGGGCAGCGGCCAGGCCAGGTCGACGAACGGCAGGCTCAGCCAGGCCCACGTGCCGAGCGCGGCCAGGCCGACGAACGCGGCGCCGTGCGACAGGCCCAGCAACCAGTGGCGCGGCCTTCGCTGGCCGGCGGTATGTGGCATGGCCAGCAGGCAGGTGCCGAGCAAGTCCAAGACGACCATGAGCACGGCCGGCGCGGTCACCAGGCGCTGTTCGACGCCGGAGACGAACCGGCCGGCAGTGTTGACGAACGCGAGCATGGTCAGCGTCTGCAGCAGGCCGAGCAGGCCCACGAACATCGGGTTGCGCCACGGCAGGCGCCAGAACACGCCCAGGGCCAGGCCGCGTGACTGGGGCTTGGTCGGGAAGGTGCGGCGCAGATCGTACGTGCGCGAGGGCGAGGCGTTGCGCACCAGCGAGCGCGCCGGGGGCACCGAGATTTGCTCCGGCAGCTCGTGGGTCGGGTAGAGGTAGGCGCCGCCACCGCCGCTGGTGATGAGCTCGCGCTCCGGACGGGAGTACCGCGCATAGTGATGCAGGTCACCCGAGATCATCAGCCGAACGTCGGCGCCGGTGGGCGAGATGATCGTGCGGACGAAGTAGTCGAGGCTGTCGTACGCCTTGCGGTCGTCGGTCGCCTCCACCCAGCTCGGCGACGGTGGGCAGATGATGACCCGGTCACCCGGGCCCATCCTGGCGGCGACGGACCGGAAGTACCGCAGCTGCGGATCGTCGATGTAGGCGCCTCCCTGCACGTCCAGCCCGAGCAGCCACCACCGGTGGGGCAGCTCGATCGCGAAGTACGAGCGCGACTGGCGGGTCCGCCAGCCCCCGACCGCGCCCCCGTCGCCGCGGACGAATAGCCGCAGGAATGCCGTCAGGCCGTCGTACCAGTCGTGGTTGCCCGGCACCGCATACAGCCTCGGCTGCGGCCCCTCAAGCGGCCGCTCAGGCATCGCCGCGTTGAACGGCCCCTTGAAGCGGTCCTCGTACTGCTGCCCGCTCGCCGTCGGATAGACCTGATCCCCGCCGAGCACGAGCACCTCGCCCCGCGGCAGTTCGTGACCGTCGACGGCCAGCGAGGGCTGCGCGAGCAGGTACGCGACGGAGTAGGTGGCGTTGAACCCGTCGCCGGTGTCGGCGGCGTAGTCGACCCAGAGCTCGCCGTCGTCGGGCCAGTCGTCGTCGTTCACCTCACCGGCGTAGCCGGCGCTCTCGCGCAGGATCCGGGCGGGAAGGGCGTCCTGCAGCTCGCGCTTGTCGAGATACGCGCCGAACAGGTCGGCCAGCAGCACCCGCACGGCGGTCCCGCTCAGCAGCACCGGGCTCAGCCACGGCACCGCGCGGCGCGGGGTGAACCCCATCTGGTCCGGGTCGAGCGCGGTCGGCCGCCCGCCGAGCGGCATGGGCGCGCCCTCGTCCTCCTGCGGCAATGGCAGCAGTGGTTCGCCAGGCTCGGCGGTCAGCTCCCCTGGAGCTGGCGGCATATCGTCGGGCATCACGGGCCGTGAGGTTACCCGTGTGCGAGGCGAGGGGGAATCCCCTCGCGCGCCCCCCGGGTTCGTGCCGTACACTGGTTCATCGTTGCCGCCTTAGCTCAGTCGGCAGAGCGATTCACTCGTAATGAATAGGTCGACGGTTCGATTCCGTCAGGCGGCTCCAAGGCAACGCCCTGACCGGGGATACCTGGTCAGGGCGTCGGCTTTTCTGATGAGCTTTTGAACCTGCCCTGAAACCCCTCATTGACCGGCCGTCCACCCGATCGGTCTCACGATGCCTGTTATGCAACTCCGAGACGTCTGGGGCGAGCGCGGGCTTGGCGCCGCTGCCGGCCGCGACGACCCTCCGGGCCAGGAGCGTGCCCGACCGCGAAGTCGGGCAAAACAGCCATCCGGCGCGACGCCGCTCCATCGGCAGCTGCCGCGACGCCGGCCGGCCCGCGCGGCGGTCAGCCGGCGCGGGTGATTCGCAGTGTCAGGACGTCGGTGCGGACCGTGATGTGGCCGTGGAAGAGGGCCAGTTCATCGGCCGTGTAGCCGATCTGGGTGGCGTTCACCAGCGGGTGGCCGAGCGGCACGCCGAGGCGGCTGACGGACTCCTCGTCGGCCAGGACCGCGGAGAACTCGATCTCGGCGCGGCGGACCGGCATGCCGGTGGCGCCGGCCAGGAACTCGAACATGTCGTGGTCGATGCTGAGCAGGCCCGACGGGTCGAGGTCCCGGCCGCCGAGGGTGAGCGGGAGGTGGTCGCGGATCCAGGCCGCGGCCACCCCGTCGACGGCGAAGAGGCGGTCGACGCGCCACACCGGGTCGCCGGGCGTCAGGCCGAGGATCTTGGCGCAGTCGTCCGGGCAAGAGGTGCGGCTCACCGCCGCGTCCTGGAGGGCCGGGCTGTGGCCCGAGGCGGTGATGCGGTCACGCAGTGCGGTGACGTCGCTGATCGAGACCGGGACCCGCGCGGCCGGCTCCCGGACGAATGTGCCGACGCCCCAGGTGCGAGTCAGGACGCCCTCGGCCGAGAGTTGGCCGAGGACCTCGCGCACGGTGGCGCGACTGACCGCCAGCAGGTCCGCCAGCTCCCGTTCGTTGGGTAGCTTGTCGCCGCTGCGGAATTCGCTGCCGATCAACTCGCGCAGCTGCATCTGCGCGGCCTGCAGCGCGGTTTCGCGCCGAGCCATTCATCCCCACCTCTCCGCCGTACGGAGTGTAATAGCGGCAGCCGCTACCAGACCTGTTCGAGCACGCGCAGCGTGTTCCCGCCGATGACCTTGGCGATCTCGTCGTCCGAATAGTCGTGCTTGACCAGCCAGCCGACGATGTTGCCGAATGCCTCGCCCGGGTTCTCCAGGCCGGAGACGTATTCGACTCGGGGGTGCGACGGCTTGTTCCCGCTGTCGTGGGCGTAGTTTCCCGCGTACGTGTTGTGCACTCCGACGTGGTCGCCGAACATCGTGTCCGGGCCGAACGTGACGTGGTCGATGCCGACCAGGTCGACGCAGTACGTGAAGTGGTCCATCACCGAATCGATCGAGTGCTCCGGGTGCTGCTCCGACAGCGTGGTGTGTGGCGCGGCCTCGATGCCGATGACGCCGCCCCGCTCGGCGCAGGCGCGGATCACCTCGTCCGGCTTCATCCGCGAAGTGTTCCACACCGACCGCGCGCCGGCGTGGGTGATGAACACCGGCACCTGGCTGGCCTCGATCACGTCCAGGCAGGTCTGGTCGCCGCTGTGGGAGATGTCGATGGCGATGCCGAGCTTGTTCATCCGATCCACGGCGCGCCGGCCGAAGTGGGTCAGCCCACCGTCCCGCGGTTCGGAGAGCCCGCCGCCGAGCATGTTCGCCTGGCTGTACGCGATGCCGAGCTGCCGCACGCCGAAGCCGTACAGGATGTCGATGCGGTCCAGCTCGTTCTCGATCGGGCTGCAGCACTCCAGGCCGGCGACCAGGGCGAGCCGGCCGTCACGCTTGGCGTCCCGGATGTCGGCCACCGAGGTGGCCAGCCGCACGTGGTCCTGCTTGTAGAGGTCGCTCATCCGCATCCCGAGCGCGTAGATCAGGTCGTTCCACTTCCAGCCGTTCTCGCTGGTCACGCAGGAAGCGCCGGCCATGAAATTGTCGAAGACCGCGGTCAGGCCGGAGCGCGCCAGACCCTCGTAGCCGGTCCGCTGGCGTGCGGTGCGGTTGTAGGCGCGCAGCTGCCGAACGTCGGCGGGGAGGACCA
Organism: Dactylosporangium sp. NPDC051484; assembly: GCF_040689395.1. NCBI lineage: Bacteria > Bacillati > Actinomycetota > Actinomycetes > Micromonosporales > Micromonosporaceae > Dactylosporangium > Dactylosporangium sp. NPDC051484. Next base: position 207,390 of record NZ_JBFAZX010000006.1, on the reverse strand, counting down.
CGGGGTGCTCGTGCAGCGAGATCGCGATGTGCTCGGTGAGCAGCCGGGTCACCCGCTCCCGCTGCGCCTCGGAGAGCTCGAGGTCGTGTTCGGGCACCCGCCCGACCTCCGAGGCCAGGTCGAACTCCAGGTAGTCGAGGTGCGGCTCGAGGTACGAGTAGGACCTGTGACCCTGGTACCGGGTCGCGGGTTCTTGCAGCACAGCGCTTTCTCCTTATGGAATGGGCAGCGGGTAGTGGCAGGCGACCGACTGCTCGTCGCCGGTCAGCACCGGTTCGACGTGGGCACAGGTTTCGGTCGCCTGCCAGCAGCGGGTCCGGAACCGGCAACCGGACGGCGGGTCGACGGGGCTCGGCGGGTCGCCGGCGAGGAGGATCCGCTTCCGTTCGGCCCGGCCCGCGGGATCCGGCACGGGGACCGCCGACAGCAGCGCCTTGGTGTAGGGGTGCCGCGGCGCGTCGTACAGCGGCGCCTCTGGTCCGGTCTCGACCAGCTTGCCGAGGTACATCACCGCCACCCGGTCCGAGATGTGCCGGACCACCGACAGGTCGTGGGCGATGAAGACGTACGCCACGCCGAGCTCGCGTTGCAGCCGCTCCAGCAGGTTGACCACCTGGGCCTGGACCGATACGTCGAGCGCGGAGACCGGCTCGTCGCAGACGATGACGTCGGGCCGCAGGGCGAGCGCCCGCGCGATGCCGATCCGCTGCCGCTGGCCGCCGGAGAACTGGTGCGGGTAGCGGTCGAGGTGCAGCGACGGGTCGAGGCCGACCAGGTCGAGCAACTCTTTGACCCGGTCCAGCCGGTGCCGGCGGTCCAACACGTCCGGGTGGATCTCGAACGGCTGGAGCAGGATGTCGCGCACGAGCCGCCGCGGGTTCAGCGAGGTGTACGGGTCCTGGAGCACGATCTGGATCCGCCGGCGCAGGTCCCGCAGCTGGCGACCCCGCGCGGTGTGCACGACGGCGTCACCGAAGCGCACCTCGCCGGACGTCGGCCGTTCCAGCCCCACCAGCATGCGGGCGAGCGTGCTCTTGCCGCAGCCGGACTCGCCGACGATCCCCAGGGTCTCGCCGCGCTGGAGGTCGAAGGACACCCCGTCGACGGCCTTGACCACCCCGCCGGACGTGAACGGCAGCCGGCCCTTCGCCGGGAAGTGCCGGACCAGTTTGTCGACCCGGAGCACCGGGTCATCGGTGGCTGGCATGTAGCAGCTCCTCCCGATGGTGGCAGGCGCTGGCCCGGCCGGACGGCAGCGGCGACAGCGGCGGCAGCGTGGCCCGGCAGATGTCGTCGGCGCGCGGGCAGCGCAGGTGGAACGGGCAGCCGGCCGGCAGGCGTGCCGGGTTCGGCGGGGCGCCGGGGATCGCGTACAGCTCCTCGTCGCGCCGGTCGACCCGGGGCATCGAGGCGAGCAGCCCTTCGGTGTACGGGTGGGCCGGGCCGGCGAAGATCTGCTCCACGGTGGCCCGCTCGGCGATCCGGCCGGCGTACATCACCGCCACGTCGTCGGCGACCTCGGCGACCACACCCAGATCGTGCGTGATGAGCAGCAGCGCCATCCCGCTGTCCCGCTGGATCTCGGCGATCAGCTCCATCACCTGGGCCTGCACCGTGACGTCGAGTGCGGTCGTCGGCTCATCGGCGATCAGTACGGCCGGTTCCAGCGCGATGGCCAGCGCGATCATGATGCGCTGCCGCATCCCGCCGGAGAACTGGTGCGGGTAGTCGCGCACCCGGTCCTTGGCGGCCGGGATGCGCACCCGGTCGACCAGCTCGACCGCGCGCCGCCGGGCTTGCGACCGGGACAGTCCACGGCGGACCCGCAGCAGCTCACCGAGCTGCTCGCCGACCGTGAAGACCGGGTTCAGCGCGGCCATGGCGTCCTGGAAGACCATGCCGATCTCCTCGCCGCTGACCTTGTCGCGCTGCTTCGGCGACAGCGTCAGCAGTTCCCGGCCGCGCAGCCGTACGGACCCGCTGACCTGCGCCGGCGGCGTGTCGAGGATGCCCATGACCGCCTGCGCGGTGACGCTCTTGCCGGAGCCGGATTCGCCGAGGATGGCCAGCGTCTGCCCGGGCTCCAGGGCGAGGGACACGCCGTTGACCGCCCGTACCGACGTGCCGCCCGGCCCGGGGAAGCTGACCCGCAGGTCCTCGACCTCCAGCAGTGCCATCACACGACTCCGGCCTCGGCCAGGAAGTCCCGGACGGTCCGCTGGAACAGCTCCGGCTCCTCGAGCTGGGGGGAGTGGCCAGACTTCTCGAACACGACCAGCCTGCCGTCGGGGACCAGCTCCGCGATCGTCTGCGAGGCGGCCACCGGGGTGCGCCAGTCGTGCCGGCCGACGGTGACCAGGGTCGGGCAGGTGATCGTCGGGAGCTTCGGCTTCAGGTCGTACCGGGGCATGTTCTGCCCGAACGCCGCGTTGTGCGTCCGGTAGTGGAACCGGGTCGAGGCCAGCCGGGCGGCGTCCTTCGCCGGGTCGTGCTGGTGGTCGTAGAGCGGCAGGATCGCCTTCCAGTACTCGCGGAGCTGCTCGTCGCTCTCGAATCGGCCGGTGCCGATCCGGTCGATCGCCCACTGTGGAATGACCGTCCGGTCGGTGGACTTCGCCCGCTCGACGGCGAGGTGGTCGTGCGCCGTGTCGGCAGCGGTGTCGCGCAGCACGAGCGCCGAGACCCGCTCGGGGTGGGCGATCGCGTACTCCAGCGCGATGAACCCGCCGTACGATCCGCCGGCCATGACGATCCGCTCGTGGCCGAAGTGCGCGCGGATCGCGTCCACGTCGGCGACCCACTGCTCGTGGGTGAACGGCTCGTGGTCGCTGGACTCGCCGGAGCCCCGGGCGTCGAAGACGATGACCCGGAACTTGTCGGCGAACGGGCCGAACGACCGCTTCGGCTCGGATCGGGAGCCGAGCCCCGGCGCGCCGTGGTGCACGATCATCGCCGGCCCGTCCTGCGGGCCGAACGCCTCGACCACCAGCTCGGCGCCGTTGATGTTCAGCCGCTCGTGGAAACTCATCGAACCTCCTCGAGGATGTTGGACCCCAGGTCGCGGGGGTAGCTGGTGAGCCGGCGCGGTCCGGTCTCCTCGACCAGCACCGTGTCGGAGATGCGGTAGCCGGCGTGCCCTGGCACGTACACCCCGGGCTCGCTGGAGAGCAGCATTCCCGGCGCCAGGACGGTGTGGTCGCCGTCCTCGACCCACGGCGGCTCGTGGTTCTGCAACCCGATGCCGTGGCCCTGCCGGTGCTGGATGTAGTCGCCGAGACCGTGGTCGCGCAGCACGTCCAGGCAGATCCGGTTGACCTCGGCGCAGGTGCGCCCCGCCACCATCGCCTGGGTGCCGACCTCCTGGGCCTCCCGGTCGGCCTCGTAGTAGCGCTGTTGCTGCGGGGTCGGCTCGCCGATCACGAACGTCCGCTCGCTCTCCACGAACCGGCTCGCCACCGCCGCGCCGAGGGAGAGGATCAGGGTGTCGCCGGGCCGCACCCGCCGCCGGGTCGGCAGGCCGTGCGGCAGCGCCGAGTTCGGCCCGGCGTAGACCAGCCCGCCGGCCAGCTTGGTGGTGTAGACGACCATGTCGTAGTCGGCGTACATCCGGTCCGTGCCGTAGCCGATGACGTGCCGGGCGATCTCGTCCTCCCGGGGCAGTTCGCCGCCCCGGCGCAGCGCGTCGGCGATCAGCTCCCGGCCCGCGGCCAGCATCTCGTCGCAGATCCGCGCCGCCGCCTCGTGGAACGGGATCTCCTCGGGCAGCTTGCGCAGCCGCAGCTTGGCGACCGCGTCGGTGGTCTCCAAGGTGGTGGCGTCGCCGAGGGCCGTCGACAGCGCGCGGAACGCCCCGACCGAAACGCCGGCGCCCACCCCGATCCGGCGTGCCCCGCGGCCGGCCAGCGCCGCGGCGAGCGTCTGCTCGGCGGTGACCACGCCGGGGTATTCGAAGTAGCTGATCGTCTCGACCGTGACGTGCTGCTGGGCCGCGTACTCCTCGTCGAGACGGGGAATCACCAGCAGAGGGTCGCCCGAGCGCGGCATCCACAGGTAGACCGGCCGCTCGGTGGCGATGTAGAAGAACCCGCAGAGGTACGCCACGTCGGCGGGGGAGGTGGCGAGAAAGCCGTCGAGGTCGCGTTCGCCGAGCGCCTCGGTCAGCTGGGCGCGGACGGACGAGTAGAAACTGTCGGGCAGGCGCACGGGTCAGGCTCCGTTCCGGCGAGGGTCGCGGATGTCGTTGAAGCGCATGCCGGCCACGGTGGCGGCCAGTACGAGCAGCAGGATCGCCAGCGACGGGAAGAGGGTCTGCCACCAGGCGATGGCGACCACGCCGCTACGCTGGGCGTTGAGCAGGATCCGGCCCCACGACCAGGAGTCGGGGTCGCCGAGGCCGAGGAAGCTCAGCCCTGCCTCGGAGATGACCGCGCGGGACGCGGTCAGCAGCACGCTCACCACGATCAGCGGGACCACCGCGGGCAGGATCTCGCGGGTGACGATCCGCCAGCCGCTCGCGCCGAGCACCCGCGCGCCGTCGATGTAGGGCATCGCGGAGACGACCAGGCCCTGCGAGCGGATCAGGCGGGCCACCTCGGGCCAGGCGAAGACGCCGATGATCACGGTGAGCGTCCAGACGCTCGGGTTGACGAGCGCGGCCAGCATGATCATCAGGGGCAGGGTCGGCAGCGCCAGCATCACGTCGGTGATGACCGTGCCGACGGCGTCGACCGGGCGGAAGTGCGCCGAGGCGAGTCCGATCGCGGTGCCGAGCACGATCGCGATGAGCGAGGCGGCCACGCCGATCAGCAGGCTGGTCCGGGTGCCCCAGACGACCTGGGCGAAGATGTCCTGGCCGAGGTCGTCGGTGCCGAACCAGTGCGCGCCCGAGGGGCCCTGCAGCACGTCGGTGCCCGTGCCGGTGGGCTCTTTGGCGATCAGCGGGGCGGCGAGCGCCACCAGCACCATCACCGCCAGTACCGTCGCCGAGAGCAGCCCGGAGGGCTGCCGCAGGAAGGTGCGCCAGGCCGGCCTGGTCGTGGGGGCCGCTTCCGCCGCAGGTTCCGTCAGCAGCGGGGCGCTCACAGCCGGATCCTCGGGTTGAGCACGGCGTAGAGCAGGTCGGTGAGCGCGTTGGCAACCACGACAGTGATCGCGAGCATGATGAACGCTCCTTGCAGGACGGGGTAGTCGCGTTGCCCGACGGCCTCGAAGATGAGCCGGCCGATCCCGGGGTAGGCGAACACGGTCTCGGTGAGCACGGCGCCGCCGACCAGCGTGCCGAGCTGGAGGCCCATCAGGGTCAGCGCGGGCAGGATCGCGTTGCGCAGGGCGTGCTTCCACAGCCGGCGGCGGCCGGAGAGGCCGCGGGCGCGGGCGGCGCGGATGTAGTCCTCGCCGAGAACGTCGACCAGGTTGGTGCGCAGCGTCAGCGCGTATGGGCCGAGCTGCACGAGGACCAGCGAGAGCACCGGCAGCACCAGGTGGTGCGCCAGGCTGAGATAGGCGGCGGCGCCCCGGGTGTCGGGGTCGATCGCCCCGCCGATCGGGAACCAGCCGAGCCGGGCGCCGACGAAGACCAGCAGCAGCATGGCCACGCTGGGCACGAAGAGCGCGTGCCCGCCGATGCCGAGGCCCTGGAGCACCTTGTCCGGCCAGCGGTCGCGGTTGGCCGCCGCGAACACGCCGACCGGGATGCCGACGGCGATGGTCAGGACGAACGCCGTGCCGGCCAGCAGCAGTGTCCACGGCAGACGGTCGAGGAGGATGTCGCTCACCGGCTGGATCTGCCGGAACGATATCCCGAAGTTGCCGTGCAGCAGTTCGCGCAGGTAGGCGAAGTACTGCTCGAACAGCGGCCGATCCAGGCCGTACGTCTTGAGCAGGGCGGCCCGCATCTCCGGGGTCATGTCGCCCTCGACCATCAGGGTCGTGGGGTCCCCCGGGAGTAGACGGAGCAAGAAGAACGTCGCGGTGATCGCTATCCAGATCGTCAGTACGGCCTTCAGCAGCCGGTTGAGCACGAAGCGTGCCACGGGGGACCCCCTCCCTTCTTTCTCTGGCGTCGGCCGGTCAGCCGACCGGCTTGACCTGCGCGAGCGAGTACGCGGTGACCATGCCGAGCAGGTCGGAGGGCGACGCGACGAAGCCGTCGAACTTGCTGGCGTTGTAGGCGAACTGGAAGTTCTCCACGTACAGCGGGGTCAGGTACGCCTGCTCGTGCACGACCTTGTCGATGTTCTTGATCTTCTCGACGAAGGCGGCGTGGTCGGTGGTGCCGGCGGCGTCGTTGATCAGCCGGTCCATCTCATCCGACTTGAGCAGGTTGTAGTTGATCCCACCCGGGTTGCTGGACAGGTACGTGCTGCGCAGCTGGTCCATCGGGTTGTCGAAGACGCCCCACTGCGACGCGTCGATGTCGTACTTGCCCTCCTTGGTGCGGCTCAGGAAGGTGTTCCGCTCAACGCACTCGTTCTTCAGCTTGATGCCGGCCTGTTCGGCGCTCTCCCGGAACAGCTGCACCACCCGAGTGATGTTGGCGTTGGACTGGTCGCAGGCGACGCTGAACTCCAGCCCGTCGAAGAAGCCGTCGCCGTTGGCGTCCTTGTAGCCCGCCGCGGTCAGCTTGGCCTTCGCCGCCGCCGGGTCGAACGCGTACGGCTGGATCTCGGTGTTGTCGTACTCGGCGAAGATCGGCGAGATCGGGCCGGCCATCTGCTGCGCGTCGCCCTGGAGCACCGAGGCGATGATCGCCTTGGTGTCGACCGCCATCGACAGCGCCTGCCGGACCTCCTGCTTGGCCAGGTCCTTGTTGTTCATGTTGTACGTCAGGTGGGCGAAGCCGAGCGCGCCGACCTTGGTCAGCTTGATCTTCGAGTCGCCCTGGAAGGTCTTCGCCGCGGACGTCGGCACCGGGGTGCCCATCAGGTCGATGTCGCCGTTGCGCAGCGCCAGCATCATCGTGTTGACGTCGGGGTAGATGCGGTACTCGACCTTGCTGACGGCCGGCTTGCCGCCGGGCGCGAGCGGGTACTTGTCGTTGCGCTTCATCACGTACCGCTGGCCCTTGGTGGCGCTCTCCAGCACGAACGGTCCGGCGCCGACCCAGTTGGAGTCGTTGGCGAACTTCGACAGGTCGCCGGCCGGCTCGAAGACGTGCTTGGGCACGACCGACATCCAGAACCCGACGCCCTCGGCGAACGGCGCGTACGGCTGCGAGAGGTGGAACTTCACCGTCGTCGGGTCCGGTGCCTCGACCGAGGTGACCCAGGTGAGCTTGGCGGCGACGTTGCCGAGCTTGTACTTCATGATCGATTCGGCGCTGAACTTGACGTCGTCGGCGACCACCGGCTTGCCGTCGGTCCAGAGGAAGTCGTCACGCAGCTTGAACACGGCGGTCTTGCCGCCGTCCTCGTAGCCGTACTCCTTGGCCAGCTCCGGCGCCTTCTTGGCCTTCTCGTCGATCCGCAGCAGGTGCGGGTACATCGCGTTGAGAATCCAGGAGTCGGTCTTGCTCAGCGACTGCAGCGGGTTGAAGTTGGAGACGTCGGTCGTGGTGCCGATCCGCAACACCGCGTTGTCGCTGCCGCTGCTGCCGCTCGACGAGTTGCTGTCCTCGTTGAGCCCGCAGCCCGACAGGGCCAGGGCGGCCGCCGCGCCGATCGCGACGGCGGCCTTGCTCATCTTCCTCACCAAACCTCCTGAAGTACGCGAATGATGTTGCCGCCGATGACCTTGGCGATCTCGTCGTCGGAGTAGTCGTGCTGGACCAGCCAGCCGACGATGTTGCTGAAGCACTCGGCCGGGTTCTCCAGCCCGGAGACGTACGGCACGCGCGGGTGCTCGACCGCGCCGTGCGCCCGGCCGATCGCCAGGTGCCCGACGAAGCTGTCGTGCAGGCCGACGTGGTCGCCGAAGTTGGTGTCCGGCCCGAACGCCACGTGGTCGATGCCGACCAGCTCGACGCAGTGGGTGAAGTGGTCCATCACCGACTCGATCGAGTGGTGCGGATGCTTCGCGGACAGGGTGGTGTGCGGGGCGGCTTCGATGCCGATCACGCCGCCCCGCTCGGCGCAGGCGCGGATCACGTCGTCCGGCTTCATCCGGGGCGTGTCCCAGATCGTGCGGGAGCCGGCGTGGGTGATGAAGACCGGCACCCGGCTGGCCTCGATCACGTCGAGAGACGTCTGGTCGCCGGAGTGCGAGATGTCGATGGCGATGCCGAGCTTGTTCATCCGGTCGACGGCGCGGCGGCCGAAGTGGGTGAGGCCGCCGTCGCGGTCCTCGGAGAGCCCGCTGCCGAGCATGTTGGCCTGGCTGTAGGCGATGCCCATCTGGCGGACGCCGAAGCCGTACAGGATGTCGATCCGGTCCAGCTCGTTCTCGATCATCGTGGCCGCCTCCAGCCCCGCCACCAGGGCGAGCCGGCCGTCGCGCTTGGCCGCGAAGATCTCGTCGAGGGTGGTCGCCACCACCACGTAGTCCTGCTTGGCGACGTCGGCGAAGCGGAGCCCGATGTCGTAGATGACGTCGTCCCACTTCCAGGCGTGCTCGCTGGTGACGCAGCCGGTGCCGTTCATGAAGTTGTCGAAGACGGCGGTGAGGCCGGACCGCGCGAGTCCTTCGAACCCGAAGGAGTTGCGTCCGGTGCGGTTGTAGTCCCGCAATTGCGTGACATCGGCCGGAAGGATCTTGGGGTGCTCGTGCAACGAGATCGCGGCGTGCTCACGGAGCAGCCGGGCGACCCGCTCCCGCTGGCCGTCGGAGAGCCCGAGGTCGTGCTCGGGCACCCGGCCCAGCTGCGGGGCCAGCTCGAACACCTTGTAGTCGGTGTGGGGGGCCAGATAGTCGAACGACTTGTAACCCCCATACCGGGCGGCGGGTTCCTGCACGCGTCCACCTCACGTCAGTACGGATTGAAGGGCCTGAGGACGGAGGTCTGACCTCCGACCACCGGCACCGTACGCGAGAGCGGCGCGTGTTAGGAAGTCGTTGTGACCGGACCGTTACCTGTTACGGATGTGTTGCGGTGGGCGGCATTTGCCCACCTCAATCGGCGTGCCGTTGCGGGGCGTCGCCTCGCGACTTTCCGTCAGGGGCGCGCCGCCACGCCGACGCCGGCCGCCAGCGCGCGCTCACCGGGGCAGTCTGTCCCGATACGAGGCCGAGATCTGGGGCACGGAGGTGTGATACTCGACGGGCCATGGGAGACCGTCTCCGCCTCCGCCTAGGCGCCTCGCTCGTCGCGGCCGTCGTGGCGGTCGCCGCCGCGACCGTGCTGGCGCCGTTTCCGGCCGCCGCCCTGCTGATCGTCGCCGCGGCGCTGGCCGGCGGCCTGCTCGGCTGGCCCGGGGCGCTGCTCGCGCTGCCCCTGCTGCTGTTCGCCGACGGCGCTGTGGCCAAGGTCGCCGTCGCGCTTGCCGGTGCCCTGCCGGTCGCCGTGCTCTACGGCTGGCGCCGCTGGTCCGCCCGCGGCGAGCGGATCCGCGCCGCCGCCGCCGTGGCCGAGCGAGCCCTGCTGGCCCGCGATATGCACGACTCGCTGAGCCAGACCCTCCACGCGATCGAGCTCGGCGCCGCCGCACCGCCCGACGGCCGTGCCGAGCCGGATCGGGGCGGCCGTCACGCGGCCACTCCGCGCGACGGCACCGCCGAGGTGGGGCGCGACGCCAGCGGTGTGATCGACGGGCCGCGCACCGACCCGGCCGACGTGCCGCTGCCCGACCTGGTCGCGGCGATCAGCCAGGAGTGGTCGGCGCGCTCCGGTGTCGGCGTCATCCTGCACAGCGCCGGCCTCGATGGCGCGGCCGACGGCGACGCCGAGCCCCGGGCCGCCATCGAGCTGTGCTGGATCCTGCGCGAGGCGTTGCGCAACGTCGCCACCCACGCCCGGGCCGAGACGGTGGCCGTGACGCTCGGTCGCGACGGCGACGGGATCATGCTGGAGGTTCGCGACGACGGCGCCGGATTCGCCATGCCGGAAGGCCTCGACGCACTGGCTCAACCGCAGCGTGACGGCCACCACGGGCTTGCCGGCATGCACGAGCGGGCCCGGCTCTGCGGCGGGCACCTCAGCGTCTGGTCGCGCTCCGGTGGCGGCACCCGGATCACGGCGACGGTGCCCGCCGCCATGGCGGCCGGTGCTTCGCGACCCTCCGGACGCGTCCGGCTGATCGCCGCCGTGGCGGCCGCGGCGGTACCGCTGGCGCTCGTGGCCTTGCTCGCGACGCCGGACGCGCACCCGGCGCCGCTCGCCGCGCAGGACACCGGGCTGCCCCTCGATCCGCGGGCGACCCACGGCCCGGCGACCGCGGGGCCGGCTCCCGTCACGCCAGGTCGCTCGCCCGCCTCGTCAGGCCCGACCCTCGGCGCGTCGCCCAGCCCGTCCGGGCATGTGGCCGCCCCGAGCGGCGCGCCGGCCGCACCAGCCACGCCAGCCGAGCCGGCGACGTCGACCGGGCCGGCCAGCCCGGCCACGACCGGATCCGAGATCCGCACATGCAAGGTCACGTACGTCAAGCGCAGCGAGTGGAACCTCGGCTTCGTCGCCAACGTGACCATCACGAACACCGGCTCGAGCCCGATCGGGGTCTGGTCGCTGCGCTTCGAGTACCCGGCCGGCCAGAAGGTCATCAGCTACTGGAACGCGGCGGTGACGCAGAGCGGCTCGGTCGTGGTCGCCAGCACCGACGGCCACAACCGGGCGCTCGCCCCGGGAACGTCGCTGACGTTCGGCGTGCAGGGCACGTGGCAGGGCAGCAACCCGAATCCGGCCGCCTTCGCCCTCAACGGAGCGCCGTGCGGCTGAGGTAGCGGTTCGGGCCGCACCGTATCCGGCGCGGTCAGCCGTGGCGCTCCTCGTAGGCCTGGCGCGATCCGCACACCGATGCCCGGCTGCACGAGCAGCGGGAGCCGTCGGCGTCCATGCGGACGATGACCGAGTCGCGCGGGACGCTGTGGCCGACGACGCGGCCCTCGCCGTCCGGGGTGCTGACGCGCGCGCCGACGGCAGGGGCCGTGGCCTGGAAACTTTGGTACAAAGGATGTTCGTATTTCAGGCAGCACATCAGCCGCCCGCAGGCACCGGAGATGCGCAGCGGGTTGAGCGGCAGGTCCTGGTCCTTCGCCATGCGGATGGTGACCGGCTCGAAGTCGTTGAGGAACGTGGCGCAGCACAGGTCGCGCCCGCAGGAGCCGATGCCGCCCTGCACGCGCGCCGAGTCGCGCGCCGAGAGCTGGCGCAGCTCCACCCGGCAGTGCAGCGTGGCGCCCAGGTCGCGCACCAGCGAGCGGAAATCCACCCGATGGGGCGCGGTGAAGTAGATCGTCGTCCGCGCGCCCTGCCCGCCCGCGGCGTCCAGGACGTGGTCCACCGCGACGACCTTCATCGGCAGCTCGTGATCGCGGATGAGCCGCTTCGCCGCGACCTTGGCCTCGGCCTTGCGCTTGCGCAGCAGCTCGTCGCGGCGCAGGTCATCGCCGGCGGCCATGGCCACCAGGCGCGGGAAGCCCTCGGTCTCCTCGGTGACCCACTGGGCGGCCCAGACGCACTCGGCCACCTCGGGCCCGTCGTCGGTCGGCACCAGCACCCGGTCGCCGACCTGGGGGCGGAGGTCGCCGGGATCGAAGTAGAACAGCCGGCCGTAGCGATTGAAGCTCACCGCGCACAGCATGCCCATGGCGATCACAGTAACGCGGGTCATGGCCACCGCATATGGCCGCGAGCAGATGAGCGGAAAAGTGGGTAAAAGTCCGACTCGATGCTTTTAGCAGACTCCGTAGCTATATCAGCGCTTTTGTCGTTACCGGTGCGGATGAGCCTGCGAGGATGGGCGTAACTCCGTCCGGGAAGGCGTCGTTGGGGGCAGCAGTAACACGCCCGGTCCGGCTCGATGTGGCTTCACGCTGATCGACCCAGACCAAGCACCCCGTACCCCCCGGTCTCGGAGGACCTCACGTCATGACGCCATCCGTTGGTCTCGCGCGCCCAAAAACAGCCCGACACCTTGTCGCCCTCGCCGCCGCGGGGGCGCTCGCCGCAGTGAGTCCGGTCGCGGCGGCGGCACCAGCGGCGGCGGCACCAGCGGCGACGAGTCCGGCGGCGAGCGCGGCGGCGAGCGCGGGTTGCCCCGACGGGTTCGGCGCGACGGCCGCCAGCAACACGCTCGCGCTCAGCGGTCTCGACCTGCGCGGCCTCGGGCTGGACTTACGCGCCCTCGGGCTGAACCTGCCGCCGCTGCTGGACCTGCGCGTCGCGACCGCGCACTCCGGGTTTGCCAGCGGTCCGGCGCAGGCGGCGGCGGACGCGCGGTTCATCCAGAGCGGCGGCGTGCTGCCGGCCGGGATCATCGGCCCGAGCGTGTACCAGCAGGCGCCGCCGCCGCATGACCAGCCGGCCACCGCCGGGGTGGCCGCCGTCGACCTCGGCGCGGTGAAGGTCGGCGTCGGCAGCCTGCGCGCGCACGCCACCTGGCAGGACGCCGCGAAGTGCACGCAGTCGGCCGGGCCCCGCGCCACCGCCGAGGCCCGCCTGGCCGGGCTGGCGGTCCTGCCGGGCCGGGGCGACCGCGCGCTGCTGCGCCTCGGCGCGATCGAGAGCGGTACCACCACCGGTGTGGGCACGCTCGACGGCAAGGCCGCGGCGACCGCGACCGCCAGCGGCGGGGTCGCGGACCTCACCCTGCTGGCCGGTAGCCCGTCGGCGATCGGTGTGCGGGTGCTCAGCGCCCCCTCCCTGACGGTCTCCGCCGGAAGCCGCAAGACCGTGGACTACAAGGCCCCCGTTCTTGAGGTCCGCGTCCCGGGCCGCGACGTGATCCGCGTCGACTCTGCCGGCTCGCACGCCGACATCGTGCTGCCGGTCGACGCCGGCTCCCGTGCGGCAGCCGAGGACCTGGGCCGCGCCGAGGGCCTGCCGGTGGTCGCCGGCGTGTCGCTCCTCGACCTGCTGGGCGGCGTGACGAGCGCCCTGTCCGGCACGGTCGCCGGCGTTACCGCCGTCCCCGAGGCGCTCCTGGAATCACTGTTGCCGGGTCTGCCCGTTGTCGGCCGTGGCGAGTCCGTCCGCGCGCCCGAGGGCTCGCGCGCCCGCCCCGCCCGCGTCGTCGTCCTCCGGGTCGAGATCGGGTCCGTCGAGCGGCAGACGAGCGCGACCGGCCTGTACGCGAAGGCATACTCGATTCGCGTCAAGCTGCTCGTCCGGACCGTCCAGGGAACGCAGGGAACCCAGGACGCCCAGGCCGACAAGACCACGATCCTGGATCTGGGCGTGAACGCCCTGGAGGCGGCGGCCGCGGCCCCGCGTGGGGAAAGCTCCGGCCCCAGCTCCAGCGCTAGCCCCAGCTCCAGCTCTAGCCCCGGCTCCAGCTCTAGCCCCGGCACCAGCGCTAGCCCCAGCCCCAGTGGGGTGGGCGGCGGCACCGGCGGCGGCGGCACGCTGCCGGTGACGGGCTCCCGCGCCGCGATCGTCCTGGGGGCCGGCGTGCTCCTGCTCGTCGCGGGTCGCATGTTCATGGTCCTGTCCCGCCGCCGCTCGGCGCTCTGAGACCTCTTCGCCGCCCGGGCGGCCCGCGAGGGCTGCCCGGGCGGCGCTTTCCGTCCTCCGTGCGGGCCGAAGACAAAATGCCGCGTCGGGCGGTTTCCGGAGACGACGCGGGTATGAGGAGTGGGTATAGGGGGCAAAGGGACGAGGACGGTCAGAGGGGGCGCGGGCGATGGCGGATCGACGCGGCGTACTGCAGGGTCGTCGAGGCCACTCGTTGGGCGCCGATGATGGCCTGCTCCCAGCTGCCACCAACGCCCGACGTGAACTCGATCATCACCTCGCCGTCGTCGACGAGCATGATCAGGTCGCCCTCGTCCTCCGCGATCACCGCGTTGATGTGCCGCAGGTCGAGCGAGACGATCGGAGTGAGGGGTTCCTCTTCGATCGGCATGTCGTTCTCCCGCTGTGTCGGCCAGGGATGGAGGGCGGGGTGCGGCGCCCGCGCGGCTCGCAGCAGTTGGACGAGCGCCACACCCCGGTCTTTCGGGGGTGGCGGAGACCGGACCGCCCAGCCCGGCCTCCAGCCGAGTAACACTCTAACCCGAGTAGCCCTAAGGCCACAATATGGGTGGCCGATCGACCTTCGTAGGGTCGCCAGCATGATCTCCCGGAGTTCCGGCTTGTCGCTCTACCGGCAGGTCGCGGACGCGATTCGGCAACAGATCATCAGCGGTGAACTGCCGCCGGGGAGTCTGCTGCCCTCGGAGAAGTATCTGGCCGAGGAGCATGACGTCGGTCGCGACACCATCCGAGACGCGATGGCGCATCTGCGCAGCGAGGGTCTCGTCGAGAGCAAGCGCGGTTATCGCAGCCGCGTCCGCTCCGTCCAGCCGCGCGAGCGCATCTGGCTGCATCCGGGCGAGCTCGTCACCGCCCGCATGCCCACGCCGGCGGAGAAGAAGGAGCACAGCATGCAGGAAGGCGTGCCCGTGCTCGTCGTCGGCGACAAGGCGTATCCGGCCGATCGCTACGAGTTCGGCCGCGAGGACTGATCCTGCAGGCCCGCGCCGACCGTTACGCGCGTCACCACGAATTAGGTTGAAATAGGCCGCCCGCGGTACCGATGCTTGTGACAAGCAAGTATCGACCGACGGGGGGCACGGGCGTGGACAAGCACAGCGAGCACGCCGCCATCGCGCGACAGGTCGGCCAGTTCATCAGGCTGTCCGAGCGGCTGTTCGCGACACTCAAGTGGAACGAGGCCGGCCGCGGCCTCGAGCGCCCCGCCTTCGTACTGCTGAGCCGGATCTCGGTCGATGGACCGTTCCGGCCGTCGGTCCTCGCCACCGACGTCAGCCTCGATCTGTCCACGGTCAGCCGTCAGGTTGCCGCGCTGGAGCACGCCGGTCTGGTGCGCCGCCTCCAGGACCCGTCCGATAAGCGGGCGAGCCTGGTCGAGGTCACTGACCTCGGGCGCGAGGTCTTCGCCGAGAACAGGGACCGGTGGCTGGCCATCTGGGAGGAACTCCTCGCCGGATGGACGCCGCAGCAGCGGCAGCTCTTCGCCGCGCTGTTCACCCGGCTCAACGAGTCGCTCGCCGAACGACTCCCGCAGACAGGCACAACCTCGGAAAGGGACGCTCGATGACCACCGCCGCGCCGCCGGAGCAACAGACCCGGCAGCCTCTCACCCATCAGCAGATCCTGCTGTTGATGGGCGGCCTGATGACCGGGATGCTGCTCGCCGCGCTCGACCAGACGATCGTGGGCACGGCGCTGCCAACGATCGTCGGTGACCTCGGTGGCCTCGACCACTACTCGTGGGTCGTCACCGCCTACCTGCTCGCCTCGACGGCGTCGACGCCGCTGTACGGCAAGATCAGCGACCTCTACGGCCGCCGCCCCGTGCTGCTGTTCGCGATCGCGACCTTCCTGGCCGGCTCGTTGCTGGCCGGGCTCTCGCAGAACATGACCGAACTGATCGCCACCCGCGCGCTACAGGGCATCGGCGCCGGCGGTCTCATGACGCTCGCCTTCACCATCGTGTCGGACGTCGTCGCGCCGCGGGAGCGGGGGCGGTACCAGGGCCTCTTTGGCGCGGTCTTCGGCATCTCCTCGGTCGCGGGGCCGCTGGTAGGCGGCTACTTCGCCGAGCACGACTGGCGCTGGATCTTCTACATCAACGTGCCGCTGGGCATCTTCGCCCTCTTCGTCTGCGCCCGCGTGCTGCGCCTCGTCCCGCACACCCGCCGCGACCACCGCGTCGACTACCTCGGCGCGACGCTCATGGTCGCCGGCTGCAGCGCCCTGCTGCTGGCGCTGTCGTGGGGCGGCAACGAGTACGCCTGGGGCTCCGCGACCATCCTCGGCCTGTTCGCCGCGTTCGCCGTGCTGACCGCGCTGTTCGTGGTCGTCGAGGGCCGCGCGCAGGAGCCGATCCTGCCGATGCGGCTGTTCAAGCGGGCCACGTTCTCGCTGGGCAACCTGGGGACGTTCCTCCTCGGCTTCGCGATGTTCGGCTCGATCATCTATGTGCCGCTGTACCTGCAGATCGTCAAGGGCGCCACGCCGACCCGCTCGGGCCTGCTCATGCTGCCGATGATGGCCGGCGTCATCGCGACGTCGATCGTCGCCGGGCGGATCATTTCGAGGCTCGGCCGGTACAAGTGGTTCCCGGTCGCGGGCACCGTCGTCCTGAGCGTCGGGCTGCTGCTGTTCACCAGCTTGCAGGTCAACACCCCGCTGTGGCAGGCGTTCATCTACATGGCCGTCATCGGCGTGGGCCTGGGCCTGGCTATGCAGCCGCTGATCCTGGCCGTGCAGAACGCCCTCGACCCGCGCGACATGGGCGCCGGCACCTCGGCCGCCACCTTCTTCCGGTCGCTGGGCGGCTCGGTCGGCGTGGCCGCCCTCGGCGCGGTCATGAACAGCCAGCTGGCCAAGCAGCTGCACGGCGCGGCCGGCGGCGTGTCGATCAACGCACCGGCACAGGTCCGGGCGCTGCCCCCGGCGCAGCTGGAGATGGTCGAGCACATCTTCGTCAACGCGCTGCACCCGGTGTTCCTGTCGGCCGCGGTCGCCGCGCTGGTGGGCACGCTGATCACGCTCGCGCTACCGAACAAGGCCCTGCAGGGCGGCGCCCCGGCGCAGGCCACGCAGGGCGAGGACGCCGCCGCCGACATGGAGGCGAAGGTCGCGGCGTTCTAGCGCGCAGCGCGGCAATAGCATGAAATATCGGATATGTCCGGACGTGCCGGCGCCCGGACATATCCGCGTACCGCTGGTTACCGGCCGGTAAATGCCGGGGTTCCAATGTGGCGGAGCGCACATTAGCGTGCAGTCATGCGCAGCACCATGATGAAGACACCCCTGCTGATCTCCCGCATTCTTCAGCACGGCAGCACCTTTCACGGTGATTCCGAGGTCGCGACCTGGACCGGTGAGGGCGCCCGCCACACCACCTACGCCGAGGTCGGGCAGCAGGCCGCGCGGCTTGCCCACGGCCTGCGTGAGCTCGGCGTCACCGGCGACGAGCGGGTCGGCACGCTGATGTGGAACAACGCCGAGCACCTGGTGGCATACCTCGCGGTGCCGAGCATGGGCGCCGTCCTGCACACGCTCAACCTCCGGCTGTTCCCCGAGCAGCTGATCTACATCGCCAACCACGCGGAGGACCGGGTCGTCATCGTCGACTCGACGCTGATTCCGCTGCTCGCGGGTGTGCTGCCGCACCTGAGCACGATCCGGCACATCGTGGTGGTGCCGGGCCAGGAAGATTGGCAGAGCGTCACCGCGAAGCTGCGCAAGGACGGCGTCGAGGTGCACCGCTGGGAGGAGCTCCTGCAGGGCAAGCCGGACACGTTCGACTGGCCCGAGCTCGACGAGGACGACGCCGCGGCGTTGTGCTATACCAGCGGCACCACCGGAAACCCCAAGGGTGTCGCCTACTCCCACCGCTCGATCTACCTCCACTCGATGGAGGTGTGCATGGCGGAGAGCTTCGGCCTGGGTCCGCAGGTCCGTGACCTGTGCATCGTCCCGATGTTCCACGCCATGGCCTGGGGTCTGCCCTACGCCGCGTTCATGAGCGGCGCGTCGCTGGTGATGCCGGACCGGTTCCTGCAGGCCGCGCCGCTCGCCCAGATGATCGCCGCCGAGCGCCCGACCTTCGCCGCCGCGGTGCCCACGATCTTCACGGACCTGCTGGCGTATCTCGACGCCAACCCGACCGACACGTCCTCGCTCAAGGAGGTCGTCATCGGCGGGTCGGCCTGCCCGCCGGCGCTCATGCACGCATACGCGGAGCGGCACGACATCCAGGTCATCCACGCGTGGGGCATGACCGAGATGTCCCCGCTCGGCTCGGTCGCCCGCGCGCCGCACGGGCTGGAAGGGCCACAGCACTGGGCGTACCGCTACACGCAGGGCCGCCTGCCGGCCGGTGTCGAGGGGCGCATCGTCGGCCCGACCGGCGAGGTCATGCCCAACGACGGCGAGGCGGTCGGCGAGCTGCACGTGCGTGGCCCGTGGATCACCGCGCAATACGTCGGCGAGGACGGGCCGGACCCGGACAAGTTCGATAACGGCTGGCTGCGCACCGGCGACGTCGGCACGCTCACGCCCGACGGGTACCTCACCCTCACCGACCGAGCCAAGGACGTCATCAAGTCCGGCGGCGAGTGGATCAGCTCGGTCGACCTCGAGAACGCGCTGATGGCCCACCCCGCCGTGCTCGAGGCCTGCGTGGTCGGCGTACCGGACGACAAGTGGGGCGAGCGCCCGCTGGCCACCGTGGTCCTTCGCGAGGGCGCCGCCGCCGACGCCACCACCCTGCGCGAGTTCCTGTCCGCGAAGGTGGCCCGCTGGCAGCTGCCGGAGCGCTGGTCGTTCATCGAGGCGGTCCCCAAGACGAGCGTCGGCAAGTTCGACAAGAAGCGCGTCCGGGCCGACTATGCGGGCGGGAGCCTGGAGGTGGTACAGATCAACGGGTGATGCGACGGGTCACAAGACCGGCGAAGATCGCCCTCCTGATCACCGCGGCCGTGTCGGCCTGCGTGATCGCGGCGTGCGGAGTGGGCCTGGCACTGCGGGACTGGGTGCCAGGGCTCGTCGGCTGCGCCGACCCCACCCACCCGACGAAGACCGCCGTGTTCACGGCGACGGTCCGGATCGAGCAGCTGTACCCCCAGCTCAAGCCGATCCGGTCCGTCCACTGGCAGGAACACGAGGCGCGCGCCCGCAGCTGCCCGGAGATCGGGCCGATGGACTACGAGATGAACGGCTTCGCGGTGATCACCGCGGAACGCGCGGCCGAACTGTCCGCACAGACCGCCTCGACACCCGCCTCCCCGGCGAGCCCGGACGTCCCGGCGGACCTGCGCCCGTTCGCCCCGCCATCGCCGCACTGGCAGGACGTCGGCCACGGACTGCTGCTGGACCAGCCCTCCGCGACGGTCTACTTCACGCACCGCACCTCGTAGGGGAGCGCGGTTCAGGCGGACTTCTTCGCGGCCGCCTTCTTCGCCGGGGTTGCCTTCGCCGGCGCGGCCTTCTTCGCCGCGGCCTTCTTGAGCGGGGTCGGCTTCTTCTCCTCCGGCTCCTCCTCCTCCTCGGCGGCGGCCGGCGTGGCGGGCTCCTCACCCCGTGCCGCCCGCGCCCGCTCGACCGACGCGCGCAGCGCGGCCATCAGGTCGACCGCCGCCGCCGGGGCCTCCTCGGCCTCCTCCGGCTGGACGACCTCGCGGCCGGCCACCTTCGCGTCGATGACCTCCTGCAGGGCCTCGCGGTAGTTGTCCGTGTAGGTGGACGGGTCGAAGTCGGCGGCCATCGACTCGATGAGGGAGCCGGCCATCGCGAGCTCCGCGGGGCGGGCCGTGACGTCCTCGTCGAGGATGTCGAACTTCGCGGCACGGACCTCGTCGGGCCACAGCATGGTGTTGAGGACCAGCACGTTGTCGCGCACGCGAAGGGTGGCCAGCTGCTCGCGCTGGCGCAGGGCGACCTTCACGATCGCGACCCGCTCGGTGTTGGTGAGGGCGTCACGCAGCAGCGCGTAGGGCTTTGCGGCCGTCTGCTCCGGTTCGAGGAAGTACGCCTTGTTGTAGAGGATCGGGTCCACCTGCTCGGTGGGCACGAACTCCAGCACCTCGATGGCCCGGCTGGTGGTCAGCGGCAGGTCGGCGAAGTCGTCGTCGGTGAGGATCACCATCTCGCCACCGCCGAGGTCGTAGCCCTTGGCTATGTCGTCGTAGGCGACCTCTTCGCCGTCGACGGAGCAGACCCGCTTGTACTTGATCCGCCCGCCGTCGTCCCGGTGCACCTGGTGGAAGCGGATGTCCTTCTCCTCGGTCGCCGAGTACAGGCGAACGGCGATCGAGACCAACCCGAAGGAGACCGCGCCCTTCCAGATCGCACGCATGAAGATCCTTTCCGCAGGTGGTGGACCTTGCCCAATCAGAATCGCATCGTTTCGAGCGGGACGCGAGGAACCGCAAGGCGAACTATCGTGTGGGCATGGCAGGCCCGCCGGAACCGATGCTCGCATCGAGTGGCCCGCTGCCCTGCGGGCCAGGCTGGGCGTATGAGTTCAAGTGGGACGGCATCCGCGCGATCGCGGTCGTCCGCGAGGGTGTCACCAGGCTCTTCGCCCGCAGCGGGGCCGAAGTGACGGCCGCCTATCCCGAGCTCGCGGGCGTCGGGCGCGGCCTGGCCGACTCGGTGCTCGACGGCGAGGTCGTGGCGATGGACGAGGCCGGGCAGCCGTCGTTCCAGGTGCTCGCCGAGCGCATGCACGTGCGCGAGCCCAACCGCGCGGCCCGGCTCGCCGCCACCGTCCCGGTCACCTACCTCGTCTTCGACGCCCTGCGTGCCGAGGGGGAGGAGCTGACCGGCCTGCCGTACCGCATCCGCCGGGAACGCCTGGAGGGCCTCGGGCTGGGGGCCCGCGCGGTCATCCCCCCGTCGTTCGACGACGGCGCGGCGACCGTGACCGCCAGCCGGGAGAACCGGCTTGAGGGCGTGGTGGCGAAGCGGGCCGACTCGGTGTACCACGCAGGTGTCCGCACCACCGACTGGATCAAGGTGAAGCTCGAGGAGAGCTGCGAGTTCGTGGTCGGCGGCTGGCGGCCGGGCAAGCGCGCGCTGGGCGCACTGCTGGTCGGCGTCCCAGAGCCGGGCGGCCTCGCCTACCGGGGCCGGGTCGGTGGCGGCATCTCCGGCGCGGCGGAGCGGGCGCTGCTGGCCGCGCTCGACCCGTTGAAGACGAGCACAAACCCCTTCGGCGCATCGGTACCGCGGGAGGACGCCCGCGGCGCCGTATGGGTCGACCCGCACCTCGTGGTCGAAGTCAAGTTCGGGCACCGCACGCGCGACGGGCGGCTGCGTTTCCCGCGGTTCCTGCGAATCCGTCCCGACGTGTCGCCCGAGGAGGTGCGTGATGCCTGACCGCCTGCGGGTCGAGGTCGCCGGGCGCCAGTTGGAGATCTCCAACCTCGACAAGGTCCTCTACCCGAGGACCGGCTTCACCAAGGCCGAGGTCCTCGACTACTACACCCGCATCGCGCCGACCCTGCTGCCGTATCTCGACGGGCGCCCGCTCACCCGCACCCGCTATCCCGACGGCGTCGACGGCATCAGCTTCTTCGAGAAGAACGCCCCGGCCGGCACCCCGGACTGGGTGCGCACGGTGCGGCTGCCGGTGCCCGGCTCGTCCAGAAACCGCGAGAAGATCGACTTCATCGTGGTCGAGGAGCTGGCGACCGTCGTCTGGCTGGCCAACCTCGCCGCGCTGGAGCTGCACACGCCGCAGTGGCGGGTGGACGAGGACGGCCGGGCGCTCGACCCCGACCAACTCGTCGTCGACCTCGACCCGGGGCCGCCGGCCGGCCTGCCCCAGTGCTTCGAGGTCGCCCTGCTCATGCGCGAGCGGCTGGCCGCCGACGGGCTTGAGTGCGTGCCGAAGACGTCCGGCAAGAAGGGCATGCAGCTGGTCGTGCCGCTGCCCGGCGACGAGGGCGCGGACGAGGTCAGCGGCTACGCGAAGGCGGTCGCCGAGGGGCTGGCCGGCCGGCACCCGCGGCTGATCGTGGCGAAGATGGCCAAGCAGCTGCGGCCGGGCAAGGTGTTCATCGACTGGAGTCAGAACAACGCGTTCAAGACCACGGTCGCGCCCTACTCGCTGCGGGCCGGCGGGACCCCGACCGTCAGTGCGCCGCTGGCCTGGAACGAGGTCGAGGCCGGCGAGCTGACCGCCGCCGACCTGACCCCGTCCGTCGTCCTCGACCGGGTCGCGACGCTGGGTGACCTACTGCAGGGCGGCCAGTAGCCGGTCGATGTGCTCCTCGGTGGTACCGATGCCGAAGCTGGCCCGGATCGCCTGGGCGGGCGGCTGCTCGGCGCCGAGCCGGTCGGCGGCCTCGCTCAGAAGGCGGCGGGTGAGCGGATGGGCGCAGAACAGCCCTGTCCTGACACCGATGCCGTGATCGCGGCCGAGCGTGACGGCGAGCTCGCCCGGGTCGGCCCCGAGGACCGCGAACGACACGATCCCGACCCGATCGGCGTCGGCCGGGAAGAGCCGCAGCTCCTCGACGTGCGGCAGCCGCGCGAGGCCCTCGCGGAGCCGTCGCAGCAGAGCGTCTTCCCGCTGCTGCGGGTCGATCTCCCGCAACGACCGCAACGCCGTCGCGAGCGCGACCGCGCCGAGGAGGTTCGGGGTGCCGGCCTCATGCCGGGCCGGGCCGGTCGACCAGCGCACCGCGCCGTCGTCGGCCACGTGAGCGCTCGCCCCGCCGCCGGCCAGATACGGCTCCGCCGCGTCCAGCCAGTCCGCCCGGCCGGCGAGCACGCCCGCCCCGAACGGCGCGTAGAGCTTGTGGCCCGAGAACGCCACGTAGTCGGCGCCGAGCCCGGCCAGGCGCCCCGGGGCGTGCGGGGCCAGCTGCGCCGCGTCGACCGCGATGCGCGCGCCGAAGCGGTGCGCGACCTCCGCGAGCCGCGCGACCGGCCAGACCTCGCCGGTCACGTTGCTCGCCGCCGTCACGCTCACGAGCACGTTCGGACCTTTTACGCGGTGCAACGATCGCTCCAGCGCCTCGACCGCCTCCTCGGGGGACCCAGGCGCGGCGAGGCGCTCGGTGCGGCGCCAGGGCAGCAGGTTGGCGTGGTGCTCGCCGTCGAACGTGACGACCGTCGCGTCCTCGGGCAGCACCCGCGCCAGCAGGTTGAACGCGTCCGTGGTGTTGCGCGTGAAGATCACGGTGTCGTCTGGGCCGTGGCCGAGGACGTCCGCGACGGTCTCCCGGGCCTGCTCATACTCCCGTGTGCAGCGCTCCGACAGCGCGCCCGCCCCGCGATGCACGCTGCCGTAGTAGGGCAGCAGGTCGGCGACCGCGTCCGCGACGGCCCGCAGGCACGGCGCGGTGGCGGCGATGTCGAGGTTGGCGAAGTCGACGGACCGGCCGTCGCGCAGCTTGACCTCGCTCGGCGACAGGATGGCAGGGGGCAGCAACTCGGACATGGGTCACCCGTTTCGCTCGCGCTTGCTCGGCACACCACGTGCCGAACCGGGTCATCACCCGGGGCACCCCGCCGCGAACGCGAGGGTTGCCGGCCAGCAAGCCGGGGCTGTGCGCTGGCACTCATGACCTGAGCAGACCGTACCGCAGATAAGGTTGCGTCATGAGCGAACTCCCGCCGAGTGGGACGCCGGACTCGCCCGCCTCCGGGCCACCGTCCCCGGAGACCGGTGCGATCCCGGCCTCGGGCGGCGGCGCCTCGGCGGCGCCGAACAGCGCGCCCCCGGCGGCGGACAGCGCATCGTGGGCCGCGTCGAATAGCGCGCCCCCGGCAGCGCCGAATAGCGCGCCCCCGGCAGCGGACAGCGCATCCTGGGCTGCGCCCGGCAGCGCGTTCCCGGCCTCGGGCGCCGGTGCCTGGGCGGCGCCGAACAGCGCGCCCCCGGCGGCGGACAGCGCATCGTGGGCCGCGCCGAATAGCGCGCCCCCGGCAGCGGGCGCCGGCTCCTGGCCGGTGCCGAGCGCCGGACAGTGGGGGCGGCCGGCACCGCCCCCGGCGCCGACGTCGGGCCCCGCGCCGTGGGAGTCCGCGGAGACCGGGCCGGCGCCAAGCCCGTGGAGTTCGCCGTCGTCGCCGGCGCCGAGCCCGTGGAGTGCGCCGTCCTCGTCGTCCTCGCCATCCCCGGGCGAGCCGGTCGGGCCGCAGGTGCCGGCCGGGTCGCACCCGGACCCCGGCCGATACCAGGGGTCGCCGTTTCCCGGAGCCGGACCGAGCGGCGCCGTGCCGCCCGGCGGGCCAATGATCCATGCCGGGTCAACTGGGTCAGCTGGGCCGGCCGGTCCCTCGCCGTGGCCGTCGGCGCTGCCCGGCATCGCGGTGCCGAACGTGATCGCGGCGGCCGAGCCGAGCACCGGCCAGCAGGAGTACCCGACCGCCGCCCTCGCCCTGGCCGCCGCGCCGCCCGCCAAGCGCTCCGACCGGCGCCGGCTGTTGACGCTCATCGGCGTCATGGGGTTCATCGCCGCGTGCGGCGTGGCCGTGCTCGCGTTCTTCGGCGTCAGCGGCGGCTGGACGGCGCTGTTCGTCGGCGTCGGGTCCGCCGTCATCCCGGTCCCGGTCCTCGTGTCCTGCTTCCTCTGGCTGGACCGCTACGAGCCGGAGCCAGTGAAGTACCTCGTCTTCGTCTTCGGCTGGGGCGCCTGCGTGGCCACCGGCGTGGCGCTCGTGGTCAACACCACGGGCAGCTACTTGTTCGAGAAGGCCGGCCTGTCCAGCGCCCTGGTCGCCGTGCTGGTCGCGCCGTTGATCGAGGAGAGCATGAAGGCCCTCGGCCCGGTGCTGCTCTTCTGGCGCCGCCCGCGCGCGTACTCCGGCATCATCGACGGCATCGTCTACTGCGGTCTGTCGGCGACCGGCTTCGCGATGGTGGAGAACATCCTGTACCTCGGCTTCAAGGGATACGGCGAGTACGCCGACAAGTCCGGTCCGGCCTCGGGCGCGGCCGCGCTGGTCGGGATCTTCATCGTTCGCATCCTGATGAGCGGGTTCGCGCACCCGCTGTTCACCTCGATGACCGGCATCGGGCTGGGCCTCGCGTCGCGTTCGTCGGCCAAGGCGGTGCGCTTCCTGGCGCCGCTGGCCGGACTGCTGGCCGCGATGATGCTGCACGGCTCGTGGAACCTCATGTCGGTCATCGCGGCCACCTCGACCAACACCTGGGTGCTGCTGTACGGCTACTTCGCGGTGATGATGCCGATCTTCCTGGGCATGGTCGGCTTCGCACTCTGGCTGCGCGCCAGCGAGGGCCGGCTCACCGAGCGGGTCCTGGGCGAATACGCGCGGGCCGGCTGGTTCTCCCCGCCGGAGGTCGCCGCGCTGGCCACCCTCGGCCGGCGGCTCTCCGCCCGCCGCTGGGCGAAGCGGGTGGCAGGCGACGCCGGCGCGAAGGCGATGCGGGCGTTCCAGTTCGACGCGACACGACTGGCGCTGCTGCGCGACGGCCTGCACCGCGGCCTGGACAAGGAGCCGAAGCGGCGGATGGAGGCGCTGGCCGAGGAGCGGCAGTTGCTGACCGCGCTTGACGCGTATCGCCAGGTGTTCGTCGGGCGGGATCCGCAGTCGCCGCGGGCGGTGTGGGACGGGGCGCGCTACCACATCACGTTCCCCGACGGGGTCGTGCGCGTGCTCGACCCCCCGCCGACTCCCGTCGTGCCCGTGCCGGTCTCGCTGGCCGCGCCGCCCCCGCCACCGGTGTACGCCGGCCCGCCGTACTACTACAGATAGAGGCCCGTCGAGTCGGGCTCCACCCGCCGGGCCGCGACCGCGTGCACGTCGCGCTCGCGCAGCAGCACGTAGTCGCGGCCCTGCAGCTCCACTTCGGAGCGCTCCTCGGGGTCGAACAGGACCCGGTCGCCGGCGACGATGGAGCGCACGTTGGGCCCGACGCCGACCGCGGTCGCCCACGACAGCCGGCGCCCGACCGATGCGGTCGCCGGGATGACGATGCCGGAGATGTGCCGGCGCTCGCCCTCGTGGCCTTCGAGCCGGACGAGGACGCGGTCGTGCAGGAGCCGGATCGGCAGTGCGTCGTCCGCTCTGGCGGCATATGGCGTGTCGGTTGACGCCTGGGCGGCGGGTTGTGCTGTCACGCTTGCGACGCTACCGCCTTGGTGCGTGCCAACGTCGCCCACCCCGGACTACCGTGAGGTGTCCTGGCCGGGTGGCTGAGCGCGTCAAGGAGGCGATACGTGGGCCGGTTCGACACGGTGCGGGCGAATCTGCGCCGCGCCTACATCCAGAGAGTGGAGGCGGCCAGGGCCGAACGCGAGGTCGCGGCGTTGGTCGAGGTTCCCGAGCCGGAGCCGCTGGCCGAGTTGGAGCAGGAGCTCAGCCATGCGACGACAACCAGCCGGGACGACGCCGAGGTGCCGTATGGGCTGCGCATCGCCGCCGCCTGGTCCTGGCGCCTGCTGATCCTCATCACCGCGGCCGCGGTGCTGCTGTGGCTGGTCGGCCGGCTCAAGACCGTGCTCATCCCGCTGAGCATCGCCCTGCTCCTGTCGGCCCTGCTCGCGCCGGTGATGGGCGTCCTGCGCCGCCGGGTGAAGCTGCCCCCGTCGCTGGCCGCGTTCGTGGTGCTGGTCGCCGGCCTGGCCGCGGTGGCGGGCGTGCTGACGCTGGTCGTCAGTGAGTTCGTGGCCGGGTTCCCGGCCCTGTCCGACAAGGCGTCCATCGGCGTACGACAGATTCAGGACTGGCTCACCGCGGGCCCGCTGCATGTCAGCGGCCGTCAGCTGGACGCCACCTTCGCCGCCGCCACCACCTGGCTCAGCGACAACCGGGGCAGTCTCACCACCAGCGCGGTCAACACGGCCACCGCGACGGTGGAGTTCCTCGCCCTGATGCTGCTGATCCTCTTCGTCACGTTCTTCTTTATGCGCGACGGCAAGCGGATCTGGCATTTCGTGACCGGCATCCTGCCCGCCCCCGCCCGCGACCCGATCCGCCACGCCGGCGAGGCCGCCTGGCGGACCCTGGTGGCCTACGTCCGCGCCACGGTCCTGGTGGCCTTCATCGACGCCTTGGGCATCGGCATGCTGCTGTTCTTCCTGGATGTCGACTTCTGGTTTCCCCTGGGCACCCTCGTGTTCCTGGGCGCCTTCGTCCCGATCATCGGCGCCACGGTCTCCGGTGCTGTGGCGGTCCTGGTGGCCCTCGTGGACGATGGGCCGATCACCGCGCTCGTCGTGCTCATCGGCGTGATCGCGGTGCAACAGCTGGAGGGCCACGTGCTGCAGCCGCTCATCATGGGCCGCGCCGTCTCGGTCCACCCGCTGGCCGTCATCGTGGCGATCGCGACGGGGGTGGTGCTGGCCGGCATCATCGGGGCGCTGGTCGCGGTGCCGCTGGTGGCCGTGCTCAACACGGGCATCCGCCACCTGGTTGAGCATCGCCGGCAACCCCCACCCGAGGCAGTGATCGTCTCCTCCGACTGAGGACTGCCCCGGCCGCCGTGCGCATGAGTGCCGAAGATGCGGGTCTGCGGGTCCTGCCAGAGCAGGACGCCATGGTCCGGGGGCTGCCCGCCCCCGCCGGGGTAGAACGCCGAGCGGCCGACTACATGCGGCGGGTCGGGCCCGCCCAGTATCGCGAAGTGGTCATGCAATACAGAATCCGTCAGCCCTCGTTCTGATACACGTCAGATGGTCATCCATTCGGTCACTATCGGTGAGCCGTTCGTAGGCCAGCGGCGCGCAACGGACCGTGGATCAGGCGTTGAGGAACGCCGAGATCCGCGTGCGCAGGTCGGCGCGCTGCGTCCAGAGGATGCCGGGCCGGTCATACACGTGCAGCCGCGCCCGTGGCAGCGCCGCCGCGAGCTGCTCGGCGACCGCGGCCGGGTGCAGGTCGTCGCCCCGGCAGCCGATCACCAGGCAGTCGGCGGTGACGTCGGCCAGTGCGGCCCGGTCCTCGATCGCCGCCTGCTCCGGCAGGCTGGCCAGGCTGGCCGCGAGCCCGTCGCGCATGAGCTGGTCGAGCCGCTGGCGCAGGAACGCCCAGACCGGCGGCGTGTTGCGCAGCTGTGCCGGGACCTCCTGCGAGATCACGTCGGCCACCGCAGCCGCGTCGCCAGCCTCGATCGCCTCCAGCAGCGCGGTGAGCCGCTCGTGGGCGGCGGCCGGGCGCGGGGCGTCGAGCACGGCGGGCAGGAAGAACACCACGCGCTCGAAGCGGCCGGGATTGTCCGCCAGCAGCCGGGTGAGCGCCCCGGCGCCCATGCTGACGCCGAGCGCCCGGGTCGCGCCGGAGAGATCGGCGATCGCGCGAAGATCGCGGGCGAGGTCCGGGTAGGTCCACGTGCCCCCGGGCGCCGAGGACTGCCCGTGCCCGCGGAACTGGAAGAAGACCTTGCGGCCGTGCACGGCGCTGCCCAGCGGCCGGGTCTCGGCGATCCCGCTGCCGAGGCCGTGGGCGAACACGGTCACCGGCGTGCCCTCGCCGGTGACGAGCTGCTCCAACTCGACCCCGTGCGGGGTGGCGACCAGCTCGGTCGGGGGCGCGGGAAGGGTTGGCCGGCCGGTCTGCGGCCCTCGGGTCACGGGCGGGCGGAACCGATCGGGGCGCCCGTCCGGCGGGGGCGGCCAGCGGAAGTCCATCAGCTCACCAGGAGCCGTGGCCGTCGACCGCGTCGCGCAGCGCGGGGCGGATGTCGAGCAGATACACGGCGAAGATCCCGGCGCCGATGAGCGGGAAGATGCCCAGAAAGCCGAGCCCAAGATTGGGCGAGATCGCGGTGAGCAGCTCGCCTCCGCCGATCAGCGCCAACCAGATGGACTTGGACATCGTGCCGATCGCTGGGAACGCGTCGGTGCGCTGCACGACGCAGTGCAGGAAGGCCGCAGCGCCGAGCACCAGGCAGAAGATCCACACGCTGATCGAAATATAGTTCTCGGCCTGTATGTAGAATTTCGGGACGGCACTCACCATGCACCGAGCTTAAGCCGAAGCCCCCCGGCCCGTGCGCGACGGTGCCGGAGGGCTCCCGAGAATCACCGTTACTTCTTGGTGTCGGCCTTCGGCGCGGCCTTCTTCGCCACCGTCTTCTTGGCCGGGGTGCGCGACACGGCCGGCCCCTCGGTCGTGGTGACCTCGGCGGTCACCGCCTTGCGGCCCGGCTCCAGCTCGATCTTCGCCTCGGCGCCCCGGGCGGTGCTGACGACCTTCTCGCCGCGGGCGACCAGGTCGGAGTACACGGCAACGGCGCGGTCCTGCGCGACCTGGGCGCCGGCCTGCGCGCTGGCCAGGAAGCTGGCGGCGTTGCGCCGCGCCATCCCGCGCAGCCGGTCGAGGTCGTCGCGGAGGTTGCCCTCCGACACCGCGCCGGCCACGGCCGGGCGCAGCTCCTCGACGCGGGTGCGCAGGTGAGCGACCTGCGCGGGCAGCTTGCGCAGCTGCTCGTACGCCAGGTCGCCGGCGCCTGCCGCGGCATACAGCGGCGTCGGGATCTTTCGGGTGGTGCTCTTCGTCGTGGTCTTCGCGGTCACTGCGACTCCTCGTGGGAACGTGTCGGCTGCTCCGGTTCGGGCCCCGAGGTAGCTTCGGCGCCGTCCTCGCGGTCCGTAGAGTTCCGCGCGTTTTCCCGGCGGAACGTTTCGTAGATCTGGGTGAGCGATTGCTTCTGCGTGACGGTGAGGTCACCGTCGGCGGCGATCGCGGCGAGCACGTCGTGCCCCTCGCGCTCGAGCAGCCCGGCTCGCAGGTACATCAGCGGGGTCGAGACCCGCAGTGCGCTCGCGAGCTGAGCCAGCACCTCCGCACTTGGTTTGCGCAGGCCACGCTCGATCTGGCTCAGATACGGGTTGCTCACCCCCGCCTGCTCGGCGAGCTGGCGGAGCGAGATGCGCGCGTTGCGGCGCAGGTCACGAATGAACCCACCCAGGTCACGCGACTCTTCTTTCACACTTACCGACGGTAGCGCGGGCTGCTAACTCCAGCAAGCAAAATGCTAGCGGGAGCTAGCGTGAACCCAGTCACCACACTGAGCGAACCACGCCGACCTCGCGTCCGCCCCCCAAAACCGGAACCTCCACCCGCCCGGGCAGCGCCACGCCGCGCCGGAAGCCGAGCCGGAATCAGAGATTGCCGATCCCCAGCATGGCGCGCGCGTCGCCGGTGCTCATCGGCGGGCGCTGGGCGAGCCGGGCGAATCCGCTGGCCCGCGCGACGAGCTGGGCGTTGCTCTCGGCGGGCTGCCCCTTGGCGTACGTCACGGTGTCCTCCATGCCGACGCGCAGGTGCCCGCCGGCGGCGAGCGAGGCGAGCAGGACCGGCAGCGAGGCGCGCCCGATCCCGGTCGCGGAGAAGGTGGTCCCGTCGGGCAGGTCGCGCAGCGCGGCCTCGCAGGCGGCGAGGGCCGCGACGGTGCCCGGCATGCCGCCCGGCACGCCCATGACGAGGTCGACGTGGACGTGCCCGCCGGCGGGCAGCCCGTGCTTGTCGAGCAGGCGGCGCAGGGTGGTGATCTGGCCGAGGTCGAAGATCTCGTATTCGGGGACGATGCCCCGTTCCTGCATGCGCGTGTGCAGGTCGACGATGAAGCCCCATCGGTTGAGGAAGACGTCGTCGCCGAAGTTGACCGTGCCCATGGTGCAGGACGCCATGTCGGGCTGGGCGTCGAGCACGCGGAGCCGGTCGGCCTCGGGGTCGGTGACCGCGCCCCCGGTCGACAGCTGCACGATCAGCCCGGTCTCGGCGCGCAGCGCGGCGACCGCCTCCCTGAGTCGCCCGAGGTCGAGCGTGGGCTCCGCGGCGTCATCGCGGAGGTGGACGTGGATCACGCTCGCCCCCACCGCCTCGCAGTCCCGGCCGGTCGCCACCAACTCGTCAAGCGTCACGGGAAGCGCGGGCACGTCCGATTTGCGCGATTCGGCGCCGGTCGGAGCCACCGTGATCAACGTCGTTGTCATCACTTCGCCGATCCTGCCATGCCGCTTGCGAACCGGCTCGCCGGCGGGTTTTCCATGATCACGGAGTGAACGCGCTGCCCACCCTTGTACATGTTCACTCCGTGATCATGAAAACCTGCGCACCGACTACAGGCCCGGGTCGATGGCGGCCGTCGACGGACCGACGCGCAGGACCGAGTCCGGGGTGAGGTTCTGCTTCACGACCGCCAGGGCGATCATCCCCAGCTCATGATGGCGCACCGCGGTCCCCACGAAGCCGACCGGGCGTTCGCCGCCCTCCAACGTCACCGGGGTGTGGCGCGCCGGGAGTTCGTCGGTGGTGATGCCGTCGAGGTGGAGGAGCGCCAGCTTGCGCGGCGGGCGGCCCAGGTGGTGCACCCGCGCGATCGTCTCCTGGCCGCGGTAGCAGCCCTTCTCCAGGTGTACCGCCGGGGCCGTCCAACCAACCTCGGCCGGCAGCGTCTTGTGGTCGGTCTCGAACCCCGCACGCGGGCGGCGCGCGGCCACGCGCAGCGCCTCGAAGGCCCAGATGCCGGCCGGCGGCAGGCCGGAGGACTCGATCACCTCGGGAAGTGCCTGGCGGGGGACCAGCAGATCCGCGCCGTACGTCATCCGGCGCACCCACCCGCCGAAGGGTAGCGGCGCGGCCGAATACACGGCGGTGGGGCGCGGCGGGATCGAGCCGCTGGCGAACTTGGCGTCGGGCACGGCGAGCAGGTCAGGCGGGAGTAGCGGGCCGACGCCGAGCGTGACGAGGGCCTCGTCGGTCGCGGGGCCGACGATCGACAGCAGCGCCCAGTCGGCGGTGACCTCGGCCGGCTCGACGCGCATCAGGAACCGCATGCGCTCCAGGAACGTGAGCAGCCCGGGCGCGTCGGCGGTGTCCAGCCAGGTGGTGGCGCCGTCGTCGGTGAGCACCGCGTGGTGCTCGACGTGGCCGTGCGGCGAGAGCACGAGCAGCTCGGAGCCGCTCATCGGGGCGAGGCCGGTGAGGTGCTGCGTCGTGAGGCTGTGCAGCCAGGTCAGCCGGTCGGCGCCGGGAACGGCCAGCACGCCGCGGTGCGAGCGGTCGACCAGGCCGGCGGCGGTGTCCAGGATGCGCTGCTCCCGGGCCGGGTCGCCGTAGTGGGCCACGGCGCCGGCATCGGGGTCGTTCGGGTCGAGGGCGGCGACGGGTATGGCGCTCAGCATGGTTCTCCTCGGGTAGTACCGCATTCGCCGCAGAGGCCGAACAGCGCGACGTGCCCGATGTCCAGCCGGAACCCGCGGCCGTCCAGCAGCTCGCCGGCGAGGCCGTCCAGGACCGGCGACGGCAGCTCCTGCACCGAGCCGCAGCCCCGGCACACCAGGTGGGCGTGCTGGTGCTCGTCGACCGCGTGGTATGTCGGTGCGCCGTGCGACAGGTGCGCGTGCGTGATCAGCTCGAGCTCCTCGAGGAGCTCGAGCGTGCGATACACGGTGGTGATGTTGATCCCGGCGGCCCGCTCGGCCACCTCGGCGTGGATCTGGTCCGGGGTGGCGTGGCGCAGCCGATAGACGGCCTCCAGCACGAGCTGGCGCGGCGCGGTCAACCGCAGCCCGCGCGACCGGAGCATCTCCGCGAGGTCCACGTCGTTAAATCTAGCCCGCCACACGCTCCAGGCGCGCCGAGAGGTGGACCTGCAGTGGCTGGCCGACCGCCGCGAGGTCGAACGTGTACAGCAGCGCGCCCTCGACGATGCCGTAAAGCCGCTGGCCGCCGCGCACCTCCTTGGCCGTCGCCGTGCGGCCGACGCCGTCCGTGGCCATCTGCCACTGGGTCGCGCCGCGCGTCTGGCCGGTGTACAACTCCACGATCCCGTTCGGCGCGGACAGCAGGATCTCCAGTTCGTCGGTCGCCTTGCCGTCCACGATCACCGGGCGCCACCAGCCGACCTCGCGCTGCGCCGGGCGGATCGGGTTGGCGTCGGCGTCGATGATCCACGACCGCGACTCGTAGAACAGGAACGGCCGCCCGTCGTGGCTGAACCGCACCTCCTGCGCGTAGTGGAAGCCCTCGATCGTCGGGTAGTCGCCCTGCCCGCGCCCGCGCCACACACCGACCAGCGGCAGTAGCCCCAGCAACGCCGGATGCAGGTCCGGCCCCTTGCGAAGATCGTGCGTCTCCTCATACGGATACTCACCGACCTGGGCGAGCCCCGCCCACGGCGGCTGCACGTCAGTCACCAACGCCCCCTCGACACCCGAACCGCGAGATAGATCAGGCCGCCGGCCAGCGCACCCATGCCGGCGACCAGCAGGCTTACGAACCCGATCTCAGTTACCATCACGCGAATCCTATGCTGCGAGGCATGGCACGTTCTCTTGTCGTCAAGGCAACCGCCGGATCCGATGCCCCGGAGCGCTGCTCGCAGGCCTTCACCGTGGCCGCGACGGCCGTCGCGGGCGGCGTGGCGACGTCGCTCTGGCTCACCGGCGAGTCGGCCTGGTTCGCGCTGCCAGGCCGCGCCGCCGAGTTCGAGCTCGCGCACGCCGCACCGCTGCAGGACCTGCTCGAGGCGGTCCTGGCCGGCGGCAAGGTCACCGTCTGCACCCAGTGCGCCGTGCGCCGTGGCATCGGGGCGGACGACGTCATCCCGGGCATCCGGATCGCGGGCGCCGCGGCGTTCGTCGAGGAGGCGCTCCAGGACGACGCCCAAGCCCTGGTGTATTAGCGAGGCAGCGAACTCGGGTCCGCGTCACCTGGGGACCGTTCCTCCCGCGAGACAACAGTCGGGCCTGGCGGCCCTCCTTGCCAGGTCCGCGGTGGCAAGAACTAACAACCCACCGTGGAGCTGACGACGAGCGAGTCGCGCTCCATGCGCAGGGCGACGCCGGCCGCGCCCGCGCGGTAGGCGTACACCTTCGGCTCGTCCAGCACCACCGCGGGCGCCGGGACCGTCGCCCTGGCCGCGTCGCTGTCGCCCGAGGTGACGGCCTCCACCGTCCACAGCGTGCCACCAGCCGGGCAGGCGAGCCGGTGCGCGCGCCACTGCGAGGCCGGCTTGCCGAGGGTGTCGAGCACCGCTTGCACCGGTGCCTGGTTGGCGTTCTGCGCCGGCGGCGTCGCCTCCGTGACCGGCGCGTCCTGGACCCGGCAGCCGGTGTCCGCGGTGAACCGCAGTTGTCCGGGCTCAGGCGCGCCGCCGCGCACGGCCACGAAGTTGCCCGCGTCGGCGCTCAGCAGGTCGGTGCCGGCGTTGTGGACGACTGACGCCTTGTACGCCGCGGGCAGGGCCGCCTTGACGCGGTCGAGGGTGGCGCCCTCGGCGGACTTCTTGACGTATACCGTGAGATCCCGGGCAAACCGGGTGCCCTCACGGGCCGAGGTCACCCGGCAGCTCATCTCCGTGCGCCGGTACGCGCCGAGCACCGCCACCGACGACGCCGGGTCGAGGGCCGAGTAGATCCGGCCGAGCGCGCCGTCCACGGTCGGCAGCGCCTCGGCGATCGTGGTCTGCTCGCGGGCGGTCGGCTGGCCGTGGGAGTGCGAATAGAGTGCCAACCCGGCCACGACCACGGCCCACGCGACGACTGCGGCGACGATCCAGCGACGCTTCACGCCGCCATCCTCCCAGCCGGAAAGCGCGACGCCGCCCGCCGGGGTTGGGCCCGGCGAACGGCGTCACGTTTTGCGCGTTGAGCTCTTCGCGCGGGAAACCCTGCGGCGCAGGGCGATTCCCGCGGGAGAATCGACGTGCTGTCCCTAGGCGACGGAGACGGCGACCTCGTTGATGCCGCGGTCCGCGGCGAGGGTCGCGTTGCCGTTGCCGGCGCGGGACAGGGCACGCAGCGTCCAGTTGCCCGGCGCGGCGAAGAACCGGAACTGCCCGGCCGGCGAGGTGACCACCTCGGCGGTGAACTCGCCGGTCGAGTCGAGCAGGCGCACGTACGCGCCGCCCACCGGGCCCTCACCGGAGCTGACCACGCCGGTGATGACGGTTTCCTTCTCGACGTCGACGCTCGCCGGGAGCGGGGCGCTCTGGTCGGGCGCGGCGCAGCTGTCAACACTCATCGTCAATACCTCTTCTTCCTTAGGCCTGGTCAACACTGCCGGGCTCGTCGCCCAGCGCCACGGGCACGCCGACCAGCGAGCCGTACTCGGTCCACGAACCGTCGTAGTTGCGCACGTCGCTGTGGCCGAGGATCTCCTGGAGCACGAACCAGGAGTGCGACGAGCGCTCGCCGATGCGGCAGTAGGCGATCGTCGGCTTGGCGTCGTCGAGGCCGGCCGCGGCGTAGAGCTCGCGCAGGTCGTCGTCCGACTTGAACGTGCCGTCCTCGTTGGCGGTCTTGCTCCACGGCACGGACACCGCCGTCGGGATGTGACCGGCGCGCTGGGCCTGCTCCTGCGGGAGGTGGGCCGGGGCGAGGAGGCGGCCGGCGAACTCGTCAGGCGAGCGCACGTCGACGAGGTTGTACGAGCCGATGGCCTTGATCACGTCGTCGCGGAAGGCGCGGATCGACAGATCCTGGTCGTGGGCGGCGACGTAGGTGGTAGCCGGGCGGCTGACCTCCTCCTTGTTCAGCGGGCGGGCGTCGAGCTCCCACTTCTTGCGGCCGCCGTCGAGCAGCTTCACGTCGCCGTGGCCGTAGAGCTTGAAGTACCAGTACGCGTAGGCGGCGAACCAGTTGTTGTTGCCGCCGTACAGGATGACGTTGTCGTCGTTGCCGATGCCCTTGCTGGACAGCAGCGCCTCGAACTGCGCCTTGTTGACGAAGTCCCGGCGCACGGTGTCCTGCAGCTCGGTCTTCCAGTTGATCTTGACGGCACCGGGGATGTGGCCGCCGTCGTAGGCGGTGGTGTCCTCGTCGACCTCGACGAACACGACGCCGGGCGTCTCGATGTTCTCCTCGGCCCAGTCGGCCGTGACCAGGGCGGATTCGCGACTCATGGGTGTTCTCTCTCCCAGGAACGATGTGGTGGGTTCGAGTCGCCACACGGGTAGGAAGCCGCGCGCGACCCGAGGGGACGGATCACGGTTTCGGTGATGAGTCTGTGAATGCCTGCGGACGGAAAGCTCGCCGGCCAGACCCACCGGTCTGGGGCGCCGCTGCCTCGAGCCGTATTCAGAGCACGCTGCAGGGCCGCACCATCAGGTGCGGCAACACAGGCAGGTGGCCACGCGGCACAGGTCGACCGCGCGCCGTCGGGTGAGCAGCATGCTCATGGTGTGGCAGCCTAGCATCGCCGAGCGTGCCCGCGCAGCGTCCGTTGGGTCACTGTCCGGTGAGCTTGACGTTCGCGGCGGACGCGCTGACCTGCAGTCCGGTGTCGGTGGTGTCAACGGAGTTCACCACCAGGTTGTACGGCAGGCCGGGCAGCTTCAAGTTGATCTGCAGCCGGTCCTGGTACTGCCTGATGAAGTTGTTGACCTGCGGCGGCAGGCTGCCCTGGTCGGTGCTGACCGACTCCAGCTTCAGGCGCACCTTCCCGGTCTCCACGACCATGCTGCCCTTGGCGACGATGTTGAACCCGACCCCCTGGATCGTGACCGGCACCCGCATCTCGATCTTGTTGTTGACCACCCGCAGGTCGACCTGCGACGGGTCGGCCGAGGGTGGCAGCCCCGCGACCTCCAGCAGCGGCCGCACGTCGTCCCAGCTCATCGACGCGCTGCCGACCACCTGGCTGGCCACGACGTCGCCCTTGCCGTTGAGCAGGTCCTGCGTGTCGGCCTTGACCGACCGCGCCTCGACCGTCAGCGTGTCGAGCTTGATGTTGTTCAGCTGCGGCTTGCTGAGCTTGATCGTGATCTTCTTGTATTCGCCCGCCGCCACCTGCGTCAGGAACGGAAACCCGGTGACGGACACCTGCGGGTCGCCCTCGTACTTGATGTCCTTGGCCGCGAGCTGGGTGCGCGTCTCCTGTGCGATGCGACTCTCGGCCGCGCTGGCCGCGATTCGATCGACGACCACGAACACGCCGATCAGAATGAGCGCCATGATGATCAGCACAATGCCGATCTTGGCCCCTCGTCGTCTCGCCGCCACGGCGCTCCCTCCGGTTTCGGTTCCAGCCGTCGTACCCAAGCACGAGGATTTCGTACCGCGCCAACTCTGACGGCCCGGCACCAACTATTGGCGCGAATCCACGACCCTACCGTTTCGCCGCATTCGCCCCGAGTGTGTCGGTGCCGGTGGAGGAGGCGTCAGAGGAGGAGCAGGCTGCTGGCGACGTATGCGGCCGGGGCGGCGAAGGCGATCGCGCCGATCGGGCCCTGGATGTGCCTCGCCAGCCACAGGGCCGGCTCGTCGCCGTCGATGATGCGGCTCGCCTCGGCATAGCCGACCGACAGGTCGACCATGACCGCGACGATCGCGGTGGCTAGGCCGGCCAGGGCGCTGGGCAGGGGACTGAGGCCGTCCAGGTAGTTGCCGATGGCGCCGGCCGCGGCCGTGCCGACCATCGTTCCCAGCACGACGCCGGCACCGCCGCGCGGGACCTGGGGTGCGATTCGTGGCAGGGCGGCGATCGCGTCGCTGAAGCGGGCGATGAACAGCGCTATGCCGGCCGCGGCCAGGCAGGCGACGATCGCCTGGGTGCCGTGCGGGATGCGCCCGAGCACCACCAGACTGGCGAAGGCCACGACGCCCAGCGTCACCACCAGCGAGGAGCCGAGCGACTCGGTGACCCGCTGGCGGCCCGCCGGGCGGGTGAGCTGGCCGACGACGCCGATGATGAAGCCGGCGGCGGTCACGTAGGCGAGCGGGGCCAGCGACGCCGGCCGGGTCAGCACGGCGGCGACGTCGGTGCCGATCGCCACCGCGATGCCGACGATGCCGACGACTCTCGGCGCGGGCGGCCGGCTCGCGATCGTCCAGACGCCGACGAAGAGGGCCTGGACGCCGAAGACCACCACGGCGTACGACTCGTGGCGGGTCTGCGCGCCGACGATGAGCGCGATCGTCACGAGCGCGGCGAAGCCCGCCACGCCGAGCGAGACGAGGCGGCGAACCGGGGGGAGCGGGGCGGGCTCCTGCGGGGTGTCGGCAAGGTCACCCGGTTGGGGGTCACCGGCGGGGTGATGTTCGGGGTGGTGCCCGTCGGTCCCCCGGCCGCCGTCGCGCGAGGCGCGGTCGCGGTGGTCGGCATCCCGTCCGGGCTGGTCATGGCGGTCTGCGTCCCGTCCGGGCTGGTCACGCCGGCCGCCGGCCCGCCCGGCCGGGTCGCGCCGGCCGGTGTCGCGTCCGGGCTGGTCTCGGCGGTCTGCGTCCCGCCCGGCCTCGTCCCGGCGGCGGCGACGGGAGGCCGGCTCAGCGGCCGGGGGCCAGGCGCC
Source organism: Dactylosporangium sp. NPDC051484 (assembly GCF_040689395.1). Lineage (NCBI taxonomy): Bacteria > Bacillati > Actinomycetota > Actinomycetes > Micromonosporales > Micromonosporaceae > Dactylosporangium > Dactylosporangium sp. NPDC051484. The sequence continues at coordinate 169,633 of NZ_JBFAZX010000006.1, read as the reverse complement.
GAAGTCCTCGGCGGGCGACGGGGTTGCGGGCACGCAACGATCGTGCCAGACCGGCCGGTAACGAGCCCGGCGGGGATGACCTGGAGGCCCGCCCGCTCGTCATTGCTCCCGCGCGCGAATATCATGTCATCGGAAACGGCGGGGTGTGGCTCAATCAACTTCCTCGAACTACGGTTCGACCGGTCGCAAAACGTGAATCCTCCGATATTCTCGTGCCGGATACACCCACAAACCTCCCGTCAGAGCAGCCGGGACTGGAGCGAGCCGCAGCCCTGTCTGGGCGCCACAGCGCCCGAGTGATCAGGTGCGCCGCGGCCACGGAGGTGACTCGTGGAGATTCTGCTGCTGACCGCGGCTCCCGCGGGCCAGGTGGTGTTGCCGGGCCTTGACCTGCTGCCCCACACGGTGCGCACCGCACCTCGAGACGTCCGCACGCTGGTGAGCGGCCCCAGCCCCGACGCCGTCGTGGTCGACGCGCGCACCGAGCTGGCCGACGCCCGCGCCACCTGCCGCATGCTGCACGCCACCGGCCTCGGCGTTCCGCTGCTGGCCGTGGTCACCGAGGCCGGGCTGGTCGCCCTGCACGCCGACTGGGGCCTCGACGACGTCATCCTCGCCTCCGCCGGTCCCGCCGAGATCGAGGCCCGGCTGCGCCTGGGCGTGGGGCGGCTCAACTCCGCCGCGGCCGCGAGCGGCGGCATGATCAAGGCCGGCGAGCTCTCCATCGACCCCGACACCTACGCGGCAAAGCTCAAGGGCCGCCCGCTCGACCTCACCTACAAGGAGTTCGAGCTGCTGAAGTTCCTGGCTCAGCACCCCGGCCGGGTGTTCACCCGTGACCAGTTGCTGCGCGAGGTGTGGGGCTACGACTACTTCGGCGGCACCCGGACGGTCGACGTCCACGTGCGGCGGCTTCGGGCGAAGCTCGGGTCGGAGTACGAGTCGATGATCGGCACCGTGCGCCAGGTGGGCTACAAGTTCGTCGTCCCACCGGCCCGTCCGCTGCACGACTCCGAGCCGGTAAGGGTCTGAGGTCGTTCCGGAAGTTACCGGGCGCGGGCTACATTGATCGGGTGATCCCAGCGCCTGCCGTACACCGTGCCGAGCACCTCTCCCCGGACCAGGTCGAGCAGATCCTGGCGCTGACGCGGGCGGCGGGTGACACCGACGGCGCGCTTCCCCTGTCCGAGCACGTCGTGCTGCACCTTCGGCACGGGGGAGAGGCACCCGCGGTGCACCTGCTGGCATACGGCGATGGGCCGGGTCAGATCGTCGGATACGCCTACGTCGACCCGGCCGACGCCGTCGAGGGCGCCTCGGCGGAGCTGGTGGTGCACCCGCTGCACCGCCGCCGCGGGCTGGGGCGCGCCCTGGTCACCGCGGCCATGGCCGTCGCCGACGAGCGCAACGACGGCCGGCTGCGGCTGTGGGCGCACGGCGACCACCCGTCGGCCTCGGCGCTGGCCATCCGGCTCGGCTTCGACCGCGTCCGGGTGCTGCTGCAGCTGCGCCGCTCGCTGCTCCCGCCGCTGGACGAGGTCGCGCTGCCCGCCGGGGCGCACCTGCGCGCGTTCCGGCCCGGTGCGGACGACGAGGCCTGGCTGGCGCTCAACGCCGCGGCCTTCGCCGAGCATCCGGAGCAGGGCAAGTGGACGCTGGACGATCTGCGCATGCGGATGGGCGAGCCGTGGTTCGAGGCCGCCGGGTTCCTGCTCGCCGAGGCGGACGACGGCCGGCTGCTCGGCTTCCACTGGACCAAGGTGCACGGGGAGGAGGCCCCGCACCCGGGCGAGGGCGAGGAGGCGCATGTCCCTGAGCCGATCGGCGAGGTGTACGTTCTCGGGGTCGCCCCGGACGCGAACGGCGGCGGCCTCGGCCGGGCGCTGACCCTCGCCGGGCTGCGGCACCTGCGTGACCGGGGGCTTGCGCAGGTCATGCTGTATGTCGACGAGAGCAACACCCGGGCTCTGGCGCTGTATCAGCGCCTCGGGTTCGTCCGCTGGTCCAACGACGTCTCGTTCCAGCGCACGCTGTAGGGGACTGATCACGAACGGTGGGCGTGATCATGCCGCAAAACGGGCATCATGCCTCACCTTGGGCGGTTCACCCAATGGCCAACTCTCCTCCGATCAGCCGTCATTTGCAGCCCAGAACCTGTTCACCCTGCGTTCACCCACCTCCAGAGGCGTGGTTACCTGCCGCTTTTAGCGTCCCTGTCAGTCGACGACCTGCGTCGGCCTTCCGCCACCTCCCCAGGCAACGGAAGTCGGTATATCCCCGACGAAGGGACCGCAGTGAACCTCAAGCGGCACGGCCTCATCGCCGGCATCGCGCTCACCGCGACGCTCGCGCTCGCCGCGTGCGGCTCGGACAACAACGAACCCTCGACCCCGGCGTCGGACGCCGCGAGCGGCACGAGCGCCGCCGGCCTGACGTGCGTGGGTGGCTCGCTTACCGCTCAGGGCTCGTCCGCGCAGAAGAACGCGATGGACGAGTGGATCAAGTCGTACCAGCAGCAGTGTTCGAGCGCCAAGATTGACTACCAGGGCACCGGCTCCGGCGCCGGCATCACCGCCTTCTCCGGCGGCACCGCCGACTTCGCCGGCTCCGACTCGGCGCTGAAGGACGGCGAGGAGAGCACCAAGGCGGCCGGCCGCTGCGGTGGCGCCCCGGCGCTCAACCTGCCGATGGTGACCGGCCCGATCGCGGTCGCGTACAACGTCGAGGGCGTCAAGGACCTGCAGCTCAAGCCGGACACCCTGGCGAAGATCTTCAGCGGCGCCATCAAGACCTGGAACGACGACGCCATCAAGGCGGACAACCCGAGCGCGACGCTCCCGTCGGCCCCGATCCTCGCCGTGCACCGCTCGGACTCCTCCGGCACCACGGACAACTTCACCGGTTACCTGACCGCGGCCGCCCCCAGCGCGTGGACCGCCGGCAAGGACAAGGTGTGGAAGGCCCAGGGCGGCCAGGCCGAGAAGGGCTCCGACGGCATCGCCGGAGCCGTGAAGAAGTCCGCGAACTCGATCGGCTACGTCGAGTGGTCGTTCGCCAAGGCCAACAGCCTCAGCACGGCCAAGATCTTCAACGGCGCCGGTGAGTACACCGCGCTGACCGCCGAGGCGGCCGGCAAGACCGTCGCGGGCGCCAAGGTCACCGGCACCGGCGACGACCTGAAGCTTTCGATCGACTACGCCACCAAGGAGGCCGGGGCCTACCCGATCGTCCTGGTGACCTACGAGATCGTCTGCAGCAAGGGCACCGCCGCCGACAAGCTCCCGCTGCTGAAGGGCTTCCTCGGCTACACGGTCAGCACCGCCGGCCAGGCCTCGCTGGAGAAGCTGGGCTACGCCCCGCTGCCGGAGACGGTCCGTGCCAAGGTGGAGTCCTCGATCAAGAACCTGGCCTGACGGGAAGACTCGTTGAGCCAGCAGACTCTGCCCGCCACCTCCGCCGGTTCGCCCGGCGGAGGTGGCGGTCTTCCGCCGCGCAAGCGGTTCAGCGGTGACATGTTCTTCCGCGGAACCGCGACGGCCGCCGGCTCGATGGTGCTCGTCATCATCGCGGCGATCGCCGTCTTCCTGGTCGTCAAGGCCATCCCCGCCATCAACAAGGACACGGTCAACTTCTTCACGTACAAGGAGTGGTTCACCGACGGTGACGAGCCGAAGTTCGGCATCGCCGCCACGGTGTTCGGCACGATCCTGACGGCGGCACTGGCGCTGCTGCTCTCGGTGCCGGTGGCACTGGGCATCGCGCTGTGCCTGTCGCACTACGCGCACCGGCGGGTGGCCACCACGCTCGGCTTCATCATCGACCTGCTCGCCGCCGTGCCCAGCGTCGTGTTCGGCCTCTGGGGCCGCGACTACTTCTACGAGCCGATCACGGATCTGTCGAAGTGGCTGCACGACGTGTTCGGCTGGCTGCCGATCTTCGGCAGCGACGGGCCGTATGGCAAGTCGGTACTGCTCGGCTCGGTCGTCCTGGCGATCATGATCCTGCCGATCGTCACGTCCCTGTCCCGTGAGGTCTTCCTGCAGACCCCGCCGGAGAATCAGGAGGCCGCGCTCGCGCTGGGCTCCACCAAGTGGGAGATGATCCGCACTTCCGTCCTGCCGTATGGGCGCGCCGGCATCATCGCCTCCGTCATGCTCGGCCTCGGCCGGGCCCTCGGCGAGACCATCGCCCTCGCCCTCACGCTGGGCAGCGTCTTCGCCATCAACTGGGACTTCCTCGGCCCCGGCGGCATCACGATCGCCTCGAACATCGCCAACCGGTTCGGTGAGGCCAACGACGTCGGCCGCGGCGCGCTCATCGCGTCCGGTCTGGTGCTGTTCGTGATCACCCTGATCGTCAACATGGGCGCACGCGCGATCGTCTACCGGCGCCGCGAGTTCGTCGGAGGCGCTGCGTAATGGCCGTCGAAACCCCCGTCCGGCTGGGCGTAACCGACGCGCGCCAGCTGCGGGCCAAGTCGCTGCCGACGTGGGCGCCCTGGGCGGCCGTCGTGGCGGCGGTGGCCGTGTCGTCGGTACTGATCAAGCTGACCGGCGCCGGCGGCTGGGTGCTGACCGGCGTCGTCGCCGCGATCCTCTTCGTGGCCTTCATGGGCATCGCGGCGAGCGTCGTGGAGGGCACCCGCTCGGCGCGCAACCGCATGGCGAGCGTGCTGATCTACGGCGCGTTCATCCTGGCACTGCTCCCGCTGCTCTCGGTCGTCTGGACGCTGCTGAGCAAGGGCAGCAAGCGCCTGGACGTGAACTTCTTCCAGACGTCGATGAACAACATCGGCGCCTTCGACGAGAAGGGTGGCGCCTACCACGCCATCATCGGCACCCTCGAGCAGGCGGGCATCGCCACGCTCATCACGGTGCCGCTGGGCGTCCTCGGCGCGATCTACATCGTGGAGTACGGCCGCGGCTTCCTGGCCAACGCGATCCGCTTCTTCGTCGACGTCATGACCGGCATCCCGTCGATCGTCGCCGGCCTCTTCGTCCTGTCGTTCTGGGTGTTCACAGTCACCCCGCTGTGGAACAACGGCAAGGCGGCCTATTCCGGCTTCGCCGCGGCGCTGTCGCTCAGCGTGCTCATGCTGCCGACCGTGGTGCGCTCCACCGAGGAGATGCTGCGGCTGGTGCCCGGGGCACTGCGCGAGGGTTCGTATGCCCTCGGCGTGCCGAAGTGGAAGACGATCACGAGGATCGTGCTCCCGACCGCGCTGCCAGGCATCGTCACCGGTGTCATGCTCGCGGTGGCGCGTGCGGCGGGGGAGACCGCGCCGGTCCTGCTCGTCGCCGGCGGGCTCAGCTCCATCAACTTCAACGTCTTCAGCGGCAACCAGTCCTCGCTGTCCCTGTTCATCTTCGAGCAGGCCGGCGTCGCCTCCGAGTTCGCTCCTGGGCGTGCCTGGACGGCGGCCCTCACCCTGGTCGTGCTCGTCCTGGTACTCACCGTCGCGGCGAAACTGCTGGCCCGCCGCAACAAGCTCGCCCGATAATCAATGGAGCGCCCCATGGCAAAACGGATCGAAGCCCACGGCGTCACCTCGTACTACGGATCGTTCAAGGCGATCGACTCCGTGTCGATGACGATCGAGCCCAAGTCGGTCACCGCCCTGATCGGGCCTTCGGGCTGCGGTAAGTCCACCTTCCTGCGGTCCATCAACCGGATGCACGAGGTCCTGCCGAACGCGCGGATCGAGGGTCAGCTCCTCATCGACGGGCAGAACATCTACGACCGTGACGTCGACGTCACGGCCGTGCGCCGGATGATCGGCATGGTGTTCCAGCGGCCCAACCCCTTCCCGACGATGTCGATCTTCGAGAACGTCGTCGCCGGCCTGCGCCTCAACGGCGTGCGCAAGAAGTCGGTGCTGGAGGAGGTCGCGGAGAAGGCGCTGCGCAGCGCCAATCTCTGGAACGAGGTCAAGGACCGGCTGGGCCGCCCCGGCGCGGGCCTGTCCGGCGGTCAGCAGCAGCGGCTGTGCATCGCCCGGACGATCGCGGTCGAGCCGCAGGTCGTGCTCATGGACGAGCCCTGCTCGGCGCTCGACCCGATCTCGACCCTGGCGATCGAGGACCTGATCACCGAGCTGAAGAACCAGTTCACGATCGTGATCGTCACCCACAACATGCAGCAGGCGGCTCGGGTGTCGGACCGCACCGGGTTCTTCTCGATCGACAAGACCGGGGAGCCGGGCCGGCTCATCGAGTACGACGACACCGCGAAGATCTTCACCAACCCGTCGGTGAAGAAGACCGAGGACTACATCACGGGCCGCTTCGGCTGACCGGCGATGGGGCGGATGGCGTCGGCCGGGTCACGGGTCGGCGCCGCCGCCAGGACGCCGTCGATGCCGCCGGCCTTCGCGAGATCCCGCAGCGTGGACAGCGTCGGCGTCATCATCGCGTAGCGGCCGTCGGCGGCCTCGGCCGGCGGGCACCACACGGTGTCGTCGGCCTCGCCGCTCACGTCCCGGGGCACCTGGCCCCTGGGCAGCAGGGCGAGGAAGAAGTACGTGTCGAAGCGTCGCGGCTCGAACTCCGGCGTGATCCAGCGCGACCACGGCACCAGCAGGTCGCTGCGCAGCACCAGCCCGCGGCCGCCGAGGAACTCGGCGAAGCCCAGTTCCCGAGCGATCAGCGCCAGTCGCGCCTCCTCCCAGTCCGGGCCGCTGACGTCGCCGACCACGGTGCTCGCGTCGGGGCCGGCCAGCAGCACACCGGACTCCTCGAACACCTCGCGCACGGCCGCGCACACCACCGAGCGCGCGACCGGCTCGTCGAGGCGCAGCCGCGCCGCCCACCGCGCCGGCGACGGCCCGGCCCAGCCCGGTTGAAACGCCGCGTCGCGCGGGTCGACGCTGCCGCCGGGGAAGGCATACATCGACGCGGCGAACGCCATCGTCGACGCCCGGCGGATCAGGTATGCCTCGAACGGCTCCCGCAGCAGCACCACGGTGCTGGCCAGGCGCGGCTCGACGGGCACGCCGCCCTGCTCGGCGAAGCGCAGGGCGTGCTGCGCCATCTCGGGCGGCAGCTGAAACTCGACCATGAGCCCACGTTACGGGGTGGCCTCATGGCCGGGGCGGCCGTGGGTGCGGCGGCGCTCCTTCATCTGCGCCTCGTACAGGTGCCGCCGCCCGCCGGCGAGCCGCTCGCGCGCGGTTCGGTCGAGCTCCCGAAACAGCGCGTAGTACCCGTCGTCGAACTCCTCGACCAGCTGGAACGTCCAGCGGCCGTCGACCACGTTGCGGCCGATCAGCTCCGACTCGACGCGCTCGGCGAGGTCGGGATGGCCGGCCTCGCGCAGCAGCGACACGGCGTCGTCGAGCATCAGGTCGGCGTGGCCGATGAGCTGGTGCAGGTCGTAGAGGCGGCCGCGGGCACGCTCGACGGTCTCCAGCGCCTCGCTGAGCTTGCCGAGCGCCTCAACCGTCTTGTCCGACACGCCGGCGGGGCGCCGGTGGGCCTCGCCCGGGCCGTCGTTCGCAAACGTTGTCATCTGCCTAAGCTACGGCCATGAGTGATCGTGTCCGCTGGGGCATCCTGTCGACCGGCTCCATCGCCGCCACGTTCGCCGAGGATCTCCGGCTGCTGCCGGACGCGCAGCTGGCGGCGGTCGGATCCCGCAGCGGCGAATCGGCGGAGAGGTTCGCGGCGGCACACGGCGCCGCCCGGGCCCACGGCTCGTGGCGGGCCCTGGTCGAGGACCCGGACGTCGACGCGATCTACATCGCCACCCCGCACAGCGCGCACTACGAGGCCGCCATGCTCGCGCTGCGGGCCGGCAAGGCGACACTGTGCGAGAAGCCGTTCACGCTCGCCGTGAGCGAGGCCGAGGAGATGGCCGAGACGGCGCGGGCCGGCGGGGTGTTCCTCATGGAGGCCATGTGGATGCGCTGCATCCCGGCGATCCGCCGCATGGTCGAGCTGGTCCGCGACGGCGCGATCGGCGAGCCGGTGTCGGTGCACGCCGACTTCGGCATCCAGGGCCCGTTCCCGGAGACCTCGCGGCTGCGCGACCGGCGGCTCGGCGGTGGCGCGCTCTACGACGTGGGTATCTACCCGGTCACGTTCGCGCACCTGTTCCTCGGCGCGCCGAGCACGGTCCAGGCGTGGGCCCGGATGAGCGACGGCGGCGTGGACGAGAACACCGGCATGCTGTTCGGCTACGACGGCGGCGCGGTCGCGGCGCTCACCTGCTCGCTGCTCGGCGACAGCGCCCGCCGCGGCACGATCACCGGCACGCTCGGGCGCATCGAGGTGCGGCGGGACTTCTTCCACCCGCACGGGTTCACGCTCTGGCGGGGCGAGGAGGCCGAGGAGTTCGACCTGGCGTACGAGGGGCGCGGCTACCAGTTCGAGGCCGAGGAGGTGCACCGGTGCCTGCGCGAGGGCCTGATCGAGAGCCCGTTGGTGCCGCTGTCCGAGACGCTCGACATTCTGCGGCTTCTTGATGATATTTCCGGAATTATCGGACTTGACTATTCGAGCTGAGGACTGAACGGGGCGGACCGGGCGTCCCGGCGCCGTTACTGTGCGCCGTATGGCTCAGGAACTCCGGGTCGACCCCGACGCGCTGATCAGGCTGGCCGATGCCTGCCTCACGGCCGCCGACGAGGCCGGTTCGCACTACCGCACCGGCTTGCACGACCTGTCTCTGCCCGCGGACGCCTTCGGCAACACCCCGGCCTCGGCCGGCCCCGCGAGGGTCGCCGGGGAGCTGGAGACCGAGGCGCAGGACGCCGTGTATGCGCACGTGCAGATCCTGGAGAGCGACGCCGACCGGCTGCTGCAGGCGGCCTTCGCCTACCGCGAGGCCGACCGGCGGGCGAGCCAGCGCATGGGCGGTTCGCTCCGGGCGCCGGTGTGACGGCGGGGAGGGGAGGCGGCCCACCCGTGGAGACGGTCCTAGCCGGCCTCACGGTCGGCCCGCTCGTGGTCGACGACGTGTGGGACCTGGCCGCGCGGCCCGAGGCGCTGGCCCGGGCGGCGCTGGCGTGGCGGGCGGTCGGCGCCGACGCGCGGGCGGCCCGCGACACGCTGGACCGGGCGGCGGCGCCGGTCGTCGGCGGCGAGTGGGAGGGCGCGACGGCCGACGACTACCGAGGGCACTACAACCGGTTCGCCGACAGTCTGGAGCGGCTAGAGCGGGCCGCGGACGACACCGCGGTGGCGCTCGACGGCGCGGCGGCCCTGCTGCGCGGCGGGCAGGACCAGCTCGACCACGCCTGGGAGCGGGTGGCCGGCGCCGTCGCGCACCGGCGCGGCGGCGGTGCGGTGACGTTCCGCCCGGTGGACGCGGCCCAGGCCGGCGCCGTCCGGGCGGCGGTCGCCGAGGCGGCCGCGGTGCGCGGCGACGTCGAGCGGGGTCTCGCGGACCGGGAGGCGGCGCTCGGCCGGGCGCGCGCCGACTGGGTGCTGCTGGCCGCCAACTGGATCCCGGTCATGACCGGGCTGCTCGCCGGGTGGGTCCCGCCCGCGCCGGCCGGCGGCGTCGACGCGCGGCTCGTCGGCGGGCTGTTCGTGGTCCAGACCGGCGCGGGCGCCGACGACGTGGTGGTGGCCGGGGGATACGTGATCGTCGGCGGGCAGCGCCTGGCGATTCCGCCCGGTGCCCGGCTCGTGCTGCGCACCGGCGACGGCGACGACACCGTGCGGGTCGACGGCGACGAGGGCGTGACAGTCCTCGCCGGCGCCGGCAACGACGTGCTCTCCGGCGGGGCCGGTGACGATGTGCTGATCGCCGGCGCGGGTGCCGACGTGGTCCGCGCCGGGGCCGGCAACGACCGGGTCAGCCTCGGGCCGCTGGCGCTCGCGGGGCAACGCCTCGACGCCAGGGAGCGGGCCGACCTGGGCGAGGGCGACGACCGGCTCTGGGGCAGCCTTGGCGACGAGGCCGACGAGGGCGGCTCGGGCGACGACCTGCTGTTCGGTGGCGACGGCCGCGACTACCTCGACGGTGGCGCCGGCGACGACCTGCTCGACGGCGGCCGCGGCGACGACACGCTCTACGGCCTCGGCGGCTCCGACACCCTGCACGGCGGCGAGGGCGCGGATTACCTGGAGGGCGGCGAGGGCACCGACCGCCTCGACGGCGGCGAGGGCGCCGATGTGCTCTCGGGTGGCCAGGGCGACGACGTCATGACCGGTGGGGCGGGCGACGACGTGCTGTATTCCGGCGAGGGCCGCGACACGATCGACGGCGGCGCCGGCGCGGACACGCTGTATGGCCAGCCGCAGGACGCGGCCGTCGGCGTCGAGCGGATGACCGCGGCGGAGGCCGGTGGCGACCTGACCGGCTTCGTCGCGATCGGGGGCGACGCGGCCTACCAGGAGCGGGTGCGCGCCGACCTCGAGCTGCTGGCCGCCTCGCCGGACGGCCGGGCGATGCTCGCCGACCTGCGCGACAGCGGCGTCCCGCTGCGGATCTCGCCGACCGCCGAGGCCAACGGCCACGCGCAGTCGGCGCACGGCATGGTCCGCATCGAGTACAACCCGTCGTACGACAGCCTGCTGAACGGCACGCCACCCGTGGTGGTGCTCTACCACGAGATGGCGCACGCCTACGACTACGACTACGAGACGTTCAACCGCGAGCCCTACAACGGGGCGAACGGGACCGATCGAAGCGGCGGCTCGCCCGTGCCCAACTACGAGCGCCAGGCCGCAGGGCTGCCGATCGACGACGACGGCGACCCGGACACGCCCAACCGCATCGACCCGCTCCACCCGCTGGAGCTCACGGAGAACGGGCTGCGGGCCGAGATGGGGCTGGCGCACCGGGACCGGTACGGCCACGGGTAGGAGCTCAGGAGAACAGCGGGCGGGCCGGCAGGTAGATCAGCATCGCGATCAGGGCGGCGGCCGGGAAGGTCAGCACCCACGCGATGAGGATGTTGCCGGCCACCTGCCACCGCACCGCGGAGAGCCGCTTCGTCGCGCCGACGCCCATGATGGCCGAGGTGATGCTGTGCGTGGTCGAGATCGGCAGGCCCAGCTGCGAGGTGGTGAACAGCACGCCCGCGGCGACCGTCTCGGCGGCGAAGCCCTGCGGCGGGTCGAGGTCGATCACCTTGCGGCCCAGGGTGCGGATGATGCGCCAGCCGCCGGAGTACGTGCCCAGGGCCAGCACCGTGGAGCAGGCCAGGAACACCCACTCGGGGATGTCGGTCTTGGTGCTCTGGTAGCCGCCGACGAACAGCGCCAGCACGATGATGCCCATCGTCTTCGCGGCGTCCTGCATGCCGTGCCCGACCGCCATCGCCGCGGCGGAGACGGTCTGCGCCCGGCGGAAGCCGCGGGAGAGCCGCCGCGGGTTGCCGCGCCGGAACGTCCACATGACGGCCAGCATGAGCAGTCCGCCCAGGACGAAACCGATCAGCGGCGAGGCGACCATCGGCACGATGACCTTCTCCACGATGCCGGTCCACAGCACCTTGGCGTCCACGCCGAACCAGGCGGCGCACAGCGACGCGCCGACGAGGCCGCCGAAGAGCGCGTGCGAGGAGGACGAGGGCAGCCCGAAGTACCACGTGATGAGGTTCCAGGCGATGCCGCCGGCGACGCCCGCGAAGACGATGCCGAGCCCGCTCATGCCGGTCGGCGGGTCGATGATCCCACCGCCGACCGTCTTGGCGACGTGGCCGCCGAGGTGGGCGCCGATGAAGTTGCCGATCGCCGCCATGAGCAGCCCGGCCCGGGGGCTGAGCGCGCGGGTGGAGACCGAGGTGGCGATGGCGTTCGCGGCGTCGTGGAAGCCGTTGGTGTAGTCGAAGATCAGCGCCACGATGATGACGGCGACGACCGCGACGAACTCTGCGCTGATGACTACGACTCCTTGACCACGATGGTCTCGACCGTGTTCGCCACGTGTTCGAACGCGTCGCAGGCCGCCTCGAGCTCGTCGACGACCTCCTTCATCTTCAGGACGGTCAGCGCGTCGTACTCCCCGGAGAACAGCCGCACGAGCGCCATCCGGTAGGCGCTGTCGCCCTCGTTCTCGAGGCGGTTGCACTCCACCCAGTACTGCTCGAGGTCCTTCATCGACCTGAGCCGGGGCATCGCTTCGGCGGTGAGCCGGGACTGCTGGTCGAGCACCTTGACGATCTCGTGGATCTCGCGGGGCAGCGCCGGCAGTTTCGTGAGGCCGTACAGGTAGAGCAGGCTGCCGACCGCCTCCAGGTGGTCCATCACGTCGTCCAGCAGCGAGCCGAGGCGGTAGATGTCCTCGCGGTCGAAGGGCGTGATGAAGCTGGAGTTGATCTTCTTGTAGAGCTCGTGCGTGATCGCGTCGCTGTCGTGCTCGACCTCGACCAGCCGCTCGCTCACCGACTGCACGTCGACGCCCGGCACGGCCAGCTCCGACAGCAGGTCGGTGCCCTTGACGAGGTTCTGCGCCGCGCGGCTGAAGAGCTCGTAGAACGAATCGTCGCTAGGACGCAGCCTGAAGCGCACAGTGGACCTCGAAACGTCATGAAGGGGTGCGGGGGGACTCTAGACCGAGAATGCTAAGACCCTGCACATCGCTTTGCCGCACCGCGGTCCGGTGCCAACCTGCGATTCATTCTGTGTTCACTTGTGGTTCATGTAATGCCGGGAGCCCTTTTCGGTGCATACCGGTTGCATACCGGACCGGTGCCGCGCGGTGCTTGTAGGTGCGCCGGACCGGCGGCGCAGAAACCTGGCGGGCGCCCCCGATGGCGACTGCCGATCACGTCGACCTCCGCGGCGCGCAGTTCGCGCCAGAAGGCGTCACGCATTTCACACGCTGGCTGAATCGCACGTGAGCGACGCGTTTTCGAGCACCCGCTCAACCCGGAGTAGTCAGGCGACCTGCCGTAGCCATTGGTGGTACGCCGAGCCGAACGGCTCCCGGCGGTCGCCGACGGCCGACAGCAGCCAGTCGGCGCTGGCCTGCGCCTGCGCGATGACGTCGGCCGGGTAGGCGTATCTGACCTGGTGCACCGCGAACTCGTCCTCGTCGAGCAGCTCGACCGCGCCGCCGCGGCGCCGGCGCACGTCAAGGTCTAGGTCGATCGCCGTGACCTCGGTCTCGCTCGGCCAGTGCGGCACCGTCGTGATGTCGCAGTAGATCTCGGTGCGGTGCGGCACGGCGTTGAAGCATGCCGTCCACCAGGCCTGTCGCGGGAAGAGCAGCACATGGGGCGCCTCGACCGGACCCGTCCGGACTGTTCCGCGATGCACGGGGGTGCCGGTCGGGGCGCCCAGCCAGATTCCGTGCTCGTCCTCGCCGAGCAGGCCGGTGTCGTAGTTCCAGTGCAGGGAGCCGTCGAACTTGCGGTACACCACGCGCACGCGCTTCATGCGCCCACCGTACCGATCGGGGGTGTGGCCGCCGGATTCTGTCGTACGCAGGGGGTAGCGTGCTCGGACGTGACAGCCTCCCCGCAGACCCGCCGCGCCCGACCGGAAGTGACCGACGTCCTCGCCGCCGCCGTCGGCGCGGTGCCGGACGGCGCCGAGCGCCCCGGCCAGCAGGCGATGGCGCAGGCGATCTCGGACGCGGCGGAGAAGGGGGAGCACCTGCTGGTCCAGGCGGGCACCGGCACCGGCAAGTCGTTGGCGTATCTCGTGCCGTCGCTGCTCGTCGAGGGGCCGGTGGTGGTCTCCACCGCGACGCTGGCGCTGCAGTCCCAGCTCGTCGACCACGACCTGCCCCGCCTCGCCGACGCGGTCGAGCCGCTGCTGCGCCGCCGGCCGACCTTCGCGGTGCTCAAGGGGCGCCACCACTACGTCTGCCTGGCCCGGCTGGAGGGCACCTCCGTGGAGGAGCCCGACGACGGGTTGTTCGACATCGGGGAGACCAAGCCGACCAAGTGGCTCGGCGAGGCCGGCCGGCTCGGCAAGCAGATCGACCGGCTGCGCGACTGGGCGATGGAGACCGAGACCGGCGACCGCGACGAGCTCGACCCCGGCGTCGACGACTCGGCCTGGAAGCTGGTGTCGATGCCGGCCCGCGAGTGCGTCGGCGCGCAGCGCTGCCCGTATGGCGCCGAGTGCTTCGCCGAGGCCAGCCGCGCCCGGGCCCGCGAGGCCGACATCGTGGTCACCAACCACAGCCTGCTCGCCGTCGACATGCTCACCGGCCGGCAGATCATCCCGCCGCACGAGCTGCTCGTCGTCGACGAGGCCCACGAGCTCGCCGACCGGGTCAGCTCCGCGTCGCAGGCCGAGCTGACCCCGGAGCTGCTGGAGCGGGCCGCCCGGCGGTGCCGGCCGTATGTCGACGACGACGTCGCCGACCGGCTCATGGAGGCCGGCGACGTGCTCACCGTCGCGCTCGCCGAGGTGCCCGCCGGCCGGGTCGTGGGCGACCTGCCCAACGTGCTCGCCGAGGCCCTGACCCTGCTCGACGCGGGCGGGCGCAAGGCCGTCGAGGTGATCGGCGAGGTCCGGGCCGACGACGCCGACCCGGTCCGCAAGCAGCAGGCGCGCACCATGGTCGCCGACCTGACGAAGATCGCCCAGCGGATGATCGCCAACGCCGAGCACGATGTCGCCTGGATCGAGCGCGACGACCGCGGCCGGCGCGCCGTCGTCATCGCCCCGCTCACCGTCGCCGGCACGCTGAGCACCAGCCTGTTCAGCGAGCGCACGGTCGTGGCGACCTCGGCGACCCTGGCCCTCGGCGGCCAGTTCGACACCGTGGCCCGCTCGCTCGGCCTGCCCGTCGCGGTCGAGCGGCCAGACGGGCCCGGCAAGGGGGCCACGGCGACGCCGGCCGAGGAGGCGCGCGAGGCGGTCGTGCGGGCCGACGAGGCGCGCGACACGGCCGGCCTCGCGTGGAGCTCGCTGGACGTCGGCTCGCCGTTCGACTATGCGCGGCAGGGCATCCTGTATGTCGCGGCACACCTGCCGAGGCCGCAGACGTCGGGCCTTTCCGAGGCCGCCGCCAACGAGATGGTCGAGCTCGTGCAGGCACTCGGCGGGCGGGCGCTCGGCCTGTTCTCCTCGCGCAAGGCGGCCGAGCGCGCCGCCGAGGTGCTACGCGCCCGCACGCCCGGCATCACGATCCTGCTGCAGGGCGAGGAGTCGCTGCCGATCCTGGTCCGCAAGTTCCGCCAGGACCGCAACAGCTGCCTGCTCGGGGTCATGTCGCTGTGGCAGGGCGTCGACGTGCCCGGCGACGCCTGCCAGCTCGTCATCATCGACCGGCTGCCGTTCCCGCGCCCCGACGAGCCGCTGTCCGCGGCCCGCTCCGATGCCGTCCAGGCGACCGGCGGCTCCGGCTTCGCCGCGGTGAGCGTGCCGATCGCCGCCGTGCGGCTGGCTCAGGGCGTGGGCCGGCTGATCCGGTCCCGCGGCGACAAGGGCGTGGTCGCGGTCCTCGACTCGCGCCTGGAGCACGCCACGAGCTACGGGCCGTTCCTGCGCAAGTCGCTCCCCCCGTTCTGGTACACCACCAAGCCCGAGGTCGTCCGCGGCGCCCTACACCGCCTCGCCGCGTCGTAGCCTTTTCGGCAGCGTCACGATCGCGTACGCCTACCGCAATGGCCTGGCGTTGCCGTCCGGGGGCGACGGCGGGCTTTTCGCGTAGGCTGCCTTGCCGTGGGACAGGTGAGATCGGCGGGGTCCGAGTTCCTGGCCGGGCTGCGGCTGCTGGGGCGGGGCTTCGCGCGATACGGGAGCAATCCGAAGCTGCTGCTGCTCGGCGCGATCCCGGCCGTCGTCACGTGCGCGCTGTTCGCCGTCGGATGGGTGTTCCTGATCAGCTACATCGATGAGATCGCGTCGGCGGTGACGTGGTTCGCCGACGACTGGTCCGCCGGGTGGCGCAGGCTCGTCGAGTTCGGCGCCGGGGCCGGCATTCTGGTGGTGGCCGCGCTGATCTCGGCGCTCACGTTCACGGCGATCACGCTGCTGATCGGCGACCCGTTCTACGAGGCCATCTCCGAGCGGATCGAGGACGGGCTGGGCGGGACGCCCGGGGTGGTGGACCTGCCGTGGTATCGCACGCTCTGGCCCAGCCTCGTGGACTCCATCCGGCTGATCGCGCTCGGCATCGCACTGGCGATCCCGTTGTTCCTGCTCGGGTTCGTGCCGGTCGTCGGGCAGACCGTCGTGCCGGTGCTCAACGCGATCGGCGGCGGCTGGCTCATCGCCGTCGAGCTGACCGGCATCCCGTTCAACCGCCGGGGCCTGCGCCTGCGGGACCGGCGCAGGATCCTGCGCGCCCACCGCCCGATGGCGCTCGGCTTCGGCATCCCGGTCTTCCTGATGCTGCTGGTGCCGCTGGCGGCGATCATCGTGGTGCCGGCCGCGGTCGTCGGCGGCACGCTGCTGACCCGCCGGGCGTTCGGCCTGCACATCGGGGAGGAGCCGGCGAGTGCGCCTCACGCTGTTACGCGGTGACATCACCCAGCAGCGCGTGGACGCGATCGTCAACGCCGCGAACTCCACCCTGCTCGGCGGCGGGGGCGTGGACGGCGCGATCCACCACCGCGGCGGCCCCGCGATCCTGGCCGAGTGCCGCGCGTTGCGTGAGACCACGTATCCGAAGGGCTTGCCCGCCGGCCGCGCCGTCGCCACGACCGCGGGTGACCTGCCCGCCCGCTGGGTCATCCACACCGTCGGGCCGGTCTACCGCGCCGACGAGAACCGGGCGCCGACGCTGCGCGCGTGCTACGTCAACTCACTGCGCCTCGCCGCGGAGCTGGGCGCCGAGTCGATCGCGTTTCCGCTGATCTCATCGGGCGCGTTCGCCTGGCCGGTGGACGACGCGATCGCCCAGGCCCTCGCGGCCTTCGAGGAAGAGCGATTTCCGGGAGTCGTACTCCTCGTGCTCTTCGACGAGCAGACGCGCCGCCGCGCCGAGCGCATCCGGCAGGCGCGCGGGTGATCAGGCGAGCAGGCCGCGCAGGAGCGTGGCGTCGCCACTGACCAGGAGCGTGTCGAACGGGACGCGGCCCCACAGCGCCAGGGCCAGGTCGCTGGCCGAGCCACTGGCGGTGGCGCGCTCGTGATGGTCGTCGGAGTCGAGCAGCGTGTCGGTGTCGAGCAGGGCGATGCCGGCGCCGCGCAGCCGGACATACCACACCTGATCGCTGTCCGTCGCGTGCAGCGCGATCATGCCGGCCCGGTCGACGGGTCCGCCGCGTCGGCCGGCGGGCAGCCAGGTGTCGAGCACCTCGGTGACGTTGTCGCTGGCGAGCCGCGCCTCGATCGGCCCGGCGAGGCCGCCGGCCATCTGGGCGTCCCAGCGGTGGATCACCGTCTCGTGCGCCATGCGGCGGTGCCAGAAGGATGCCTTCTTCGCCTGGGGCGCGAAGTTCCAGGCGGGCAGCTCCGGCTCGACGGCGTCGAGCGTCGCCACGAGCTCGGTGAACGCGTCGGTCCACGCCGTCGCCGCGTCGACCCCCTCCGGCAGCGGGTCGGTGCGCCGGGGCTCGGGCTTGTCGAGCAGCCCGCGGGCGACGTGGCCGGTGACATACGAGTACACCAAACTCAAATGCCACGCGAGATCGCCAAGGCTCCAGCCCGGACAGCTCGGCACCGGGGCGTCGAGCGGCGTGCCGCCGTTGAGGACGGCGCGAAACGCGTCGCCCTCCGCGCGAAGGGCGGCCAGCCAAATGTCCTTGGTGAGCTGAGGCTTGCTCATAGGCAACAAGATTAGGGCACCGCTTAGTCTGGTGCGGTGCCCGAACCCGCCGCGCTCGCCGCGTTCACGACCCTGCGCCTCGGCGGCCCGGCCGGTCGCCTGATCGAGGCCACCACCGAGGCCGAGACCCTCGCGGCCCTGCGCTGCGGGGGCGACCAGCTGATCCTCGCTGGCGGCAGCAACGTCGTCGTCGCCGACGGGGGCTTTCCCGGCACCGTCGTCCTGCTGCGCCAGCGCGGGATGCGCGAGGAGATTCACGACGGCGTGGTAACCCTGACGGTTGCCGCCGGTCACCCGTGGGACGACGTCGTCGCGACCGCGGTGTCGAACGGGTGGTCCGGCATCGAGTCGCTGTCGGGCATTCCGGGCTCGGCCGGCGCCACCCCGATCCAGAATGTCGGCGCCTACGGCCAGGAGGTCGCCGAGACCATCGCCGAGGTTCGCGCCTACGACCGCGAGCGCGACGAGATCGTCACCCTGCCGGCCGCGGCGTGCGGGTTCGCCTACCGCACGAGCGTCTTCAAGCACAACGCCCGGTTCGTGGTGCTGGCGGTGACGTTCCGGCTGGCCCTCTCCGGGCGCTCGACGCCGATCGCGTACGCGGAGCTGGCCCGCGCGCTCGGGGTGGCGCAGGGCGAGACGGCGCCGCTTGAGGAGGTGCGGTCGGCGGTGCTGAAGCTTCGCGCCGGCAAGGGCATGGTCCTCGACCCGGCGGACCCGGACACGTACTCGGTCGGCTCCTTCTTCACCAACCCGGTCGTCCCGGCCGCGGACTTCGAGCGGGTGCGCGAGCTGGCGGCCGAGTTCGGCACCCCGCCGTCGTGGCCCGCGGGCGACGCGGTGAAGCTCAGTGCGGCGTGGCTCATCGAGCGGGCCGGTTTCGCCAAGGGCCACGGCGACCCGGCGCGCGGGGTGGCGCTGTCCGGCAAGCACACCCTGGCCCTGACCAACCGCGGCACCGGCACGACGGCGGCCCTGCTGGACCTGGCCCGCGAGATCCGCGCGGGCGTGTCGGCGCGCTTCGGCGTCGAACTGCACCCGGAGCCGGTCCTGGTGAACTGCGCGCTCTAGGGTCCGTTTCATAACTGAGGCGGGGCTGCGGCGGGCCCAGATTCCGCCTGCGCACGTCCCGCGAAAGCCCGGTTACAACACCGGTAGCCTGGCTTCCGCGGGCCGCACGCAGACGAAATCTGGACTCCGCCTCGCTCCCACCCCAGTTATGAAACGGACCCTAGGCCGGCACGCCAGAAGCCGCGTTTCCGCGGCTCGTCACGGGGCGACGGCCGCGTAGGGCACCGTGATCTCGCCCAGTCGCCAGCGTGACGGGCGGTCGAGCACCGGCCAGCCCGCCTCCCGGGCCGACTCCACCGCGCGGCGCCAGCGCTGGCGCGGGCCGAAGACGGACAGCGGTGCCGCCGCCCGCCAACCGGTGTCCAGCGCGGCCAGCAGGGCGTGGATGCGCTCCCCGGGGACGTTGTGGTGGATCAGGCACTTCGGGAGGCGTTCGGCGAGCGTGCCCGGATTGTCCAAGTTGGCGAGGCGGCTCGCCAGGGTCAGGGTGCGCGGGCCGGCGGGGGAGACAAGCACCCACGCGGCCAGCCGGCCCAGCTCGTCGCAGGTGCCCTCGACCAGCAGGGCGCCCGTCGCGGTCATCGCCGCCCAGGCCGCGGGCACGTCGGCCTCGTCGTACTGGCGCAGCACGTTGAACGCGCGCACCAGCGTCGGGCGCAGGCCGGCCAGCTCGAAGCCGCCGAGGCGGAACCGCAGGTCCGGGGTCGCGTACGGCTGCGCGGCCGCCACGCGTTCCGGGTCGATCTCCAGGCCGACGACCGGGACGCCGAGGCGCGCCCGCAGCTCGATCGTGGTGATCGGCGAGGCACCGTAGCCGAGGTCGACCACGAGCGGGTCCGGCGCCCGGCGGAGCACCCCGCCGAGCGTCGCGGCGATCCAGTTGTCGATCCGGCGCAGACGGTTGGGGTTCGTCGTACCGCGTGTGATGGCCCCGACCGGTCTCATGGCAGCCTTCAGAGGACCCGGTGGACCTTGTGCTGCGCGGCCTGGGCCAGCGGGCGGACCACGAGCCGGTCGATGTTGACGTGGTGCGGCCGGGTCGCCGTCCAGGCGATGCAGTCGGCGATGTCCTCGGCGACGAGCGGCTCGGCGACGCCCGCATACACCGCCGCGGCCTTCTCCGCGTCGCCCTCGAAGCGCTTGAGGGCGAACTCGTCGGTCCGGACCATGCCGGGGTCGATCTCGACGACCCGGATCGGGCGGCCGTTGAGCTCCAGGCGCAGCGTCTCGGCGACCGCGGTCTGGGCGTGCTTGGCCGCCGTGTATCCGCCGCCGCCCTCGTAGACGACCAGGCCCGCGGTCGAGCTCAGCACCACGACCGTGGCCCGGCCGGAGTGCTCGAGCAGCGGCAGCAGGGCCTTGGTGACCCGGACCGTGCCGAGCACGTTGACGTCGAACATCCACTGCCAGTCTGACAGGTCGGCGTTCTCCACCGTCTCCGCGCCGATGGCCCCGCCCGCGTTGTTGACCAGCAGTTCGACGATGCCGTTACGCTCGGCGGCCAGGAGGGCGACGGTGTCGGCGAGGGCGGCGACCGACGCGTCGGAGGTCACGTCGGCGACGACGGCGGTCGCGGAGGCGAGGGTGCCCACCAGGTCCTTGAGCCGGTCCTCACGACGGGCGACGGCGACCACGTGGAAGCCCTCGACGTCGAGACGGCGGGCGGTCGCGGCGCCGATACCGCTGGAGGCGCCGGTGACCACGGCGATTCGAGTAGACATGTGGCCATCCTGCACGAAGTTGCCCGGAACGCAGTGACCAACGCAACGGTGGGTAGACGCCCACCCACGGGGGAACATGGATGGTTGGGAAGATGTAACCACCCGGCAACAGACAGGAGCACGACGTGGCGCGGGTCGACTCGCTGCACGGTCACACCCCGCACTCCCGCCGTTCCCTTCCCAGACGCGTCGCGACGCTGTCGGTGCACACCTCGCCGCTGGACCAGCCGGGCACCGGCGACGCCGGCGGGATGAACGTGTACATCGTCGAGGTGGCCGAGCGGCTCGCCCGGGCCGGCGTCGAGGTCGAGATCTTCACCCGGGCCACCACCAGCGAGCTGCCCCCCGTCGTGGAGATGGCACCCGGGGTCGTGGTGCGCCACATCATCGCCGGACCGTTCGAGGGGCTGGCGAAGGAGGACCTGCCGGCGCAGCTGTGCGCGTTCACCGGCGGCGTGCTGCGCGCCGAGGCCGCCCGGCCCTACGGCTGGTATGACCTGGTCCACTCGCACTACTGGCTCTCCGGGCAGGTCGGCTGGCTCGCGAAGGACCGCTGGGGCGTGCCGCTGGTGCACACCGCGCACACCCTGGCCAAGGTTAAGAACCAGCTCCTCGCCGAGGGGGACAAGCCCGAGCCGATGGCCCGCGTGATCGGCGAGGAGCAGGTCGTGGCCGCCGCCGACGGCCTGGTCACCAATACGCCGGCCGAGGCCGACGACCTGATCGAGCTGTACCGCGCCGACCCGCGCAAGGTGTCCGTCGTCCCGCCGGGCGTGGACCTCGAGCGGTTCGCGCCCCGGCCGCACCGCAAGCTCGCTGCCCGGGAGCACTTCGGCCTGCCCGCCGACGCGCACATCGTCGCGTTCGCGGGGCGCATCCAGCCGCTCAAGGCGCCCGACATCCTGCTGCGCGCCGCCGCCGAGCTGCGCGCCAGTGACCCGAAGCTGCTCGTGGTGATCTGCGGCGGGCCCAGCGGCTCGGGTCTGGACCGGCCCACCGCCCTCATGGAGCTCGCCAGTCACCTGGGCATCGCCGACATCGTGCGCTT
Source organism: Dactylosporangium sp. NPDC051484 (assembly GCF_040689395.1). NCBI lineage: Bacteria > Bacillati > Actinomycetota > Actinomycetes > Micromonosporales > Micromonosporaceae > Dactylosporangium > Dactylosporangium sp. NPDC051484. Next base: position 148,168 of record NZ_JBFAZX010000006.1, on the reverse strand, counting down.
CCTGCCGCCCCAGCCGCGCGACGCGCTCGCCGACCTGTTCCGCGCGGTGGACATCGTCGCGGTGCCCAGCTTCAACGAGTCGTTCGGTCTGGTCGCGATCGAGGCGCAGGCGTGCGGCACGCCGGTCGTCGCGGCGACCGTCGGCGGGCTGGTGACCGCGGTCCGCGATGGCGTGTCGGGGCTCCTGGTCGGCTCGCACCAGCCGGCGGACTGGGCGTCCGTGCTCGGGCCGCTGCTGGCCGAGCCGGCCCGGCGTGCGGCGCTGTCGCTCGGCGCGGTGCGGCACGCCCGGGAGTTCTCGTGGGCGCACACCGCGAGCGGCCTGCTGGCCGCCTACCGCGACGCGCTGGAGTTCCACCGGGAGGCGGTCGCGGCATGACGAACAGGTCCGAGGTCTGCGCGCTCATCGAGCGCGTCGCGACGGAGGGCGAGCTGGCCTGGGACCGCACCGGTGAGCACTCGTACGTCGTGACGCTGCCTGGCACCCACAAGCAGAAGACCAACTGCAACCTGATCGTCGGTGACCACGCGCTGCGCGTCGAGGCCTTCGTCATGCGCCACCCCGACGAGAACCGCGAGGCCCTGTGGGAGTGGCTGCTGCAGCGCAACGCCCGCATGTACGGCGTCGCGTTCAGCGTCGACACCACCGGGGACGTCTACCTGGTAGGAAGGCTGCCGCTGCACGCCGTGACGGAGGAGGAGCTCGACCGGCTGCTCGGTGCGGTGCTCACGTATGCCGACGAGAGCTTCGACCCGATGCTGGAGATCGGCTTCGGCTCGGCGATTCGCCGCGAGTGGGAGTGGCGCGTCAAGCGCGGCGAGCCGCTGGACAACCTCCGGGCCTTCACGGACTTCGTGAATAGACCCGTTTAGTGGTTCTCGGCCCGCCGGCCTGTCGCGTCCGCGACGATCGTGGAGAAGATCAGGCTCGAGAATGGTTACGGAATCGACAACGATGAGCAAACGTCCCGAGTCTTCGTGCGCCGCGACGGAACGTCGTCCCGGCTGAGCTGCGGCTGAGATTCCAATATTTCGATTGATTTCGATTGTTTCAATTGTGTGAGCGAGCTGACAGTGCGTTTACTTGTCGCTCGATTCGGCCGCCGCGTACCGTCGACTTCGGATCCGGCGATTCCTGTAGTTGGGGAACGGCGGGGGTGTTCCGGGCCGAAAGGCCCGCTTGCGGTGACGTGTCCGGGCGGGGCGCGTCATCGCCAACCGGCGGCACGCGCGGTCTTCGGATCGCAGCAGGGCGGGTGTCGTGGACTGGGGGTGCACGTCACCCGCTGCCGCCGGTGTGAGGCCGAAGAGGCCAAGGCCAACGATTTCTTCTCGCATGCGAAGCGTGCGGCTCAGGCGCGTGGCAGCGCGAACACGTCCAGCAGGCCGGTGAGCTCGAGCTGGGCATACGCGAGTGGGCGCGGGTTGCGCAGCCGCAGCGTGCAGCCCGCGCCGTTGGCGAGCTTCCAGCAACTCACCAGGGCGCCGATGCCCGCCGAGTCCAGCAGCGTCACCTCATGCAGGTCCAGGACCAGGGAGTCGGGGCGGAAGGTGGGGAGCACGGCGCGAACGGCCTCGGTCACCTGCTCCCGCGTGGCGAGGTCCAGTTCGCCGGCGAGCCGGATGACGACCGTGTCCGGCGGCGTGGGCTCCAGGGTCGCGGACAAGCCGTCCAACTCCCGCCTCCTCCCGTCCGGCACCTCCTGCAGGAACGGGCGCATTACCCGGCGACGGGTACCGCAAACCTTTCCGCCTCCAGTTGCTGCGCCACCCGGCGCTCGCGCGCGGGCTGGATCAACAGGTGACCGGCCGCGGCCACCAGGCCGAGGGCGCCGCAGACGATCCAGTGCCAGTCACCGAGGTACTGCAGGCTCACCCCGCCGGCCGCGGGCGCGATGAAGCTCGCCGCCGGGAAGGTCAGGTAGAACACGCTCTGGTACCGGCCACGCAGCTCGGCCGGGGACAGCTCCGCGATGACGGCGGCGTTCGGCGGGGCGGCGATCATCGAGCCGACGGTCCACACGGTCGCCGCGACGAGGTAGCCGAGCACGCCGTCGGCGAGGGAGACCGCGGCGAAGCCCAGGCCGAGGAAGACGTTGGCGATCGCGAGCGAGGTGCCCTTGCGCCAGCGGTCGATCAACCGCGGCACGAACAGCTGGCCGATGACGATGAGCAGCGCGGCGTAGGCGACGACCGCCCCGTAGACCGACGGCCGCAGCCCGTCGCCGGTGATCGCCAGCGGCAGGATCGTCGAGGTCTGCATGGACAGGATCGCCAGCAGCAGCGACAGCCCGACGAAGAGCATGTACGCCCGGTCGGTCAGCGCCGTGTGCAGGCCGCCCGAGGACTTCTGCGCGGTCCGTCGCGCCGGCCGGGCCGGCGGCGTCGGCCGAGTCTCGCGCACCTTCCACAGGATCAACAGCGCCGTCAGCAGTGTGGCGCTCGCGTCCACGGCGAACAGCAGCGTGAAGCTCACCTCGGCGAGCGCCCCGGCCAGCACCGACGCGACCGCCATGCCCAGGTTGAACGCCCAGAACTGCAGATTGAACGCGCGGCTGCGGTCGTCGGTCGGGGTTACGTCGACGATGGCGGCGACGAAGGCCGGGCCGGGCATCGAGTGCATGAGGCCGAGCAGTGCCGCCAGCACGGCGATGGCCGGGATGGGCCGGGCGAACGTGAGGCCCACGAGCACGGCCACGGCGCCGAAGTGAGCGAGCAGCAGCGTCGGGCGGCGGCCCCACCGGTCGGCCAGCACGCCGCCGAGCAGCACGCCCGCGATGCCGCCGATGCCGTACACGCCGACCACCAGACCGGCGACGGGCAGGGCGACGTTGCGGTCGGAGGTGAGGTAGAGCGAGAGGACCAGCGCGACGAAGCCGCCGACGCGGTTGATCAGCATGCCGGTCCAGAGGTACCAGTAGAGCCTGGGGAGCCCGCCGATCGTGGACCGGAACCAGTTGCGCACGTGTCAGCTCCCCCGTTAGTAAACGCTCCTTACAGTTTGGATCTTAGCCAGGGCGTTCTTCTGGGCCGCGACGGCCTGGGCGGCCGCCCGCCGTTCCCGCGCCCGCGCGCGGTCCACATCACCCGGAACTCGGCATCCGACGCTTCCCCGTAATGTCCGCCATGGTTTCGCTGCCTTACAGCCGGAGCCGTGTGATGTCGAAGTGATTCGGTGCGGGAGGATGAGGACATGAGCGAAGTCGGGACACTGGTGCTCTTGCGGCACGGTGAGAGCGAGTGGAACGCCAAGAACCTGTTCACCGGCTGGGTCGACGTGGACCTCAGCGCCCAAGGAGAGGCCGAGGCCCGTCGGGGCGGCGAGCTGATCCGTGAGTCCGGTCTCCTGCCGGATGTGGTGCACACGTCAGTGCTGCGCCGTGCCATCCGTACCAGCGAGATCGCCTTGCACACCGCCGACCGGCACTGGATTCCCGTCCAGCGCAGCTGGCGGCTCAACGAGCGGCACTACGGCGCCCTGCAGGGCAAGAACAAGAAGCAGACCCTGGAGGAGTACGGCGAGGAGCAGTTCATGCTCTGGCGCCGCTCGTACGACACGCCCCCGCCGCCCATCGCCGACGACGACGAGTGGTCGCAGGCGGGCGACCCGCGCTACGCCACGCTGCCGCCGGAGCTGCGGCCGAAGACCGAGTGCCTGAAGGACGTCGTCGCGCGGATGCTGCCGTACTGGTACGACCGGATCGTGCCGCAGCTGCTCGACGGCAAGACGGTGCTGGTCGCGGCGCACGGCAACTCGCTGCGCGCGCTCGTGAAGCACCTCGACGGCATCTCCGACGAGGCGATCGCCAAGCTCAACATCCCGACGGGCATCCCGCTGCGCTTCGACCTGGACGCCTCGCTCAAGCCGATCACGGCCGGCGGCACGTACCTGGACCCGGAGGCGGCCAAGGAGGCCGCCGCGGCGGTGGCCAACCAGGGCCGGTAGGCCCTCCGCACGACGAAGGCACGACGAAAGGGGAGGGGCCGCGGCCCCTCCCCTTTCTGCTCACTCCTCGCGGCCGTCCAGGTTCTCGCCGGTGACGAGGAACACCACGTGCCGGCCGGCGTTGACGGCGTGGTCGGCGTACCGCTCGTAGAAGCGCCCGAGCAGTGCCGAGTCAACGGCGGCCTCGGTGTCCTCGGTCCACTTCGGCCCAAACATGATCTCGAACAGGTCCTTGTGCAGCTTGTCCATCGCATCGTCGTCGCGCTCGAGCTGGCCGGCGGCGACCACGTCGAGGTTGGAGATGGCGCTGGAGATCTTGCCGGCGATGCGGTCGGCGACCGTGCCCATCTGCTCGAACGTCTCGACCAGCGGCTCCGGCACGGCCCGCGCCGGGTGGCGGCGCAGCGCGGTCTTCGCGACATGCTCGGCCAGGTCGCCCATCCGCTCCAGGTCGGTGGCCAGGTGCAGGGCGGTCAGCACGACCCGCAGGTCGGAGGCGACCGGGGCCTGGCGGGCGCACAAGTCGTACACCTTGTCCTCGACCAGCCGGTAGAGCGCGTTGACCTCGGCGTCGCGGGCGATGACCTCTTCCGCGTCCGTCTGGTCGGCGTTGAGCAGGGCATTGGTCGCGCGGCGCATCGCCGAGCGCACCGCGTCGGCCATCCACACCAGCAGCTTGTTGACCTGCAGAAGATCGGCCCGATATTCGTCGCGCATAGTGCTCCCATCGTTTTGTACGACACCGTAGGGCCCGAAGCCGGACGTACCGATGAACAACGGCCGCCAGCAGGGTGAACACTGGACGTCGTGAGCCCGTTTCGTGCCTCTGTGCGCGCTGGATGCAGTAGACCGTCTCCTACCATCGGATCGTGGATTGGAAGTTTCGGCAGTCGAAGGCCGACGGTCCGGCGATGACCGACGTCCTCGACGCGCTGCAAGTCGGGGTGCTCGTGCTCGACGAGGCCGATAAACCCGTGCTCGCCAACGCGGCGGCGCGTGAGATGGGCCTCGTCCGTCAGCGCCAGGGCCCCGCCCCCGCCGACGAGGCGCACACGATCGTGCGCACCCTCGCCGGCCAGGTCCGTCGCACGGGCATCACCCGCGTCGTCGAGCTAGACCTGCCCCGCCTCACGCACGGCGAGCCCCTCGGGGTCAACGTCCGCGCGGTCGCGCTCGATGGCGGGCGGGTCGCGATCGAGGCGGCCGACGTCACCGAGGCCCACCGGGTCGCCCGCGTGCGCCGTGACTTCGTCGCCAACGTGAGCCATGAGCTCAAGACCCCCGTCGGCGCGCTGCAACTGCTCGCCGAGGCCCTGCTGGACGCCACCGACAAGGACCCGGCCGCCGCCATCCGCTTCGCTGAGCGGATCAAGCACGAGTCGTCGCGGCTCGGCAGGCTCGTCTCCGAGCTGCTGGAGCTGTCCCGGCTGCAGGGCGCGGAGCCGCTGCCCGAGCCGGAGCCGGTCGACGTCGACAAGATCGCCGTCGAGGTGCTGGACCGGGCCAAGACCCCCGCCTCGGCCAAGGAGATCGAGCTGAGCTTCCAGGGCACGCGCGGACTGACCGTCTACGGCAACGAGAACCAGCTCGTGACCGCGGTGGTCAATCTGGTGGAGAACGCCATCGCGTACTCGCCGGAGCGGACCACGGTCACGGTCACCACGAGCGAGGACAACGGCTTCGTGGAGATCGGCGTCGCCGACCAGGGCATCGGCATCGAGCCGCGTGACATCGACCGCATCTTCGAGCGGTTCTACCGCGCCGATCGGGCGCGCTCCCGGGCGACCGGCGGCACGGGGCTGGGCCTCGCGATCGTCAAACACATCTCGACCAACCACGGTGGCCGCGTCACGGTGACCAGCGCCGTAGGAGTTGGCTCGACGTTCACGTTGCGGCTGCCTTCGCGTCCGACGGAGGCCGCGTTGTCGCTACCGCCGTCAGTTGAGATCGGAGGAGTCCCATGATCGTTATGCAACAGCAATCTCCAGCCCGCGGTTCGCAGCGCCATGGTGCTTCCCGGCAGCTACGAAAGGACAGCACGTTGGCGCGCGTACTCGTGGTCGAGGACGAAGAGTCGATCTCTGACCCGTTGTCGTACATGCTCCGTCGCGAGGGCTTCGAGGTCTCCATCGCGGCGACCGGCACCGAGGCCTTGACGGAGTTCGACCGCACCGGCGCGGACATCGTTCTGCTCGACCTGATGCTCCCCGAGATGTCGGGCACCGAGGTGTGCCGGCAGATGCGGCAGAAGTCCAACGTGCCGATCATCATGATCACCGCGCGGGACAGCGAGATCGACAAGGTGGTCGGCCTGGAGATCGGCGCCGACGACTACGTCACCAAGCCGTATTCGCCGCGCGAGCTGGTGGCCCGCATCCGCGCGGTGCTGCGCCGCCAGGTCGACGCCGTCGGTGAGCTGGCCCCGCCGACGCTGTCGGCCGGCCCGGTCCGCATGGACGTCGACCGGCACGTCGTGACCGTCGCAGGCGACGCCGTCCAGCTGCCGCTGAAGGAGTTCGAGCTGCTCGAGCTGCTGCTGCGCAACGCCGGCCGGGTGCTGACCCGCGGCCAGCTGATCGACCGCGTGTGGGGCGCCGACTACGTGGGCGACACCAAGACCCTCGACGTGCACGTCAAGCGGCTGCGCTCGAAGATCGAGCCGGAGCCCTCGGCGCCGCGGTACATCGTCACCGTGCGCGGCCTGGGCTACAAGTTCGAGCCGTGAGTCCGGGCGGTCGTCAGGCCGCCTCAGCCGGCGTTCGCCACCGATTCGCGGTTACGCCTGCGCTCCCGCATCTCGCGGCGCAGGACGTGACCGCGGATCGCGTGGCAGTCGGCTACTCCCGGTGGCCCGGGCGCGCCGCTCCAGCTCCGGCTCAGACGGGCCGGATGGGGATGAGTTTCAGCGCCGCCGTCGTGGCCGGGTGCTGGGCGATCATGCCCTGGGCGGCGCGCGCCGCGCACAGCTCGGCCAGCCGGGCGTATGCCGCCTTGCCGATTAGCGCCGTCAGCTCCGGTTCATACTCCTGGTAGAGCCGCTGCGAGCCGACGTGCGCCTCCGGCGACGAGGTGCACCACCAGTGCAGGTCGTGGCCGCCCTCGCCCCAGCCGCGGCGGTCGAACTCGCCGAGGGTGGAGACCAGCAGCTTGGTGCCGTCGGGGCGCTTGCGCCAGTCCTGGTCGCGGCGGACCGGCAGCTGCCAGCAGACGTCCGGCTTGTAGTCCAGCGGGTGCACGCCGTCGCGCAGCGCCTGGCCGTGCAGTGCGCAGCCGCCGCCGCCCGGGAAGCCGGGGTCGTTCTGGAAGACGCAGCCGCCGCCCGGGCGGGTCGCGGTGCGCAGGGCCTTGTTCTTGCCGTCGATGGTGTCCGTTTCGGTGTACCGCTTGAAGCCCCGCCGGTAGTACTGCCAGGTCTCCGGGGTCAGCTTCTTCACGGCGGCGCGCACGCGCTCCTGGTCGTCCTCGTCGGTGAAGAAGGCGCCGTGCGAGCAGCAGCCCTCCTCCTCGCGGCCCTCGATGATGCCGTGGCAGCCGCGGCCGTAGACACACGTCCAGTTGGACAGCAGCCAGGTAAGGTCGGCGCGGATGAGGTGATCGGCGTCCGCCGGGTCGGCGAACTCGATCCATTCCCGCGGGAAATCGAGGTCGACCTCGAGGCCGCGCGGGTCGTCCGGGTCTTCGACCTCGACGTGGATGTCCATCTGACGAAGCGTACGCCGTCCTGCGCACGGTGCCGAAACCCCACACAGCTACGGTTACCGGCATGCGGCTCGGCGTGCTCGATGTGGGCTCCAATACGGTCCATCTCCTTCTGGTCGACGCGCACCACGGCGCACACCCCTGGCCGGCCCACTCGCAGAAGGCCGAGCTGCGCCTCGCCGAGCGCATCGGCAAGGACGGCGACCTCAGCAAGGCCGGCGCGGACAGCCTGATCGCCGCCGTGGCGCAGGCCCGCGACGCCGCCGTCAAGCTGGAGACCGACGACCTGCTCGCGTTCGCCACGTCCGCGGTGCGCGACGCGAAGAACTCGGCCCGCGTGCTCAAGCGCGTGCGCGAGGAGACCGGCGTCGACCTGCAGGTGCTCTCCGGCGAGGCCGAGGCCATCATGACGTTTCTGGCAGTGCGCCGCTGGTTCGGCTGGTCGGCCGGCCGGCTGCTCGTGATGGACATCGGCGGCGGGTCCCTGGAACTGGCGGCGGGTATCGACGAGGAGCCGGACGTGGCGATGTCGGTGCCGCTGGGCGCCGGCCGGCTGACCCGCGAGCGGCTGAACGGCGACCCGGCCACACCGGCGTCGGTCGATGCGCTGCGGGAATACGCCGAGGCGGAGGTGGCCAAGACCGCCAAACGCCTCATGGACAGCGGATGGGATCGCCCGGTCGCCACCTCGAAGACCTTCCGCACTCTGGCGCGCCTCGCCGGGGCCGCGCCGTCGGGCGCCGGTCCGCGGGTGCCGCGGCGGCTCAGCCGTACCGGCCTCCATCAGGTCCTGTCCTTCATCCGGCGGATGCCGTCGGCCGCGCTCGCCGAGATCGACGGCGTCAGCCCGGGCCGGGCGCACCAGATCCTGGCCGGCGCCGTCGTGGCCGAGGTGACCATGCGGACACTCGGCATCGACGAGGTCCAGATCTGCCCCTGGGCCCTGCGCGAAGGGGTGATTCTTCGCCGGCTGGAAGTGCTGGAGTCAAGTTGATCGACAAGAGACGCTACCTGGATGGGGCTAGCCTGGTGGTGTGAGTCGTCAAGTGCCGGTTCTGCTGTCCACGTCCTCCGTCTTTCCCGAGCCCACCGCGGCCGGCTTCGAAATGGCCGCCGCGCTCGGCTACGACGGCGTCGAGGTCATGGTCTGGGCCGACGCGGTGAGTCAGGACACGGGTGCGCTCGTCGGGCTCTCCCAGCACTACGGCGTGCCGGTGCTGTCCGTGCACGCGCCCTGCCTCATGGTCACTCAGCGGGTGTGGAGCCCCGACCCGTGGGAGCGGCTGCGCCGGGCCGCCGAGCTCGCCGACGCCTTGGGCGCGCCGATCGTCGTCGTCCACCCGCCGTTCGCCTGGCAGCGTGAGTACGCACGCACCTTCCAGTCCGGTCTCCTGCGCCTGGGCCGGCAGTTTCCGGGCATCCGCTTCGCGGTGGAGAACATGTTTCCGCTGCGCGGCGCGGGCCGCGAGTTCGTGCCATACGCTCCGGGCTGGGATCCGACGCTGACCGGGTTCGACGCTTACACGCTCGACCTGTCGCACTGCGCCGCGTCCCGGACGGACGCCATCGCGCTGGCCGACACGATGGCCGGCAACCTGTCCCACGTCCACCTGGGCGACGGCACCGGCAAGGGTCGCGACGAGCACCTGGTGCCGGGTCGCGGCACGCAGCCGTGCGCCCAGCTGCTGGCGTCGCTGGACTCCCGCGGTTTCACCGGCTCGGTGGCGGTCGAGGTGGGGACGCGGCGGGCCGGCAGCCGGGGCGATCGGGAGGCCGATCTGGCGGAGGCGCTGCGATTCGCGCGGCAGCACCTGGCAACGCCGTCCCCGGTCGGCTGAGCGCGCGGCCCCGGCCGCGAGTGAAGCGCGCGAGCCGGGGCCGCCGAAAGTCGACGATCAGATCTTGCGGACGGACTCGGCCTGGGGGCCCTTGGGACCCTGCTTGATCTCGAACTCGACGCGCTGGTTCTCTTCGAGGCTGCGATAGCCGTCGGAGACGATCGCGGAGAAGTGGACGAAGACGTCGTCGCCGCCGTCCACGCTGATGAAGCCGAAGCCCTTTTCAGCGTTGAACCACTTCACGGTTCCCTGGGCCATGGTGCTGTTTCTCCTTCGTAGGGCGTTGTGATCCGGTGACCTACCCGGTGTCGGGGGCCGGCCAACCAAAGTCGCCAGCCCCGCATCGCCCAACCCCGCGTGTCCGACTTATCGGACGCGCGGTAAAGCGAACCACATGACGCAAGATATGCCGAACTTACCAGCTCCGGGGTGTTTTCCAGCAGTTATGCGGTGACGACCGCCCGATCGGAGTCATCCACCGGGATCTGGGCCGCGGCCAGCGCGGCGCCCGTCTCGGCGGCGCGCTTGCGAGCCCGGTGCGCCGCCACGTGCGACCGGGTGGCGCAGCGCTCCGAGCAGAAGCGGCGGCAGCAGTTCGAGGAGGTGTCCAGGTAGACGTTGCCGCAGCGCTCGTCGGCGCAGACGCCGAAGCGCGTGCTGCCGTGCTCGCACAGCCACACGGCCAGGCCCCACGCGGCCCCGGCGAGCAGCTCCGAGCTCATCGACGAGCCTCGGCCGGTCACGTGCATGTGCCAGTCGTGGGTGTCGTGACCGGAGATGCGCGGCTGCATCGGATATGCCTCGAGCAGCGCGTTGAGCTCGGCGACCGCGGCCATGTCCCGGCCGGAGGAGCCGTGCTCGAACACATCCCGGAGTCGTTTGCGGGCGCGCCGGAGGGCGATCAGATCGCGTTCCGTCGCTTCCGAGGTCTGCCAACTGTCCTCGCCGAAGAGGGCGGTGAGGTCCTGCATGCTTTCGAGCGGCGCGTTGACGATGTCGACGGCGGTCCGCGCATACGCGTCGAAGTCCACCCGACCAAGGTAGTCAAGAAATGCCATAGTGGCGACCAGGCGTCACCGGACGTCTGCGGTTCTGTCTACGCTCGGCTCATGCTCAGATCGGTCATCCTCGCCGCCGCCCACTCCAACAGGGTCGAACGGCTCGTTGAAACCGCCCCGGTGAGCCGCAGCATCGTGCGTCGTTTCATCGCCGGGGAGCACGCGGACGACGCGCTACAGCGCACCCGCGAACTGGCCGCGGACGGCCTCGGCGTCACGATCGACTACCTGGGGGAGGACACCACCAACCCGCACCAGGCCGAGGCGACCCGGGACGAGTACCTGAAGCTGCTCGACGCCCTGCACGCCGCCGAGCTGACCCCCGCGGCCGAGGTCAGCGTGAAGCTGTCCGCGCTCGGCCAGGTCTTCAACGAGAAGATCGCGTATGAGCACGCCCGCGCGATCTGTGCCAAGGCCAGCGAGGCGGGCACCACGGTCACCCTGGATGCCGAGGACCACACCACCACCGACTCGACCCTGGAGGTGCTGGCCAGGCTGCGCGGCGAGTTCCCGACCACGGGCGCGGTGCTCCAGTCGTACCTGCGCCGGACCGAGGCCGACTGCCGGGAACTCGCGGCCGAGGGCTCGCGGGTCCGGCTGTGCAAGGGGGCCTACAAGGAGCCCGAGTCGGTGGCGTACCAGAGCCGCCTGGACGTCGACAAGTCGTACGTGCGTTGCCTCAACGTGCTCATGTCCGGCGGCGGGTATCCGATGGTCGCCACCCACGACCCCCGTCTGGTGGCCATCGGCGAGGACCGTGCCAAGTGGTTCGAGCGCAGCCCCGACGAGTTCGAGTTCCAGATGCTCTACGGCGTGCGCCCCGAGGAACAGCTGCGACTCGCCCAGCTGGGCTACACCGTGCGCGTCTACCTGCCGTACGGCACCGAGTGGTACGCGTACATGATGCGCCGCCTCGCGGAGCGCCCGGCGAACGTCGGATTCCTGGCCAGGGCCCTGCGCTCGCGCGCCTGACGACGCAAGAGCCAGTCTGGAACAGCCCGTACGGGCGAGGCGGCGGCTCGACCGGGTCGCGTAGGTTCCGGCGGTGATGGATGGGGATGGGCGGCGACACGCGGGCAACTCGGATGCCGTCGAGAGCCAGCCGCCCATGCCGCCTTCCCCGAGCGGCGGGACGTTCTTCCGTGTCCTTCTGATCGCCGCGCTCGCCCTGCTGCTGCTCGCGCCGCCGGCCGCCATCGCTTACACCACGGTCCGTAGCGACCGCACCACCGTCACGGTCGGGCAGGAGCTGTCCGGCGACGGCGGCCACGGCGCGGGCGGCCCGGGGGACGCCGCCAACCCCGCGGCCGCGCACTCGGCGAGCCCGGGCGCGAGCCGCCGGTCGGCGCCGGCCACCGTCGCCGGCAAGATCCGGCTGGCCCTCGAGGACCAGGGCGCCGCGCTGCTGGCGGGAGACGAGGACGCGTTCCTCGCCGTCGTGGACCCGTCCGCGGCCGTGCTGCGCGAGGATCTGGCCCGGCGGTTCGGCTCGTTGCGACAGTTGCGGGTCAAGCTCTGGCATCCGGTGCCCGAGGGCCGGCCGAAGACAGAGGCCGGGGGCACCGCGACGGTGAAGGTCCTGGTGAACTACTGCTTCGTCGTCCCCACCTGCGACCCGATGGCTCTGCAGACCACCACGCGGTGGAACGTCTCCGGCCGGTCGCCGACGCTGCTGGAGTTCGGCGTCGCCAAGGACCTCGGGCCGCGCCCGTGGGAGGTCAGCGAGCTGCGCAGCGCGGTCGGGGCCCGGGTCGTGATGTCGACGACCGCGAAGTACGCCTCCCGGCTGCCGTCGATGCTCGCCGCCGCGGAGAAGGCCGCCGCGCTCGCCGACACCTTCGCCCGCTGGGGGGAGCCGCCCGCGCGGTACGTCGTCTACCTCGCCGGGCCCGACGAGTGGTCCGCCTGGTACGGCATCAAGCAGGAGCCCTGGGTCGCCGGCTTCGCGCTGCCGTTGACGGCGAGCGTGACCGAGATCGTGCTCAACGCCGCGCGGGTGGACGCCAAGCAGACCCTCGACGTGCTGCGCCACGAGTTCACGCACGTCGTGACGCTGGCCGGGGTCGAGAAGGCGTACGAGCACACGTGGTGGCTGGTCGAGGGCATCGCGGAGTATGTGCGGGTCAAGGGGGGCGGCAAGCCGTTCGACGGGGCGGGCGCCGTGCGCGGCTACGTGCGCAGCGGGCGCTGGAAGGGCGAGATCGCCATGGACGACCCGCCCGGCGGGTCGAGCACCGTCGACGTGAGCGGCCGCTACGGCGTGGCGTACCTGTCCCTGCAGCGCCTCGCCGACCGCTTCGGCGAGGACCGGCTGATGGACTTCTTCGACTACGCCGCCCGCCAGGGCCTCGCGCTCGGCGACGCCGCGCCCAAGGCGTTCGGGGTGAGCTGGGACGACGTCGAGGCGGACTGCGTGCGAAACGTCCGGGGCCGAGTCTGACCCGGCGCCCCCCGCGAACGGCGGCAGTGGCCCTGGGGACGGAATGATCAAGTCTGCGGGAAAGATTCCGACGAACCGGGGGTGCAAGTCACAGCAGTACCGTTACCGTACTGGTAACACGCTGATTGAGTAACGCTTGGTCCGGGTTAGCTGAACCGAGCGTAGGGCGAGCACGCTGGTCGGAGGTTGCGATGTCGAGCACGCCACACACCACCGAAGGCCGGCTGGGCGAGGTCAGGTTCCTTACCGTGGCCGAGGTGGCCACGCTGATGCGGGTGTCGAAGATGACTGTCTACCGCCTCGTCCACGCCGGTGACCTCACCGCGGTCCGTGTGGGAAGGTCGTTCCGGGTTCCCGAGCACGCGGTCGACGCGTACCTCCGCGAAGCGTTCCGTGAGACCGCATAGCGGGGCCGTTTTCCGAACTAGAAACGGTACGGCTACCCTTGAACGGCTAACCATGTCTTCGGCGTGCCAGGGATGGCACGCGTTCCGCTGTATCGAGGAGATGCTCGTATGGGCTCGGTGGTCAAGAAGCGGCGCAAGCGTATGGCCAAGAAGAAGCACCGCAAGCTGCTGCGCAAGACCCGCGTCCAGCGTCGTCGTCTCGGCAAGTAGCGTTCCAGCTCGTCACCCGGCGGCCGGCCCCTCTTTCTATCGGGGCTGGGCCGCCGCAACGCCCGCTGCGGCGTGCCTGCGGTCGACGGGCCGTGCCATTGCGACCGGACTTCGTGGCGTGCGGGGGACGAGTCCCGCTGTGGTCCCTGCGATCGGAGCCGCGTGACCGCGCCGCCCAGCGTCGTGCTGGTGACCGGGGTGAGCCGCTATCTCGGCGCGCACTTGGCCGCCCGGCTCGCCGCTGATCCGCGCGTCGACCGCGTCGTCGCTGTCGACTCGGCGGCACCGGCCGGCGAGTTCGCCGAGGTGCTGTCCGCCGCCGGCGACAAGATCGACGTGCGACAGCTCGACCTGCGCACCCCGGGGGTGCTGCGGGTGATGGTCGACGCCCGCGTGGAGGCGATCGCTCATCTCGCCGTCGCCACCGCGACCGACCAGCACGGCGGCCGCGCGGCGATGAAGGAGCTCAACGTCATCGGCTCAATGCAGCTCCTGGCCGCCTGCCAGCAGGCGCCCAGGCTGCGCAAGCTGATCGTGCGCTCCTCGACGGCGGCATACGGGGCCTCCTTCCGCGATCCGGCGATCTTCACCGAGGACACCGAGCCGCGCGAGGTGCCCCGAGGCGGGTTCGCCAAGGACGTGCTCGACATCGAGGGCTACGTCCGCGGCTTCCGTCGGCGGCGCCCCGACGTGGCGGCCACGGTGCTGCGCTTCGCTCCGTTCATCGGCTCCGCCGTGGACACCCGGCTGACGAGATACTTCGCCCAGCCGATCGTGCCCACCGTGTTCGGCCGCGACCCGCGGCTGCAGTTCCTGCACGTCGACGATGCGTTTGTGGTGCTCGAGCGCTCGGTCACGGAGCACCATCCAGGCACGTTCAACGTGGCCGGGTCAGGCACGCTGACGCTGTCCCAGGCGGTGCGCCGCGCCGGCCGGGTCACCATGCCGATTCTCGAGCCGGGCCTCAACGCGCTGGCCGGCCTCGGCCGGGCCGGCGTCACGCTGGACCAGCTCGACCTGTTCGTGCACGGCCGGGTCGTGGACACCTCGAAGCTCATCCGCGAGTTCGGCTTCGTGCCGCGGACGACCGCCGAGGCATTCGGCGAGTTCGTGCGCAGCCGCCGCGCGGGCGAACTGCTTCCCGCGGATACGATTCGCTCCGTCGAGCAGGCGCTGCTCGACGGCTTCCGCAGGACGCGTGCGGCACGTGCCGCGTTGGAGAGTGGCCATGAGTGACCCTGGTCTCCCTGATGTGTGGGACGACCGGGTCGCCGGTGCGCTCGCCTTCCTGCGCGAGCGGCTGACCGGCGACTACGAGATCGACGGGTTCGGCTTCGACCGCCACCTGACTGACAGCGTCTTCCTGCCGATGCTGCGTCCGTTGTACAAGCAGTGGTTCCGCACCGAGGTCTTCGGTTCCGAGCACCTGCCGAAGGAGGGCGCCGCGCTGGTCGTGGCCAACCACTCGGGCACGGTCGCGCTCGACGCGCTCATGCTCACCGTCGCCGTGCACGACGAGACGGCCTCCCGGCGCCACCTCCGCCTGCTCGGCGCCGACCTGGTCTTCCGCATGCCGTTCATGTCGGAGCTGGCCCGCAAGTCCGGCGCGACGCTGGCCTGCAACCCCGACGCGGAGCGCCTGCTCTCGGAGGGCGAACTCGTCGGCGTCTTTCCGGAGGGGTTCAAGGGCATCGGCAAGCCGTTCGCCGACCGGTACAAGCTCCAGCGCTTCGGCCGGGGCGGCTTCGTCTCCGCGGCCCTGCGGACCGGCACCCCGATCGTGCCGGTCTCGATCGTCGGCGCCGAGGAGATCTACCCGCTCATCGGCAACATCCGGCCCCTGGCCCGGCTCCTGGGCGCCCCGTACTTCCCGATCACCCCCACGTTTCCGTGGCTGGGCCCGCTTGGCCTGGTCCCGCTGCCGAGCAAGTGGCTGATCGAGTTCGGCGAACCGATCCCGACCGACGACTACATCGAATCGGCCGACGACCCGATGGTGGTCTTCAACCTCGCCGACCAGGTGCGCGAGACGATCCAGCAGACGCTGTACAAGCTGCTGGACCGTCGCCCGGACGCCTTCTCCACCTGACCGTTCGGTGGGGCCGGGTGGCCGGTGCGGGTTGTCAGGTGGACCGAGTGCGACGGCGGCGCTTGCGCATCGCGGTGAACGTCGCCACGCCGCCGATCACCACGCCCGTCGCCAGGGCCGCCGGAACCGCGATCTTCACGGCCTTGCGGCCAGTGCGGAAGTCGCGGATCTCCCAGCCGCGCTTGCGGGCCTCGCGACGCAGGGCCGAGTCGGGGTTGACCGCCACCGCGTAGCCGACGGTGGAGAGCATGGGAGCGTCGTTGATCGAGTCGCTGTACGCGGCGCAGCGGGTCAGGTCCAGGCCCTCCGCCAGCGCGAGGGTGGTGATGGCCGACGCCTTCTCTGGGCCGTGCATGAGGTCGCCGACGAGGCGGCCGGTGTAGACGCCGTCGGAGACCTCCGCCACGGTGCCGATCGCGCCGGTGAGGCCCAGCCGGGCGGCCATGATCCGGCCGAGCTCGACGGGGGCCGCGGTGACGAGCCACACGCGCTGTCCGGCGTCCAGGTGAAGCTGGGCCAGGGCCAGGGTGCCCGACCAGATGCGGTCGGCCATGAGCTCGTCGAAGATCTCCTCGCAGAGCCGCTCCATGTCCTCGACCTTCCAGCCCGCGATGAAGGCCAGGGCGGTCGACTTGGCGCTGGACACCGTGCCGGCGTGCTCGGACGCCAGGAGGCGGAAGCGCGCCTGCTGGTAGGCGAAGCGGACCAGGTCGCGGCTCGTGAAGTACTTCCGCTTGGCCAGGCCGCGCGCGAAGTAGTAGATCGACGCGCCCTGCACCATCGTGTTGTCGACGTCGAAGAAAGCCGCGCCGGTCGGATCGGCCGGCACTTCCAGGGCGGCTTCGACCTCGGTCGCCGCCCACCCGGCGGCGGAGACGACGATGCGGCCGCTCGCGCTCGCTCGGCGGCGCCGTAACACTCCTGAAGGTCGGATCGGCACGTTTGTCTCCCTCCGCCGGTGACGCCGTGCTGTCGCAGCACAGGATCCATCCAGATTGGCCAACGGTACCGGCATCGAACAGCAACAGGGCCTGGTGACGGTCACCAGGCCCTGTCATGTCGCGAACGTGTCGCCGGGTTGAATCAGTGCAGCAGCCAGTCGAGCAGGCCGCCCTTCGCCGATTTGGTGGGGGTTGGGCTGGGCGGTGCGGGGGCGCTGGCACTCGGGGCGGTGGGGGCCGACTCGGTGGCGGAGGGGTCAGCCGAGACGCTGGACGGGCCGGTGGTCGCCGGGCGCTCGCCGTTCTGGCCGGGGTGGTTCGTCACCGGGGCGCCGGGCTGCGGCTGGCCGGACGACCCGGTGCCGCCGGACTTGTTCACGGGGCGGCAGGCGTTGCCCACCGGCGCGGGGCCGAGGGTGTCGGGCGTCGTGACCGCGGTCGGGCCGCACTTGACCAGCGGGCGCAGCGCCTTGGAGCGGCGGTCGATCTCGTCGAGCAGGGTCACCGACTTGGTCGCGCGGGTCCGGGCCTCGCCGCCGGCCGACGCCCTGAGCTTCTCGGCGGCCGCGCGCTGGTCGGTCACGAAGCCGTCGATCGCGTCGAGCGCGGCGGTGTCCCCGCGGGCGACTGAGGTGCTCGTCAGCAGGCGTACGCCCTTGAGGGTCTCGCCGTCCATGTCGTCCAGCACCGAGGAGAGCCCCGCCGGGTCCTTCACCGCCTGGGCCTCGCCGAGCCGGGTGCGGGCGAACTCGAGGTACAGCTGGCCCTTGCTGATGTCCGAGGCGGTCAGCGCGAGCTGGGCCTTCTCGCTGGACCGCTTCACCAAGTACAGCGCGTCGCCGGGGACGGCGTTGTCGCTCGCGGCGGACATTCCGGACACGGCCAGCGCGCCGGCGGCGAGGCCGACGACAATGGCGCCGCGGGTGCGGAGCCGGCGGCTGACGGCCGGGCGGCTACCCGCCGGGCGACGCAGCGCACGCAGGCCCCCCTGGCGGACCGGCTCGGGCTCGGGCTCCGTCGCGGTGGCCCCGATGCCCTCGCGCTCGATCGTGGCCATGAGCATGGCCCGCAGACCGTCGCGGAACTCTGGCTGCGCCTCTACCCGGACCGGCAGCTCGCCGAGCCGCCGGCGGACCGACACCAGGTCGGTGAGGGAGTCGTCGGGCGTGGACCTCACGCGGTGTCGTCGGGCCCCTGTGGTGTCGTCGACGAGCTGGGCGAACCGCTCAGCGCGTCGACGGTGGAAGACGGAGCCGATCACCTGAGGCACCCCCTTCGCTGGTCGCGTCAGTCAGGCGCGGCAGGGCAGCGGGATGGTGGGCCACCGCGTCCGCCGTGCGCCATGCCGACGGTCGCATCAGGACCAACGGCGCAGGTCGGAACCTGGTTACGGCGCCCGCCTGGGCCCAGTAACCAGAGGTGACAGCCGTCACGGTTGGAATCCGTCGGGCAGCAGTCGAGCGAGCGCGCGTACGGCGCGGTACTGCAACGCTTTGATGGCCCCCTCGTTCTTGTTCATGGTCTGTGCGGTCTCCGCCACGGAGAAGCCGTGCAGGAACCGCAGCACGATGCACTCCTGCTGCTCGGGGTTGAGCTGCTTGACGGCCTTGAGCAGGTCCACGTTGGTGATGTGGTCGATGACCGCCGCCTCCGGGCTGCCCTCCGGCCCCCGGTCGGGACGGTCGGCGTCCAGCACGTCGCCGGTGGTGACCTCCAGCCGGTACCGGCCGGATTTGAAGTGGTCGGCGACGAGGTTGCGGGCGATGGTGACCAGCCAGGCGCCGAGATCGCGGCCCTGCCACGTGAAGCTACCGATGCGCTTGAGCGCGCGCAGGAACGTGTCGGCGGTCAGGTCCTCGGCGAGCTGGCGGTTGCCGACCCGGAAGTACACGAAACGGAAGACCGTGTCGAAGTACCGGTCGTAGAGCAGACCGAATGCCGCACCGTCGCCGGCCTGGGCTCGCTCGATGAGCGCCCACACCTCCGACGCCGGGTCGCCCCGATCGGGGCGCGACCGCTGCGGCGGGACGGGCCCGCGCGAGCCGGTGTCGGTCAGCGTGTCCGTGCCGCCGCCGAGGATCACGGTCGGGATCTGCACGGTCTCCTCGCCGAGGAGGCTCGCGCCGGCGCTGCCGGTGGGCTTGCCGTTCATCCCGGCGGTGGGTCTCGAGTTCGGGGCCGGGCCCGGGCGGGCCGGCGCCTCGTTGGTGTGTGGGCGCGCGCGGGTGCGCGGGATGCCGCCTCCCTCGCCCCGAATCACCGTGGTGAACATGTCGCGCATCGAGTCACGCAGCATCGACAGCCCACCGGCGAGTGCGTGTTCGGTGTTGAACACGTGCTGGTAGCCGCTCATGCTTCGCAATCCATCACAGATGCCGTAGCCAGTGCGATCACGGGCACTTCGGCCTCCTCGGGGTGAGGGGTGTCAACTCGGAGTAAATGGGGTGAGTTAACGTTGGGTGATAATGGGTCCGGCGTCACCCGCGTGTGGGCGGCTCTTGGCGTGAGGGGACATTCATCCCACGGAACGGGGCCCGTCCGGCGCACATGCTGTCCGTCGCACAGTTCGCGACACGCCGCACGACACGCCGGAAAACCGGATAAGCGGGACGTAACCACGCCGAAATTACCGATGCGCGGCGCGCGCATTGCACACGAGCGGATAGACCATTACTCAATCGGCGTGTCGGGGCTGCGCAGGCCCCCGCCGACCGCAGGAGGCACCATGCCACGCGACAGGGTGATTGGTGACGGGTGAATTTCCAGTTTTTGTCGCCTCACCCTCGGGGCTTGAATTGGATCACCGCGCGCTGTGCAAGACTCGGCGACCGTGCAGGACGTTTGGAACTTCGCCGACCTGGTGCGGCGCGCCGCTACCGCCGGCGGCACGCGCCCCGCCCTGCGATCACACGACGCCGTGCTGACCTGGGCCGAGCTCGACCGGAGCGTCGACGCGGTCGCCGCCGGCCTCGCCGCTCTCGGGCTGCCCGCCGACGAGCACGGCCGCCCGCGCGTCGCGATCGCCCTGCCCAACGTGCCCGAGTTCGCCGCCGTCCTCTTCGGCGTGCTGCGCGCCGGGCTGGTCGCGGTGCCGGTCAACCCGGCATTCACGGCGCGCGAGCTCGGCCACGTGCTCACCGACTCCGGCGCCGCCGTGCTGGTCGGGACCCGCCCGGTGATGAGCGCGGTCGGTGAGGGGGCGCCGCCCGTGCGGTACACCCTCGGAGAAAACCTCGGCGACCTGCTCGCCGGCGGTCCGGTGCCCTCGCGGACGCCCGCGACCGGCGGGGGTGAGGACCTGGCGGTGCTGCTGTACACGTCCGGGACCGAGGGCGCGCCGAAGGGCGCCATGCTGCCTCACCGCGCGCTGCTGGCCAACCACGAGCAGCTCGCGCGCCTCGATCCGCCGCCCGTCAGCGGCGACGACGTGCTGCTGCTGGCCGTGCCGCTCTTCCACGCGTACGGGCTGAACTCCGGGCTCGGCGCGGTCGCCTACCACGGTGGGTGCGGAGTGCTCGTCGAGCGCTTCGACCCGGCCGACTCGCTGGAGGTGATCGAGCGGTACGGCGTGACCGGCGTTATCGGGGTGCCGCCGATGTACGTCGCGTGGTCGCTCATGGGCGAGCGGCTGGCCCGGGCCTGGTCGGGCGTGCGGCTCGCCGTGTGCGGCGCGGCGCCGCTGGACCCCGCCGCCGAGCGGCGCTTCGCCGAGACCACGGGCCGGCCGGTACACCAGGGATACGGGCTGACGGAGGGCGCGCCGGTGCTCACCAGCACCCTGGCGAGCCCGTCGGCAAAGCCGGGCTCGATCGGCCGGCCGATCCCCGGTGTGCAGATGCGCCTGGTCGACGCCGACGGCGAGGACGTGGTGCCCGACGAGGAGGACGGCACCACGGATCCCGGCGAGATCGTCGCGCGCGGTCGCAATTTCTTCCAGGGGTACTGGCCTGAAGGCGCCTCGGCCCCGGACGTCGACGGTTGGTGGGCCACCGGCGACGTGGCCTACGCCGACGAGGACGGCGACCTGTTCGTGGTGGACCGGCTCGGGGAGCTGATCCTCGTGAGCGGGTTCAACGTCTATCCGCACGAGGTCGAGTCCGTGCTCGAAGCGCACGAGGAAGTGCTCGAGGCGGCGGTGCTCGGGGTACCGCATCCCTACACCGGCCAGACCGTGAAGGCGCTCGTTGTGCGCCGGCCCGGCTCGCAGGTGACCGCCGAGGAGCTCATCGCGCACTGCGAGGGCAACCTCGCCCGGTTCAAGTGCCCGACGGCCGTCGAGTTCGTGCCGGAGCTGCCGCACTCGGCCACCGGCAAGGTCCGCAAGGGGGTCCTGCGATGAGACTGGTGCTGTACACCCGCCCCGGCTGCCACCTGTGCGAGGACGCCAAGGCCGTGCTCGAGCGCGTCGCCGCCGCGACCGGCGAGGGCTTCACCGAGATCGACATCACCGGCGACGACGAGCTCGAGGAGGAGTACGGGTTTCGCATCCCGGTGCTGCTGCTCGACGGCAAGGAGCACGGGTACTGGCGGGTCGAGGAGGAGCGACTGCGTAACGATCTGCGGCTATCCTCACCCGGGTGAAGCACCTCGTTTGGGACTGGAACGGGACCCTCCTCGACGACCTGAAGCTCGTCGTCGACGCCACCAACGTCTGTCTGTCCACCGTCGGCGGCCCGGTCATCACCGCCGATGAGCACCGCCGCGACTTCCGCCGGCCGATCCTGGACTACTACGCGCACGTTCTCGAACGCCCGGTCGACCAGGCGGAGTTCCAGCTGCTCGACGACGCGTTCCACGACGCCTACCGGCGGGGGATGGCCGACGTACAGCTGGCCCCGGACGCCCTTGAGGCGATGGGGAGCTGGTCCGGCACGCAGTCGCTGTTGTCCATGTTCTTCCACGACGAGCTGCTGGTCGAGGTGGAACGGCGCGCCCTGGGTGCCCGGCTGGTCCGGGTCGACGGCCTGCCGGGCACGGTCGGCGGTCATCGCAAGGCGGAGTTTCTCGCGCGCCACCTGACGGCCCTGTCCCTCGACCCGGCCGAGGTGATCCTGATCGGCGACTCGGTCGACGACGGCGACGCGGCGCGATCGGTGGGCGCGTCCGCGGTCCTCTACGCCGGAGGCTTCACCGACACCGCCCTCCTGCGGGCGACCGGTCTGCCGGTGGCGTACTCCCTGGTCGAGGCCGTCAACCTCGCGTCGGCCCGCTGAATCGCGCCCTTGCCGGCTCAGCCCTGCAGATACGCGAGGACCGCCAGCACGCGGCGGTGCTGCTCGTCGTCCGGGGGCAGGTCGAGCTTGGTGAAGATGTTCTTCACGTGCTTCTCCACCGCGCCGTCGGTGACGACCAGCTTGCGGGCGATCGCCGTGTTGGAACGGCCCTCCGCCATCAGGCCCAGGACCTCGCGCTCGCGCGGGGTCAGGCTGCGCAGCGGGTCGTCCCGGCGCCGGCGGACCAGGAGCTGGCCGACGACCTCCGGGTCGAGCACGGTGGCGCCGGCCGCCACGCGCTGCATCGCGTCGAGGAACTCGGCGACCTCCGAGACGCGATCCTTCAACAGGTACCCCACGGCGCCCGCCCGATCGGCGAGGAGATCGTCGGCGTAGGACACCTCGACGTACTGCGACAGCACGAGGATCGGCGTCTTCGGCACCCGGGCGCGGGCCTCGACGGCGGCGCGCAGGCCCTCGTCGGTGTGCGAGGGCGGCATCCGTACGTCCACGATGGCTACGTCGGGGCGGTGCTCGACGACCGCCGCCACGAGGCTCGGGCCGTCCCCGACGGCGGCGAGGACCGTGTGGCCGCTCTCGGTGAGCAGGCGCACCAGACCCTCGCGCAGGAGTACCGCATCATCCGCAACGACAACCCGCACGTCGCCGATAGTAGGCCAGCCGCCGACCCGCCAGCGCGCCCACACCAGAGGCGCCCTGCCTCAGACCGACGAGTGCGCGCAGCGCCCGACAAGGTGCCCGCGCAGCGGGCATGGGGGGTCCGGGGTGGGAACCCCCCGGCAGCGCCGCGCCGAAGGCGCCGCCAAGCTAGGAACAGTCAGGAAACAGGCAGGATGGCGACGATCTTGGTGCCTCCGTCGAGGGGGCTGGTCACGGTCAGCTCGCCGCCGGCCGCGCGCACCCGGTCGGCCAGGCCGGTGAGGCCGTGGCCCTTGGCCAGGCTCGCGCCGCCGACGCCGTCGTCCTCGATCGTGACGAGCATGCCGTACGCCGAGCGCTGCAACGTCACCTTGCACTCGCTCGCGTGGCTGTGCTTGGCCACGTTGGTGAGGGCCTCGGCGACGACGAAGTACGCGGTCGTCTCCACGTGGCTCGCCAGCCGGCCGACCTCGGGCAGGTCCAGGTCGACGGGGACGATCGAGCGGGCGGCGAGCGCCGTCAGCGCCGCGCGCAGGCCGCGGTCGACCAGGATCGGCGGGGCGATGCCGCGCGACAGTGCCCGCAGTTCCTCCAGCGTCTCGCGGGTCTGGGCGAGCGCCTCGGCCACCGTCGCCCGGGCCGCCGCGGGATCGCTGTCGAACTGCAGGTCGGCGCGGCCGAGGTCCATGGCCAGGCGGACCAGGCGCTGCTGCGGCCCGTCGTGGATGTCGCGCTCCAGCCGGCGAAGGGCACTCGCCTCGGCCGAGACCGCGGCCGTGGTCTGTGCCTGGGCGCGGTCGCGGCCGCGCTCGGCCTCGGCGACCCGTTCGCGCAGCTCGTTGACGCCGCTGAGCAGCACCCGGGCGAACCACGCCTCGAGCAGGGCGGCACCGCGCACGACGGGCATCAGCGTGAGGGCGAAGACCACGCCGATGCCGGTGTTGAACAGGACCCGCAGCTCGGTGCCGGAGCCGATGCCCATCAGCTCCGGCAGGTCCTTGTTCTCCGGGTAGCGCGGGATGGCCCAGTCCCACAGCACCGTGGTGAGCCCGCCCAGTGCGCCGGCCCACCAGGTCACGACGAACACGAAGGCGATCGTGCTGGGGATGAAGCGGAGGATGCCGTGCAGCAGGTCCAGCCAGGACTGGCCGTCGGTGAGGGGGACGAACGTGCGGCGCCAGAAGCCGGCGCCGGGCTCGGCCTTCCTGTAGTACGGGTGCGGCAGCCGTGTGCGCAGCACCACGCCGGCGCGAGCGCGCTCGAGGGTGGCGAAGCCGCGGGCTTGCAGCGTCGCGGCGAACAGGATGGGGAATCCGATGACGGCCACCACCAGGCTCACGCCGAGCGCGAAGCCGGTCACGCACAGCACCAGGGTGATGATGGCGAGGGGGAACCCGAGCAGCACGTACTGCGTGTCGATCCCGAGCTGGCGGAAGATGCGGGAGAACCGGCCCGGGCCCAGCGGGGTGATGCTCGTCGTCATGTCATCGACGCTAGGCATGGCGCCCGCCGCCTCCCATCCCGCCGTCCAGCCACTTGATGGTAGGGGCAACCCTACTGAACAAACATGTAGCGTCGCTACGCAAGGCGTGTTGGTGTGTTGCGTGCCGGAATTGCGGTGATACTTGCCACAGCGCCCGTCTGCTGCCGGCCGCGTCGGAGAAAGGGGGAACCACGTGCCGCGGGGGCAATTCTCGGGCGCACGATCCGCACGGGCAGGCGCTGACCTCTACGTGGTGGGCGTCGACTCTTCAAGATCGCGATTTGTGCACGGCTTCACAAGCGCCTACTCTGTTGCAACGACGAACCCCGTTAGCACAGGCGGTAACCGCCGTTGCGAGCGGCCTCGCAAACCGTCGTCGTCTCGGAGACTCATGAGCCAGCAGCGCACCGGCCCCACGGATGGACCGGAATTTCCGGACCTTCCGGAGGCGACCGTCGCCAGGCTTCCGGAGTACCTGCGCGCCCTGCACAACCTCGCCGAGGAAGGGCACGACACGGTCTCCTCGGAGGGTCTGGCCGCGGCCGCGGGCGTCAACTCCGCCAAGCTCCGCAAGGACCTGTCCCACCTCGGCCGCACCGGCACCCGCGGCGTCGGCTACGACGTCACGCTGCTGATCGACCAGATCGAGCAGGTGCTCGGCCTCACGCATCGGCGAGCCGTCGCGCTCGTCGGCGTGGGTAATCTCGGTCACGCCCTGGCCGGCTACGCCGGGTTCGGCAATCGCGGGTTCCGCATCGCGGCTCTCTTCGACGCCGACCTCGGCCGGGTCGGGGAGCACATCAACGGCCTGGTCGTGCGGCACATCGACGAGCTGCCCGAGGTGGTGGACGAAGAGTCGATCTCCATCGCGGTGATCGCCACGCCCGCGCACGCGGCGCAGAATGTGGCGGATCGGCTCGTGGCGGCCGGCGTCACCAGCGTCTTGAACTTCGCGCCGTGCGTCTTGAATGTCCCCGAGGGCGTGGACGTGCGTAAGGTCGATCTGGCCATCGAGTTGCAGATCCTGTCCTTCCACGAGCACCGTAAGACGGCCCTGACGGCGCTGCCGGCGGTGCAGGAGCCCGGACGGGTCGGCCAGGACCTACAACGAGCCAACCGGCTCGGCGGGGAGGCGGTGGGGTCGTGAGCAATAACCAGAATCTGCTGGTCGTGGGCATGTCGCACCGGACGGCTGGGGTTCCGCTGCTCGAGCGGCTCGCGCTGAGCCCTGGCGAGCTGCCTGACGTGCTCACCGAGCTCGTCGGGCTGCAGTATGTCGACGAGGCCGTGGTGCTCTCGACCTGCAACCGCGTGGAGATCTACGCCGCCGTCACCGCGTTCCACGGCGGCCTCGCCGACATCGGCGGCGTGCTCGCCCAACGGGCCGGGCTCGCCGTGGGCGACCTGGCTCCCCAGCTGTATGTCCACTACGAGGTCGACGCCGTCCGGCACGCCTTCCGCGTGGCCGCCGGGCTCGACTCGATGGTCGTGGGCGAGGCGCAGATCCTCGGCCAGCTCCGCGACGCCTACGGCGCCGCCGGTGAGCAGGGCACGGCCGGGCGGCTGCTGCACGAGCTGCTGCAGCAGGCCCTGCGGGTCGGCAAGCGGGTGCACGCCGAGACCGAGATCGACCGTGCCGGGCAGAGCGTGGTGAGTGCGGCGCTGGCCTACGGGCAGGGCGCCACCTCGCCGGTCGAGGGGCGTCCCGCGCTGGTCATCGGGGCGGGCGCGATGGGCGCGCTGTCGCTGGCGACGCTGCGCCGGGCCGGGGCCGCTCCGCTGTATGTGACCAACCGCGGTCACGCCAAGGCCGAGCGCCTGGCGGAGCTGCACGGGGCAGAGGCCGTACCGTTCGCGGAGCTGCCGTCGCTGCTGGAGCGCGTCGACGTGGTCGTGAGCGCGACCGCGTCGCCGGAGCCGGTGCTCGACGCGCCGCTGCTCGCTGGAGCGGTCGGGACTGCCGGGGCCGACCGGCACCTGCTGGTCCTCGACCTGGCGCTGCCGCGCGACGTGGCGCCCGAGGTCCGGGAGCTGGCCGGCGTCACGCTCGTCGACATCGAGCTGCTGTCCGAGTCGCTGTCGACCACCGCGGACGCGCAGGAGCGGGCCGGCGAGGAGATCGTCGCCGCCGAGGTCGAGGCCTTCCTGACCTGGCTGCGCGGTGCCGACGTGGCGCCGACCGTGGCCGCGCTGCGGGCCCGGGCCGACGAGGTCGTCGAGGCCGAGCTGCGCCGGCTCGCGCAGCGCTGCCCGGAGCTCGGCGACGAGGCGCGCGCCGAGGTGGCGCACAGCATTCACCGGATCGTCCAGCGCCTGCTTCACCAGCCGACCGTTCGCGTGCGCCAGCTGGCCGCCGGACCGGGCGGCGAGGCCTATGCTCAGGCGCTACGTGAGCTGTTCGACCTGCAGATCCCGACCTCGGAGATCAACCCGGCCGCAGCTGGAGAGGTGCACCCGTGACGCTGAGACTAGGGACCCGGGGCAGTGCGCTGGCGATGGCGCAGTCGAAGACCGTCGCCGATGCCGTGCGCGAGCGCACCGGCCGCGACGTGGAACTGATCGAGATCGTCACCGCCGGCGACCGGTCGAGCGAGCCGATCCAGCGGCTCGGCGTGGGCGTCTTCGTCTCCGCCCTGCGCGACGCGCTGCTCAACAAGGAGATCGACTTCGCCGTCCACTCCTACAAGGACCTGCCGACCGCGCCGGCCGAGGGCCTCGTGGTGGCCGCCATCCCGCTGCGGCAGGACCCGCGCGACGCGCTGGTCGCCCGCGACGGGCTGATGCTCAACGAGCTGCCCGACGGCGCGCGCATCGGCACCAGCGCGCTGCGCCGGATCGCCCAGATCAACGCGTTGGGTCGGCGGCTTTCCGCGGTACCGTTGCGGGGGAACGTAGACACCCGTCTGCGGAAGCTGGCCGAGGGCGAGTTCGACGCCATCGTGCTGGCGCACGCGGGCCTGGCCAGGCTCGGCCGCGGCGGGGAGGCGACCGAGGTGCTTGATCCGCTGCTGATGCTGCCCGCACCCGCGCAGGGCGCGCTGGCGGTCGAGTGCCGTGAGGACGATGTCGAGCTGCGCGAGGTGCTCGCCGCGCTCGACGATGAATACACCCGCGCGGCGGTCGCCGCCGAGCGGGCGCTGTTGGCCGAGCTCGAGGCGGGTTGTTCCGCCCCGATCGCGGCGCTGGCCGAGGTCGCCGAGGGCGACGAGGGGCCGGAGATCTATCTGCGCGGTGCGGTGTTCAGCCCGGACGGCGGCTTCGCCCTCCGGCTCTCGCGCACCGGAACGCTCGCCGACGCCGCGGAGGTGGGCCGCGCCCTGGCCCGCGACCTACGCGAAGAAGGCGCCGACAACGCACTGGGAGTGCAGCATGACCCGCACCCGTAAGGGCACCGGCCGGATCGCCTTCGTCGGGGCCGGCCCCGGCGACCCCGGCCTGCTGACGCGCCGCGCCCATGAGGCGCTGGTGACCGCCGACCACGTCGTCTACGACCGCAACGTACCGGAGCCGCTGCTCGCCGCGATCCGCGCCGAGGCCGACCCGGAGGCCCAGTTCAGCCCGGCCGAGGGGGCGCCCGGCGACGTGGCCAAGGTGCTGATGTCCGCGGCCCGCTCCGGGCTGCGCGCGATCCACCTCGTCGGCGGCGACCCGCTGGCGCACGAGGCGGTGCTCAAGGAGGTGCAGGCCGTCGCCCGCACCGCGGTGCCGTTCGAGGTCGTGCCCGGCATCGGCCAGGCCGCCGGCGTCGCCACCTACGCCGGCGTGCCGCTGCCTGGTGTGCGCGTGACCGCCGACGTCGACGACGTGCAGTCCGTCGACTTCGAGGCCGTCGCCACCGCCGTGGCCCGCGGCTCCTCCGCGCTCGCCGTCGACGCGGGCGACCTCGCCGCCGTCCGCGACGGGCTGCTGGCCGCCGGGGTCGACCCGGCCACGCCGGTCTCGATCACGGGCGACGGCACGGGCGAGACGCAGTACAGCTCCGCCTCCAGCGTCGACAGCATGGTCGCCGCCGCGCTCGGCTTCGCCGGCCGCGTGGTGCTGTGCCTGGGCGCCGGCGTCGCGCACCGCGAGAAGCTCGGCTGGTGGGAGAACCGCCCGCTGTACGGCTGGAAGGTGCTCGTCCCGCGCACCAAGGAGCAGGCCGGCGCGATGAGCGAGCGGCTGCGGGCCTACGGCGCGATCCCATGCGAGGTGCCGACGATCGCCGTCGAGCCGCCGCGCACCCCGGCGCAGATGGAGCGCGCGATCAAGGGCTTGGTCGACGGCCGGTACGCCTGGACCGTCTTCACCTCGGTCAACGCCGTCCGCGCGGTCTGGGAGAAGTTCGGCGAGCACGGCCTCGACGCCCGCCACTTCGGTGGCGTGAAGGTCGCCTGCATCGGCGAGGCCACCGCCGAGGCGGTCCGCGGCTTCGGCATCGTGCCCGAGCTGCTGCCGTCCGGAGAACAGTCCTCCGAGGGCCTGCTGGCCGAGTTCTCGCCGCACGACGAGGTGCTCGACCCGGTCGGCCGAGTGCTGCTGCCCCGCGCCGACATCGCCACCGAGACCCTCGCCGCCGGCCTCACCGAGCTCGGCTGGGAGGTCGACGACGTCACGGCGTACCGCACGGTCCGCGCCGCGCCACCGCCGGCCGACATCCGCGACGCGATCAAGTCCGGCGGCTTCGACGCGGTGCTCTTCACGTCGTCGTCCACCGTGCGCAACCTGGTCGGTATCGCCGGCAAGCCGCACGCCCGCACCGTCGTCGCGGTGATCGGGCCGAAGACGGCGGACACCGCCGTGGAGTTCGGCCTGCGCGTCGACGTGCAGCCGCCGCACGCCTCGGTTCCCGACCTGGTCGAGGCGCTTGCGGGCTACGCTGTGGAGCTGCGCGAGAAGCTCGCCGCGATGCCTGCCAAGCAGCGCCGCGGCTCCAAGGTGCAGGGACCGACCGCCCTGCGGTTCCGCTAGAGGATTCGTAGGGGGTCATCCCGTGGGGTTCCCTGAGGTCCGGCCGCGCCGGCTGCGTCGCACGCCCGCGATGCGCCGGCTCGTGGCGGAGACGCACGTGCAGCCGTCCAACCTGATCCTGCCGATGTTCGTGAAGGAGGGGCTGACCGAGCCGCGGCCGATCAGTTCCCTCCCCGGCGTCGTGCAGCACTCCCGCGAGTCGCTGCGCAAGGCCGCCGCCGAGGCGGTCGCCGAGGGCGTCGGGGGGCTCATGCTCTTCGGCGTGCCGGAGACGCGCGACGAGACCGGCTCCGGCGGCATCGACCCCGACGGGATCCTCAACGTCGCCATCCGCGACGTGATCTCCGAGGTCGGCGACTCGACCGTGGTCATGTCCGATCTGTGCCTGGACGAGTTCACCTCGCACGGGCACTGCGGCGTGCTGACCCCCGACGGGGCCGTCGACAACGACGCCACGCTGCGGCAGTACGAGCTGATGGCGCTGGCGCAGGCCGAGGCCGGTGCCCACGTGCTCGGCCCGTCCGGGATGATGGACGGCCAGGTCGGCGTCGTGCGCTCGGCGCTGGACCGGGCCGGCTACACCGAGATATCGCTGCTGGCCTACGCCGCTAAGTACGCCAGCGCCTTCTACGGCCCGTTCCGCGAGGCCGTCGAGTCCACCCTGGCCGGCGACCGCAAGACCTACCAGCAGGACCCGGCCAACCTGCGCGAGGCCCTGCGCGAGGTCGCCCTCGACGTCGAGGAGGGCGCGGACATGATCATGGTCAAGCCCGCGCTGCCGTATCTCGACGTGCTCGCCCGCGTCGCCGAGATGGTCGACGTGCCGGTGGCCGCCTACCAGGTCTCGGGCGAATACGCGATGGTCGAGGCGGCCGTGGCCAACGGCTGGCTGGACCGCGAGCGGGTCGTGCTGGAGACGCTGACCTCGATCCGCCGGGCCGGCGCCCAGCTGATCCTGACGTACTGGGCGAGTGACGCGGCTCGCTGGCTGCGCAAGATCTGAATTGGTGCCTTTGCACGCGCGTAGCGCGCGCTAGGCCCCTCTTAGGATGCCCGCACGGCCCGGCGCCGGCTCGCCCGGGGTGTCGGCGGGCGCGCGCAGGCCGGCGAGGGTGTAGCCGAGCTGCCGCCCGCCACGCCGTCGGTGCGGTCGCGCCGGTCGGTTTGGCGAAGGTGCGACGTGGCGGCTCGTTCAGGTTTGTCGCCCTGTGCGAAGAATTCTTGCCCTGCCATGCGGTTGCCCGCCGGTGAGCAATGCCATCGAGGGCAGCGGGAGTTGCGAATTTCGCCTAGGCTCGGCCGGGTGCTGGCGACACGTGTGGCGAAGATGATGCTGGTCGGCGCGCTGCTGACCGGCCTGGTCGGCTGTGACCCGCGCGCAGCGTCGTCGCCGCCGGGGCTCGACGCGGCGTCGAGCACCGACCCGTTCCCGGCCGCCAAGCTCGAGGGCGGCAGCGAGCTCACCCGGGCCCCGTCCCCGTCCGGGTCCCCCTCCCCGTCGAAGAAGCCCAGCCTCAAGCCCTCGGCGTCGGCGTCGGTGAAACGGGTCAACCCGGGCGGCGACACCGGCGGCGCCAAGCCGGTGAACAGCAACGATGGCGTGCCCAACCTCGGCAGCGGCACGTTCACCGTGGCCGGCGGGGGCACCGACGTGGTCGGGTCGGCCGGCGCGGCGACGCTGGTGAAGTATCGCGTCGAGATGGAGAACGGCATCCAGTGGGGCAGCAACCGGGTCTGGTCAACCTCGGCGCTCGCCGCCGAGGTCGACCGGGCGATCGCCTCGCCGCAGGGCTGGACGATGTCCGGCGAGCACCCGGTCACCTACTCGCCCAACAAGATCAGCGACGCGACCTGGAAGTTCCAGCGCGTCAGCGGCGGCGACTACGACGTTGTGCTGCGCCTGGCCACTCCCGGGACCGTCGACAAGCTGTGCAGGGCGGTCGGGGTCAACACCCAGGGCATCTATTCCTGCCGATACGGCAAGACCATCCTGCTCAACCTGCGCCGCTGGCTCAAGGGCATCGACGGCT
Organism: Dactylosporangium sp. NPDC051484; assembly: GCF_040689395.1. Classification (NCBI taxonomy): domain Bacteria; kingdom Bacillati; phylum Actinomycetota; class Actinomycetes; order Micromonosporales; family Micromonosporaceae; genus Dactylosporangium; species Dactylosporangium sp. NPDC051484. The sequence continues at coordinate 117,204 of NZ_JBFAZX010000006.1, read as the reverse complement.
TCCCTGCCGGCATCGACTTCCACTCGATGACCGTCCTGCACGAGATGGGCCACTTCCTCGGCTTCGACCACATGAAGTGCCCCGGCTCGGGCCAGGCCGCGCCGATCATGCAGACGCAGACGATCGCGCTGAACGGCTGCCGGCCCAACGCCTACCCGTTCACGTCCGACGGCAAGTTCGTGCAGGGCCCCTGGGCGCCGAGCTGACCGTCAGGCCTTCAGGCGGCGCAGGAGGTCGATCACATCGGCCTCGTATTCGCGCCACTCTCGGTCGGGCTTGAATCCCAGCTCCGCGTTGACCTGTAGCAGCGGCTCGTTCTCCAGCGCGTTCCAGGTTTGCACGTCCAGCAGGTTCGGCTCGGCGGCGCGCAGCTCGAACAGCATCCGCGCCTTGATCGCGCGGCTGATGCCGTAGCCGCGATGGCTGGGCACCTCGATGGTGTCGTACTGGTCGGCGCGGGTCGGGCGCTGCGCGGGCACGACGACCTCGGTGAGCCCGGCGATCGTCTCCGACTGCTCGTGCACGGCGAGCACGATGTACGGCTTCAGGCCGCGCGCGTGCAGCGTGCGCAGGCTCGCCGCGAGCCGCTCGGAGTCGTAGGAGCTCGGCCGCAGATCGAGGTCCTCGACCACGGCGGCGCGGGCGGCCTCCTTCGCCGCCGCGTAGGCCGCGTAGAGCTCGGGCGGCGGGCCGCCCGGGTAGTACTCGATGCGGTAACCGGCGCTGATGCCGGCCGCCATCTCGCCCAGCCGCAGCCAGTCCACGCCGGCCAGGTCGAGCAGGTTGCGCATCTCGATGAACGCGCACTCGAATCCGTGCGACTCGAAGAACTTCACGCTCGGGGTGCCGCCGATGACCTCGACGCCGACAGACTCGAAACCCTCCTCGGCGGCCCGGCGGGCGACGGAGGCCAGCAGCGTGGTGCCGACGTGGCCGCGCCGAGCGCCCGGGACGACCGACAGCTCGAGCACGCCGATCTCCTCCAGCGCCAGCAGGCTGGCGTGGCCGAGGATCTCACCCGATTCCGAGGTCGCCAGCCACGACGTGCGCCGCTCGCCCGGCATGGTGACGGCGAGGCACTCCCGGAACATGTTCTCGCGCCACGGCGGGTCCTCGGGCACATCGACGGCGACGATGTCGTTGAGCGCCCGCAGCACCGCATCGATCTCGGCCGCGGGCGCGGTCCCCGGGTCCCACTCGCGCACCTTCACGTCCTAAGCCTGCCCCTGTTTGTGGCTGAGCGGAAGTACCAGGGCGCAGAGCGTGGCATTGATCTACTCGTGGGTGCTCTGCCGCTCAGCCCTGCCGGTCCCGGCGGCCGTAGTCGTTGGTGGCGTTGAATACGGCGGCGCGGTACTCCTCGGGCACGTTATAGGCGTGGATGGCCGAGTTCCAGCCGTCCAACGTGGACAGGTCGCGGTTGTTGGCGCACAGATACGCGGCGGCGGTCAGGGCGGCGTCGTTGATGTTGTTGATGTCGATCACGCCGTCGTTGTCGGCGTCCTGGCCGTACGCCCGCCAAGTGGCCGGCAGGAACTGCATCGGCCCGACGGCGCGGTCCCAGGTGCGGTCGCCGTCGAGCGCGCCCTGGTCGGTGTCGGCGATCGCCTGGCGGCCGTTCTGCCCGTCCAGCGGCGGGCCGACGATCGGCGGCACGGAGCGGCCGTCGTCCTGCAGGACCGAGCCGTTGGCGCGGCCGTGGTCGGACTCGACCTTGCCGATGCCGGCCAGCGTGGTCCATGTCAGGTGGCACCTCGGGTTGGCGCGGGCGGTGACCGCCTCGGCGTACCCGTACGCCTGCAGCGCCACCACCGGGATGCCCAGCCGGACCGCGCGGGTGCCGGCCCATGCCCCGTACACGTCGGCGGGGCGCTCGCGGGTGCCGGGCGGCGGGCTGTAGGTGGACGAGCCCGACGGCGTCTCGGGCTGCGGCGCCTCGCCGGTGGCGGGTGCCCCGGTGAGGCCCGGCGCGCCACGCGTGCCGTTGGTGCCCTCGGGCGGCGGGACCGACCGCGAGGCATCGGCCGTCGTCCTGGACGCGCCCGGGATCACAACGGCGCCGGCGACTCCGGCCGCGGTCAGCACGATCGCGATGAGCGCGCCGGGAAGCAGGAACCGGAACCCTGGGCGGGCGCGGATGCGCGCGAACCGCTCCCGCCGCGCGTCCAGCGGTCGCCGCCGCGACTCGAGCACGTCGCCCACGGGCGGTCGTGGTGGCCCGGACGCGGCCCCGAGCGGCGGTCGCGGCGACCCGGGCGCGTCGCCCGGCTCCGGCGCGGCGTGGCGCGGCTTGTGCGGCGGTTTCGGGTCTTTGTCCGGCTCTGGCGCAGTGATCTCCACCGGGATCCAGCGCTCGCCGGACTGCCCGGGGACCGGGGGCCGGACGGCGGATGCCGGTGGAGTGTCCACTGTGGTCGCTCGCTCCGCCTCCGGCGGCTCGTCGTTGCTTGCCACGGGTCGAGTATTCCTGAATTCCCGGACGCGTGTCACGGTGGCATAACCTGTGGGAATGCCACGCTACGAGTATCGCTGCCGCGCCTGTGGGGACACCTTCGAGGTGCAACGCCCGATGAGTGAAGCCAACGTGAAGACCGCCTGTCCGGCGGGCCACGACGACACCGTCAAGCTGCTGTCCACGATCGCCGTCGGCGGCTCCGCGCTCAACGCCCCGCGGAGTGATGTCGCGAGTGGCGCCGGTGGTGGTTGTTGCGGCGGCGCGTGCGGCTGTTGAAACATTGTTACCGATCGGTTTCGCATTACATTGCCAAAGCGGCTTTGGTGTTGTGCCCCGTTGTGCCACAACCGCTACCGCAGCGTTGTCATTAGGTCACGCGAAACCCACTCAAGCTTCGCCCTCCATCGTTGTTGACCAGCACGGATCGCCTCGGACGACGGTCCGGGGTCGACCTTGAGGGTTGCCGGTGGGGACCGTTTCTACGATGCGCGCGCCGCCGGGGTGGGGAAATATGGGGCACGCCTGAAAAAGGAGGCGGAGGTTTCACGTGTCGGGGCGGACGCACCTGCCCAGTGGGCTGGTGACTTTCCTCTTCACTGACATCGAGGGCTCGACCCGCTTGGCCCAGATGCTCGGTGCGGGATACCGGCCGGTGCTCCACGAGCACCGGGAGGTGATCCGCCGCGCACTGTCCAAAGCGGACGGTGTGGAACTTTTCACCGAGGGTGATTCGCTCTTCGTGGCCTTCGCCGACGCGGCCGCCGCCCTCAACGCGTGTGCCGAGGCCCAGCGCGAGCTCGCCGCCCACGACTGGCCCAGCCCCGAGGCGCGCCCCAAGGTCCGGATGGGCCTGCACACAGGCTTCGCCGAGCCCTACGGGGGTGAGTACACCTCACCCGAGGTGCACCGCGCCGCCCGCGTCGCGGCTGCCGCGCACGGCGGGCAGGTGCTCTGCTCCGCGGCCACCGCCGCCCGCATCGGCGTGGCCGGGGTGCTGCTGGACGACGACGCGTGGCTGCTCGACCTCGGCCTGCACCGGCTGCGCGGGTTCGACGGCTTCGAGCGGATCTTCCAGCTCGTCGCCCCCGGCCTCGACCGGCAGTTCCCGCGCCCGCGCACGATCGACGCGCCGGCCCACAACCTGCCCGTGCAGACGACCCGCTTCATCGGCCGCGCCGCGGAGCGCGCCGCCGTGCGCGACCTGATCGGCCGGCACCGCCTGGTCACCGTCGTCGGCGCGGGCGGCGCCGGGAAGACCCGGGTCGCCGTCGAGGCCGCCGGCGAGATCGTCGAGCGGTTCCGCGACGGCGTCTGGTTCGCCGACCTCAGCACCGTCGCGACCGGCGACCTTGTCGACGCCACCGTCGCCGCCGCCCTGGGCCTGCGCCCCGAGCCGGGCCGCCCCGTCGGGCAGACCGTCGCCGATCACGTTCGCGACCGCCGCCTGCTCGTCCTGCTCGACACCTCCGACGCCCAGCTGCCGGCGGCGCGCCGGCTCGTCGCCCGCTTGCTCGCCGCCGGCCCCGATGTCGCCGTGCTCGCCACCAGCCGCGAGCCGCTCGGCCACGCCGGCGAGGTCGTCTGGCGCATTCCGCCGCTGTCGGTCGAGGCGGCCAGCGGCGGCGGCTTCAGCGACGCCGTGGCCCTGCTCGTCGACCGCGCCTCCGCCGCTCGCGGCGGCCGTCCCGTCGAGCCCGGCGACATCGCCCACCTCACCCGGGTCGCCTCGGCGCTCGAGGGCCTGCCGCTGGCCCTGGAGCTGGCCGCGGCCCGCCTGCGCCTGCTGTCCGCCGCGCAGCTGGCCGACCGCATCGGCGACGTGCTCGGCACGCTGGACGCCGGCTCGCAGGCCCTCTCGCCGGACCTCCCGGACCTGTCCGACTCCTCGGCGCGGCACCGCACGATGCAGGCCGCGGTCGGCTGGTCGTATCGCACCCTCGACCTGCGCTCCGCCCGCCTCCTGCGCTGGCTGTCGGTCTTCGCCAGCCCCGTCGACCTGCCGGCGATCGAGTGGCTGCACGACGGCGACCCCCTCGACCCGCTGGCCACCCTGGTCGACAAGTCCCTGCTGCAGGCCGAGGCCGGCGCGACCAGCGCCACCTACCGCATGCTCGACCCGATCCGCGCCTACGCCGCCCGCCTGCTCGTCGAGGCCGGTGAGGAGGAGTCGGCGCGAGAGCGGCACGTGGCCTGGTGTCAGCAGGCCGCCCACGACGCCTACCTCGACGCCGAGGGCCGCCCGGTCACGCTGTCGCTCTACACCCTCGACCCGCTCGCCGACGAGCTGCGCGCCGCCCTGCACTGGACGGTGACCAGGGGCAGCGCTCGCCAGGGCCTGGAGCTGGCCGGCTCCCTGGATCAGTGGTGGCGCGAGCGCGGCCTGATGCGGGAGGGCCGGATGTGGCTCTTCCGCCTGTACGAGCGGATCAGCGCCACCGGCGAGCCGGTCCCCGACGCCGAGCTGGCCGCGGCGTACCACATGCACTCGCTGCACGCCGGCGCGGACGGCGAGACGGTCGAGGAGCTCCGTTTCTCCCAGCGCGCCGAGTCCGCCGCCCGCCGCGCCGGCGATCCGGGCCTTATCGCGCGCATCCTTTCCGCCCGCGCCGCCCCCCTCCTTGAGATGGGCCGCACCGACGAGGCCGAACGCCTCTGCCGCGACGTCATCACCTGGTCCGAGGACCAGGGCGTCGCCGGCGAGGCCTTCTTCGCCGTCTACGCGCTGGCTCAGCTCCTCTGGCGCCGCGGCGCCCTGGACGAGGCCGCCGGCCTGCTGGCCGGTGCCCGCCCGCTGGAGAACAGCCGCCCGATGGATCGCGGCCAGCGCACCGTGGACATGTTGCTGGGCATGGTCGCACTGTCGAGGGGCGACCTAGTGGCCGCGCACGATCACCTCATCGTGGCCCTGCGCTCCCGCATGACTCACGGCTTCCACCTGCGGGTGTGCGAGTCCCTCAACGCCGTGGCCGTGCGCTGCGCGCTGGCCGAGGACGCGGAGACGGGCGCCCGCCTGTTCGGCGCCGCCCAGGCAACGAGGATCCGCCTGCGCTGCTCGACGGGCGCCTTCGGCGCCTACTGGACGGAGCAACAGGCAACCTTGCGCGCCGCGATGGGCGACGCCGCCTTCGACACCGCCTACGCTGCGGGCGGCACCCTGAGCCTGGAGGAGTCGGTGGCCCTGGCCCTGACGATCGAGCACCCAGACCTCATGGCCGGCTCGATCCGCTTCTCAACGGTCGAGTAGCAGTCCTGAGCGCCCATGGCCCCGGTCAGTCCTCCTCGGGGTCCTGATTGGCCTCGGCCCCCAGCACGTACGCCTGCATGGCCAGCTCATCACCCGCCGGCCACACGAACGCCGGCAGCTCGGCCGGCCCGAGTTCCCGCACGTAGCTCCAGAACGCCCGGACGGCCTCCCCGGGCGAGGCGGCCTCGATGGGCATGTCGACACTGACCAGCCAGGTCCGCTTCGCGCCGCCCCGTGGCGAGTCGGCGGAGGCCTTCCGCACGACGTCGAGGAAGGCGTCATCAGCGAGCCGCCGAGCCCCGACTTCACCCGAAAGACCACCCGCGGGCAGCGGCCGGTCGAGCAGGTTCACGGTGTACTGAAGCCGCCCCTCGGCATCGACCCGGCCCAGCCCGAAGACGACGGGCGCCTCGCCAGTGGCGACGAGCAGCGCTTCATCCCCGACGGCGAGCTCACCCTCCGGAACCGAAATCCCCCCGGCCCCGTACAGCCGCTCAGCCTCGTACTGCTTCTCGGAGACAACCACCACCCACTTGGCCATGCCCTCATTGGATCACGCAGCCAGACACAGGGTTGTCGACGGACCACAGCGGCGCCCGCCCGTCCGCTCCTGCCCCTCAGAGGTCCACGAAGCACTCCACGACATGGTCATTGACCATCCCGGTCGCCTGCATCAACGCATAAGCCGTGGTCGGCCCCACGAACCGGAACCCGCGCCGCTTCAGGTCCTTCGCCATCGCCTTCGACTCCGCCGTCACGGCCGGCACCGCCGAGGAGTCCGCCGGCCGGGGCCGGTCCTGCGGTGCGAACGACCACAGCAGCGCCGCGATCCCGCCGGATAACTCCGCCGCCGCCCGGGCATTCGCGATCGCCGCCTCGATCTTCGCCCGATTGCGGACAATCCCGGCATCCCCGAGCAACCGCTCGACGTCGGCCTCCCCGAACGTCGCCACCTTCTCGATCTCGAACCCGGCGAACGCGGCGCGGAAGGACGGACGCTTGCGCAGAATTGTGATCCACGACAGCCCGGACTGAAACGCCTCCAGTGTCATGCGCTCATACAGTCCGTCGTCGTCGCGGACCGGCCGGCCCCACTCGTTGTCGTGATAATCCAAGTAATCGGGTGTCGACGCGGCCCATCCGCACCGGGCCAGCCCGTCTTCTCCCACCACCACGTCGACCATGCCTCGGAACCTACTCCGGGGGTACGACAAAAATCGCTACGCCAGCCGCCCCGACTCGACCATCCGGGCGAACCGCCGCAGCGCCCCGGTCAGGCCGGCCTTCGAGCCCGGCCAGAGCAGCGGCCACGCGACCCGACCTGCGGGGCCGGCCGGCAGGTGGAACCACTCGTGCCACACGACCTGGGTGCGGTCGGCGCCCAACTGGGTGCAGCGCATCACACCCGGGCCCCGCAGGACCTTGCCGTAGTGCACGACCCGCACCTCGAAGGGTGGGTCGACCTTCACCACCCGCATGAGGTCGCGCAGGATCGCCGGGCCCACCTGGGTCACCGCCTCGATCCGGCTGCCCTCGCCGCCGTCGCCCTCGAGCACCCGGACCTTCGTGAACGGGATCCACTCGCCCTGCCGCTCCCAGGCGGTGAGCGCCGCGAACACCCGTGCGGCTGGTGCGGCCACGATCATCGTTGCCGTGACCTCGCCAGGGCCTGGCCGTGCCGCCTCGGTGAAATCGGCGGAGGTCACTTCACCACCGGAGACGGGCGGCCCCATGAGTCGTCGGCGGAGGCGCTCCAGTTGTCGTCCGAGGACGGCTTCTCGTCCACATCGACGTCCGGTTTCGCGGCGTCGTCAGAGGTCTCCGCGGCGGACTCGGCCGGCGTGCTCGGTGTCGTGTCGGCGGCGGTGGTCGTCGACGCCCCGGTCGCGGAGGCCTGCCGCGCGTCGCGCAGCGCGTCCGCGTCCTCCTGCCGCCCCTCGCGGAGGGCCTTGATCTCGGCCTCGAGGACCTGGATCAGCTCCTCCTTGTAGCCGATGTCGTAGCCGGCGCGCCGCAGCGCGGCGTCGACCTGGTTCATTCGGTAGCCCCGGACGACCGTGTCGAACCGCAACTGGTTCACGTCGCCCTCGACCAGGGGCCGCGACGACGGCAGTGGTACGGAGCGTCCGTCGGGCTCATGCCCTTCGATCCCCGGGTCGTCACCGGTGATCAACAGCGACACGCCGAACCCGATGGCCCCGACGACCACAGCGGCGATCAACACCAGGAGGAACTCAGCCATAGGGGGAATCGTGGCACGCTGAGTACGCCTGGGCGAGCCCGGCACACCCTTCTGAATGAAACGCGGAGGTCATGCAATGTTCCGTCTGGGTGCCCGGCACTTCGCCGACGGCGAGTTCGCGGTGATGGCGATCATCAACCGGACGCCGGATTCCTTCTTCGACCGTGGTGCGACTTTCGCCGAGGATGCCGCACTTCGGGCCGTCGAGGGCGCGGTGGCGGAGGGCGCCGACATCATCGACATCGGTGGCGTCAAGGCCGGTCCGGGCGAGACGGTCGACGCGGCCGAGGAGCTGCGCCGCACGCTGCCCACGATCCAGAAGATCCGGACGATGTTCCCCGAGATCGTGATCTCGATCGACACCTGGCGGGCCGAGGTGGCCCGGGAGGTCGTCGCGGCCGGTGCCGATCTCATCAACGACACGTGGGCGGGCGCCGATCCCGGCCTGGCCGAGGTCGCCGCCGAGACCGGGGCCGGCCTGGTCTGCTCGCATGCCGGGGGCCTCACGCCCCGCACCCGGCCGCACCGGGTGGCGTTCCAGGATCCGGTGACCGATGTCGTACGCACCGTCACCGCTCTGGCTGAGCGCGCCGTTGCGCTCGGCGTGCGCCGCGACGGCATCCTCATCGACCCGGCCCACGACTTCGGCAAGAACACCCGTCACTCCCTCGCCATCACCAACCGCCTCGACGAGATGGTCGAGACGGGCTGGCCGGTGCTGGTCGCGCTGTCGAACAAGGACTTCATCGGCGAGACGCTCGACCTGCCGGTGGGGGAGCGGCTGGAGGGCACGCTGGCGGCGACGGCGGTCTCGGCGTGGCTGGGGGCCCGGGTGTTCCGCGCCCACCAGGTGCGCGCCACCCGCCGCGTTCTCGACACCGTCGCTGCGATCCGGGGCGAGCGGCAGCCGGCCGTGTCCCGCCGCGGCCTCGCCTAGTCAGCGGTTTTCGGACATAGACCGAAAGGTCTTTGAGTCATACGTACGTGGAATGTCGGGTAAATCCGGCCACGAGGGTGGCTGGATTTACCCGCCCAGCACATTTGGAAGGTCTCAGGTCCAGCGCAGAATGTTCTTCCGCCACGCGTAGAGGATGCCGAGGAACAGCACGGCCACGAAGATCGCCATCTCGACGATCACCGCCCCGCCGTAGCCCGGCGCGCGGTACACGACCGCCCAGGGGAACAGGAACACGCTCTCGACGGCGAACAGTGTGTACAGGTAGGCGTACACGTAGTAGCGGATCTGTGCCTGTGCCCAGTCGCCACCGACCGGGTCCAGTCCGCATTCGTACGTGTCGTACTTCGAGTCGTCGGCCGTCCGGCCGGCCGAACGGCTCGGTCCGAGCAGCCGGTTGGCCGTGAACGCGGCGACGAAGACCACGGCTCCGGCCAGGAGGAGGAGCCCGAGGGTCGCATATCCACCCAGGTATCCGCTCATCGTACGCACCGTACACGCATCATCACGATCTCCGACATGCCGAAAACGCGAGTCCGTCCGGTTACCCCCTTATGAAAACACCCACCGCCTGATCGGGGTTGCGGGGTCGAAACCGTCGGTGGGCGACGAGGGTCGGTGGTGCTCAGTGATGGGTGCTGGCGGAATTTGTCGGATTTGCGACTCGCGCACAACGGCGCGCGCGGCGCAATGACGAAAGTCGCAGCTTCGGTGCCGCCGAAGGGATATGCGCCGCAGGCACACCGTTCATGCCGACGTACCCTCAGGGTGTAGGACAACAGATCGCCGCTATAGGAGGTCAGCTCACGTGACCAAGCAGGTCCGCCAGCTGGATCGAGTGGTCATCAGGTTCGCTGGCGATTCCGGCGACGGTATGCAGCTCACCGGTGACCGCTTCACTTCCGAGACCGCTCAGCTCGGGAACGACATATCCACGCTGCCGAACTTCCCCGCCGAGATCCGCGCTCCCGCCGGCACGCTCCCGGGTGTGTCGAGCTTCCAGGTGCACTTCGCCGACTTCGACATCCTCACGCCCGGTGACGCCCCCAACGTGCTCGTCGCCATGAACCCCGCCGCGCTGAAGGCCAACCTCGCCGACCTGCCCAAGGGTGCCTCGATCATCGTCAACACCGACGAGTTCACGAGCCGCAACCTGGCCAAGGTGGGTTACTCGTCCAACCCCCTCGACGACGGCTCGCTGGATGGCTGGAGCGTCGCGCCGGTCGGCCTGACCTCGATGACGGTCAAGGCGCTCGACTCGTTCGAGATCTCCAAGAAGGACGCCGAGCGCGCCAAGAACATGTTCGCGCTCGGCCTGCTGTCGTGGATGTACTCCCGCCCGTACGAGTCCACGCTCTCCTTCCTTGAGCGCAAGTTCGCCTCCCGCCCGGAGCTCGTCGCCGCGAACATCGCCGCGTTCAAGGCCGGCTGGAACTTCGGCGAGACGACCGAGAACTTCGCCGTGCGTTACGAGGTCAAGCCCGCCCGCATGGTCGCCGGCAACTACCGCAACATCACCGGAAACGCGGCGCTCGCGCTGGGCATCGTCGCCGCCGGCGTGCGCTCCGAGCTGCCCGTCTTCCTCGGCGCTTATCCGATCACCCCGGCCTCCGACATCCTGCACGAGCTGAGCAAGCACAAGAAGTTCGGCGTGACGACGGTGCAGGCCGAGGACGAGATCGCCGCGATCGGCGTGGCCCTGGGCGCCTCCTACGGCGGTGCGCTCGGCGTGACCACCACGTCCGGCCCCGGCGTCGCGCTCAAGGGCGAGACGATCTCGCTGGCGGTCGCCCTGGAGCTGCCGCTGCTGATCATCGATGTGCAGCGGGCCGGCCCGTCCACCGGCCTGCCGACCAAGACCGAGCAGGCCGACCTCAACATGGCGCTGTTCGGCCGGCACGGCGAGGCCCCGGTCGCGGTGCTCGCGCCCCGCTCGCCCGCGGACTGCTTCACCACCGCCCTGGAGGCGGCGCGCATCGCGCTGACCTACCGCACGCCGGTGATCCTGCTCTCGGACGGATACGTCGCCAACGGCTCCGAGCCCTGGCGGCTACCGGAGATCGCCGATCTGCCCGACCTGCGAGTGCAGTTCGCCACCGAGCCCAACGGCGAGGACGGCAAGACCTTCCTGCCGTATCTGCGCGACCCGCAGACCCTGGCTCGGCCCTGGGCCGTCCCGGGCACCCCCGGCCTGGAGCACCGCATCGGCGGCCTGGAGAAGGCCGACCGCACGGGCGACATCTCCTATGACCCGGCCAACCACGACTTCATGGTGCGGACCCGGGCCGCGCGTATCGAGGGCATCGACGTGCCCGACGTGGAGATCGAGGACCCGGACGGCGCCGCGCGGGTGCTGGTGCTCGGCTGGGGCTCGACCTACGGCCCGATCGGCGCCGCCGCCCGCGCTCTGCGCCAGCGCGGCCTGTCGATCGCTCAGGCGCACCTGCGCCACCTCTCGCCCATGCCGAAGAACCTGGGCGACGTGCTCAAGAACTACGACAAGGTCGTCATTCCGGAGATGAACCTCGGCCAGCTCGCCGGGGTCATCCGGTCGCGCTACCTGGTCGACGCCATCGCCTACAACCAGGTCCGTGGTCTGCCGTTCACCGCGGCCGAGCTGGAGGGCGTGCTCGAGGAAGTGGTCAAGAATGCCTGAGCAGTTGAAGCTGACGGCCAAGGACTTCAAGTCCGACCAGGAGGTGCGCTGGTGCCCCGGCTGCGGGGACTACGCGATCCTGGCCGCGGTCCAGTCGTTCATGCCCGAGCTCAACATCCCGCGCGAGCGGATCGTCTTCGTCTCCGGCATCGGCTGCTCCTCGCGGTTCCCGTACTACATGAACACCTACGGCATGCACTCGATCCACGGCCGCGCGCCGGCGATCGCGTCGGGCCTTTCGGTGTCTCGTCCCGACCTGTCGGTCTGGGTCGTCACGGGCGACGGTGACGCGCTGTCCATCGGCGGCAACCACCTGATCCACGCGCTGCGCCGTAACGTCAACCTCAAGATCCTGCTGTTCAACAACAAGATCTACGGTCTGACCAAGGGGCAGTACTCGCCGACGTCGGAGATCGGCAAGATCACGAAGTCGACGCCAGCCGGGTCCGCCGACTCGCCGTTCAACCCGATCTCGCTGGCGCTGGGCGCGGAGGCGAGCTTCGTCGCCCGCACCATCGACTCCGACCGCAAGCACCTGCAGTCGGTCCTGCGCGCCGCCGCCGAGCACCGCGGCTCCGCGTTCGTCGAGATCTACCAGAACTGCAACATCTTCAACGACGGCGCGTTCGACGCCCTCAAGGAGCCCGCCACCCGCGACGACTTCCTGATCCGGCTGGAGCACGGGCGGCCGATCACGTTCGGCAAGGACGGCGAGTGGGCGGTCACCCACCCGCCGGGCGGCTTCGGTCTGTCCGTCGTGCCGACCGCGTCGGTGGGCGCCGACGAGATCGTCGTGCACGACCAGACGGTCGCCGAGCCGGCGTACGCGTTCGCCCTGTCCCGGCTGCCGGGCCTCGACCTTCGCAACACCCCGATCGGCGTGTTCCGCTCGGTCGACCGGGCGGCCTACGACGACATCGTCCGCGACCAGCTCGCCACCGCGAAGGCCAAGGCGAAGGGCACTCCCGAGGAGGAGCTCGCCGCCCTGCTCAACAGCGGCGACACCTGGACGATCCTCTAGCACCTCGCGCGCATGTGCGGTGGCGGCCCCGGCGGGCCGTCACCGCATTCGCGTCTCAGCAGGCCGTTTCCAGCCAGCGGGTCAGGGTGCGCACGCCCCAGCCGGTGGCGCCCTTCGCGAGCTCGCCGTCGTTGGAGTCCGACCAGGCGGGCGAGGACATGTCGAAGTGGGCCCACCGATCCCGCAGCGGGCCGGTGAACTCGCGCAGGTAGAGCGCCGCGAGCAGCGACCCCGCGCCGATGTCCGTCGAGTTGACCAGGTCGGCGATGTCGCCGTCGAGCTCATCGACGTAGTCGTCGCTCAGCGGCATGCGCCACACCGACTCGCCCGCCGCGGCCGCCGCCGTGGCGAGGGTGCCCGCCAGGGTGTCGCTGTGGCAGTACATCGCGGCCGTGCGCTTGCCCAGGGCGACGCCCTGCGCGCCGGTGAGCGTGGCGAGGTCGATCATGACGTCGGGGCGCAGGCGGCGCACCGCGTACGCCATCGCGTCGCCGAGCACCAGCCGGCCCTCGGCGTCCGTGTTGAGGATCTCCGAGGTGAGCCCGCCGTAGTGGGTGACGACGTCGCCGGGGCGCATCGCGTCGGCGCCGAGCGCGTTCTCGGCCAGCGGGGCCAGCGCGGTCACCCGCACCGGCAGGCGCATCGCGGCGGCGGCCAGCGTCGCGCCGATCACCGCGGCCGCGCCGCCCATGTCCTTGCGCATCAGCTTCATGTTGCTCGTCGGCTTGATGCAGATCCCGCCGGTGTCGAACGTGATGCCCTTGCCGACCAGGACCACGTGCCGCTTCGCGCCGCGCGGGCGCCAGGACAGCTCGACGAGGCGCGGGCCGCGCTCGCTGGCCGCGCCCCGCCCGACGGCCAGGATCGCGTTGAAGCCCTGTGCCGCCAGGTGCGAGGGCTCCCGCACCTCGACCGTCAGGCCGGGGATCCCGGCGGCCGCCTTGACCACCTGCTGGGCGAACCAGGCCGGGGTCTTGCGGTCGCTGGGCATGTTGGTCAGGTCGCGGGCCAGCACCGTGGCGGTGACGACCGCCTTCGCCTGTTCGAGAGCCTGCTCCAGCGCGCCGATCGCCGCGCCGGTGGCGGGCAGCGCCACCGTCACGCGCCGCAGCGGGTCGGGCTCGGTGTCGGCGAGGCTGAACCGGTACGACGCCAGCCATAGGCCCTCGGCCAGGCCGCGGACGGCCTCGGGGGCCGTGTCGTGCGGCACCAGGACGCGCAGCGACGTCTCGGTGCGCGCCTTGCGGGCCAGGGCCGCGCCCGCGGACCGCCAGCCGGCCTCATTCCCGTCGCCGATGCCCACGAACAGCAGCCGCGACGGCTTGCGCCCCGGCCTGGGCAAGGTGTGCACGGTGCCGGCCGACCCCGAGTGCTCGACGTCCTTCAGGAACGCCGCACACTCCGCCAGGTCGGCCGGACCGAGCTTGAGCAGGTCGAGTGCGGCGTCGGGGGAGCCGGACGGCACGACGACAGCCACCGCACCGGAGGCGCTGCGAGCTGTGGCGAACCTGATGTCCAGCACTGGGGACCCTCCATTCACCCGGGCGATTCGCCCAGGGATTGCGCGCACACCGATGGGAGCGACCACCAGGGCCACTCAGTCAAACCCGAAAGCAGAGCGTATGCAGGAAGACTCAGCCTGTGGCGGTCTTCAGCGCCTCACTGAGCTCGTTGGCCTCGTCCTTGGTCATTTCGACGACGAGCCGCCCACCACCCTCGAGCGGGACGCGCATGACGATGCCGCGGCCCTCCTTGGTGACCTCCAGCGGACCGTCGCCTGTCCGCGGCTTCATGGCCGCCATGTTGTCTCCCTTCGCTTCCTGATGTCCCAGACATCAGGTGGCACAGCCGTCCCCGCATGCCCGGCACGCCTGCTCACGGGGCCTGACCGGACCCGACGACTCCCGTGACGTACGCGCCAAACGTTGATTTTCCCTGATGATGGCCCCAAGACCCAAACTGGGACGCAAACCCTGTGACAATATGTGGCGGAAAATGCCGGTCAACTGTCACAATAAGCGGCCATGCAGGCCCGGTCCGCCCTCTTTGATCTCTACGGCGACCATCTTCGCCCGCGCGGTGGGCGGGCCGCGGTCGCGGCTCTCGTGCGCCTGCTCGCTCCCCTCGGTATCGCCGCCCCCGCCGTGCGGACCGCGGTGTCGCGGATGGTCCGGCAGGGTTGGCTCCATCCTCAACGGTTGCCGACCGGTCCGGGCTACTGCATCACCCCGAAGGCGGCACGACGCCTCGACGCCGCCGGCGCCCGCATCTACCGCACGCAGCGCCCGGGCGGCCCCGCGAGCGCTTGGACGGGCCGATTCGATCTCATCACGTTTGAACCGCCCGCGCACCGCGGCGCGCGGGCGAGACTCGTGGCAAACCTCGGATTCCTCGGATACGGGTCGATCGACAGTTCGACGTGGGTCGCCCCGCGGCCGGGGGAGGGCGTCGACACCCTGCTGACGGAGGCCGGTGTCCGCTATGACCGATTCACGGCGGAGCATGCCGGCGGCACCGAAGGAGCGATCACGATGGTGGCGAGGGCCTGGGATCTCGACGGGATCGCCACGGCATACGGCGAGTTCGTCGAGCGCCTCACTCCGCTCGTGGCCGGCGTCGGCCCCGCCACCCCCGACGAGCAGGCTTACGCGGTGCGGTTCACGCTGGTGCATGCCTGGCGCGCGTTCCTGTTCCGCGATCCGCAGCTGCCGCCCGAGTTGTTGCCCGAGCGCTGGGCCGGCACCGCGGCCGCCGCGTTCTTCGACCATCACGCCGTCCGGCTCCGCCCCGCTGCGGACCGTTTCGTGGACGCGTGCCTGACCCTCTGATGATTAGGAGTACCGATGGAGCTACTCGTCGAACGCACCGATACCGGCGTCGCGATCCTCACCCTCAACCGGCCCGACGCCCTCAACTCGCTGGACGTGGCGCTGAAGGTGGCCCTGCGGGACACGCTGGAGGAGCTCCGGGACGATGAGTCCGTGCGCGCGCTGGTGCTCGCCAGCGCGGGACGCGCCTTCTGCGGCGGCCAGGACCTGCGCGAGCACGTCGCCTCGCTCGAAGCCGGGACCGGTTCGTCGCTGTCGACCGTGACCGAGCACTACAACCCGATCGCCACGCTGCTCGCCGGCATGCCGAAGCCGGTCGTGGCGGCCGTGCGTGGCATGGCGGCCGGCGCCGGCGCGTCGCTCGCCCTGCTCGCAGACTTCCGCGTCGGCGGCCCGAAGACCGCGTTCCTCATGGCGTTCGCGAACGTCGGCCTGGCCGGCGACACCGGCATCTCCTGGACCCTGCCCCGCATCGTCGGCCACGCCAAGGCCGTGGAGTTGCTCCTGCTCGCCGAGCCCGTGACCGCGCAGGCCG
The DNA here is from genome assembly GCF_040689395.1 of Dactylosporangium sp. NPDC051484. Lineage (NCBI taxonomy): Bacteria > Bacillati > Actinomycetota > Actinomycetes > Micromonosporales > Micromonosporaceae > Dactylosporangium > Dactylosporangium sp. NPDC051484. The sequence goes on along the minus strand of NZ_JBFAZX010000006.1, from coordinate 101,268 downwards.
CGTTCGACCTCGGCATGCTCACCCGCCTCACCGACTCCGACGACGACGTGCTGCCGGCCTCACTCGAGCTCGCCGACCGCCTCGCCGCCGGCCCGACGGTCGCCTACGGCCAGATCAAGCGCGAGCTGGCCGCCGGCGGCTCCGGCTCGCTCGCCGATGCCCTCGCCGTCGAGGCCGAGGCCCAGACGACCTGCGGCCACACCGCCGACCACCACAACGCGACCGCCGCGTTCGTGCAGAAGCAGCGGCCGGTCTTCAAGGGAGCCTGAGGTCCGCTCGGCGCGGCTCGAATCTTGTGCGCATAGGCGTAGCTGCATCGCCGATCGTGCGAAGGTCGCGCATCTCACGCCGGGCCACGCCTTCACCCGCAGGACGTTCCTGATCGTCGGCGGCCTGGTCGGTGGCGCGGCCATCGCCGCCGGCGTCGGTCCGGATACGCCATCTCCCTGCGAGACGTCCGCGACGCCGACCCGAGCAGGTCCCGGGCTACAAGACGCCACTGGAAGGCATCCTGTAGCCCGGGAGCGACCGTGCTCCCCGACCGCCGGTCAGCCCTCGCCAACCGGACCGGGGGCCGCGCCGTCAGCGGCGAGGATCGCGCCTTCGGCCACCCGACCCGGATCGGACGGGCTCCACAGCGCCGGTTGGCGGCCGCGCCCGGCGGCCCACGGGCGGTTGCCGCCCGTCGGCGTCCGCGGCCGGCGGGCCGCCGGCCCCCGCGACCGGCCGGCCTTCTCCCGGGCCTTCTTCTCCTGCTCCAGCCAGGTCAGCGCGGTGCGGCAGGTATATGCCCACCAGCCGATCCACGGGCCATACCGCTCGCGCAGCTCGGCCGGGGACGGGGGCGCGTCACCGTATACGGCGGTGGTGGTGTTGACGAACTGCTCCATCTCCAGCGGCACCGCGTCGGGCCGGCCGAGGACCCGCAGGAGCAGAGCGTGCGCCGTGTAGGACCCGATGCCCCGCACCGACAGCAGCGCCGCCCTCGCCTCGTCATACGGCCCGGTGTGCAGCAACTCCTCGTCGAGCGCGGCCACGCCGCCGATCACCTCGGCCAGGCGCGCGGCCTTGAACGCGGCGCCGACGTGAGGAAGCAGGTGGGCAGGCGACAGCCGGGTCAGGAGCGAGAAGTCGGGGAAGGCGGTGTAGTCCGCGCCGGCGGCCGAGACGGTCGTGCCCAGGTGGACGGTCAGCCGGCGCTTGCGAAGGGACGCATGCCACTGCGCCGAGTTCTGCACCAGCGTGAAATACACGACGCCCTCGGCCAGGCTCGAGAACCGCACCTGATGCAGGCCAGCGGCGACGGCGAGCAGCGGGCGGACGTGCTCGTCGCTCTCGGCGACGCGCAGAAAGCCCGCGCGGTCGTCGTCGAGGCCGAGCCAGGCGGTCACCCGCGCGCCGACGGCGTCCAGCTCCGGCCCGGTGAGCGGCGCCGCGCTGAACACGGTGAGCGCGACGCCCGGCTCGCCGTCGTCGCGCTCGGTGATCTGGGTCACGACCGCGGACGACGGGTCGGTCGGATGGGTGAACGCCCGGCTGACGGTGCCCTCGCCCAGTCCGACGTCGCGGATGCAGGGCTGGAAGCCGGCGATCGCGCGCAGGGAGCACTCGAGGTCGAAGGGGGCCGTGGCGGCCAGGACGGTCTTGGTGATGATGCCGAGTTCGGTCATGGGGGAATCTTCGAACGCGGGTACGACAGTTTTCGGCGGGAGCCGCCGGATTGCTACTGTGCGCGAGCGGCAAGTAGCAGGCCGTCGTCGAGGGGGAGGAGAGTCGGGATCCAGGCGTCGCTGTCGCGGATCGATTTGACCGCCTCACGAAGAAGTACCGTTTCCGCGTCCCTCATCGTGGGATCGCTGACCCGTCCGCCGGCCAGGGCATCCGCCAGCGCCAGCGTGCCGCCGGGCCGCAGGAGTCGCTCCGCGGCCGCCACCACCAGCCCGTACTCGCTCGGGTCGTGGTCGACGAAGACCAGGTCGTATGCCCGGTCGGCCAGGCGCGGCAGCACGTCGAGCGCGCGCCCCGTGATGATCCGGGTGCGTGAGGGCGGGTTGCCGGCCGCCGAGAACACGCGGCGCGCGATGCGCTGGTGCTCCGCCTCGAAGTCGATCGTGGTGAGTACCCCGTCGCGGCGCATCCCGCGCAGCAGCCACCCGCCGCTCACCCCGGTGCCGGTGCCGACCTCGACCACCGCCTTGGCGTTGCTCACCGCGGCGATCACCCGCAGCGCCGCCCCGCAGCCCCGGCTCACCGCGTTGATGCCCAGCTCGAACGCCTGCTCGCGAGCGGCCGTGAGCACCGGGTCCTCGGACACGTACCCGTCGATGAAATCAGCGGTCCGGGCGGAAGCGGTAATGGGACACCCCTCAGAGTGAGTCGATTGGCCGCAAGCCTAGGAGACCTCGCCCCCGCATGCGTGATGCCGGGGCGTGTAATGCTGGATGCGAAACGGACGGAGGAGCCGATCGTGACAGACGGTTCGGCCTGGCGTCAGCCGGGCCCGGGCGCGCCGGCCGGCGGTAGCGGCTGGGGACCGCGCCCCGGTTGGGCTGCACCCAACTCCCCTCAGGGGGCAGGGCCGCAGCCGGCGCCCAACAGCTGGTGGTCCGACGCGTTGGCCGATCCGTGGCGCGATCCCGACGCGCCGGTCGTCGTGGTCAAGACCCAGCCGGAGGAGGTCCCCGAGCTCGAGAAGCCGCCGCCGCCCTCGCCCGGGCCTCGGATCGGCATCGGTCTCGTACTCCTCGTGTCAATCGTGACGGCACTGCTGGCCGGTGCGCTCGGCGGCACGCTCGGATACGTCTTCGCGGTCGGCGGCGGCGGTGCGACGCTCGGCGGCGCCCAGATCGGCAACGCGCCGCTGAACAACCGCGCCCCCGAGTCGATCGCCGGGCTGGTCAAGAAGGTGCTCCCCAGCGTCGTCACGATCAGTATCCGGGTCGGCAACGGCACGTCACTCGGCTCCGGGTTCGTCGTGTCCGCCGACGGTCACGTGATCACGAACAACCACGTCGTCGAGGGCGGCAGTGGTCCGGCGACGATCCGCTTCAGCGACGCGGCCGTGGCCACGGCGAGCGTGGTCGGCAGCGATCCGGAGTCCGACATCGCCGTGCTCAAGATCGACACTAGCGGCCTGCCGGACGGCAAGCTCGTCCCGGCCGAGTTCGGTAACTCCGACCAGGTGCAGGTCGGCGACCCGGTCGTCGCCGTCGGCGCGCCGCTGGGGCTGACCAGCACGGTGACGTACGGCGTGGTCAGCTACCTCGACCGCCCCATCCGCACGAGCGAGGGCGGCACCGCCCGGTACTACTCGGCCATTCAGACCGACGCCGCCGTCAACCAGGGCAACTCGGGCGGCCCGCTCTTCGACGCCAGCGGCCGCGTGATCGGGATCAACTCCGTGATCGGGACCCTCTCCGAGGACCAGGCCAGCGCGGGCAACGTGGGCCTCGCCTTCGCCATCCCGATCAACCACGCCCGGCGCATCGCGGCCGACATCATCAACACCGGCAAGGCCCGCCGCACGGTCATGGGCGTGCAGGTCGACACCGCATACCAGAACCCGCTCGGCGGCGCCCGGCTGTCCACGGTCCAGGCCGGCGGCCCGGCCGAGGCCGCCGGCCTGAAGGCCGGCGACGTGGTTATGGCCGTGAACGGCAAGCCGATCGAGGAGTCGTGGGACCTCACGGCGCTCGTGCGCAAATACGCGCCGGGAGACACAGTGGAGGTTCAATATCTCCGCGGTACGTCGAGAGCCAAGGCCTCCGTGACGCTCGTCGCCGACGCGAAGTGACCTGACGGCTCTCGCGGAACCGGTCCGGCAGTGCGTAGTCTTGCGCGTGAGAGCAGGGGAGGGCCAGCACATGGGCTTGGAGAACATCAACGGCTGGGAGATCATCGTGATCATCCTGGTCGGGCTGTTCATCTTCGGTCCCGACCGCCTGCCGAAGGCGATCAATGATGGCATGAAGATGCTGCGCCAGGTCCGTCAGATGGCCCGCAACGCGACGGGCGACCTGAGCAAGGAACTGGGCACCGACATCCAGCTCGAGGACCTGCACCCGAAGACCTTCCTGCGCAAGCACCTGCTGAGCGAGGAGGACGAGGCCGCGCTGCGCAAGCCGCTGCAGGGCATCTACGACGACGTGCGGGGCGTGGCCGATCAGGTCAAGCGGGACGCCGAGTCGGCCGCCTCGGCCGCGAAATCGGCCGTGAACCCGGCCACGACATCGGCGGCGACCCCGGCGCCCGCGGCGGCCAAGCAGCCCGCCATCAGCGCGTCCTTGGACGACATCACCTGAGCCACCCGGCCGTGCTTCCCCTTGCGGCCTTTGCATGAGCGGGCCGATTCGCCCGGCGGGATCTTTCGGCTGCGGGGCGCCAGGATCGCGGCAGCGAGCCTGGCCTTGCGGATGCCACGGGTGCTGCGGTCCGGCCCTCGCGGCACTTGCAAGGGCCGGCGGCACGCGGACGAGCGGCCACCGGTCATCGCTCGCTCCACCGTCGAACCCGCAGGGCCCGTGCACGCCCGTCCACCCGATGACACCGCCGGCGCTTCCATGCCTCGCACGGCGGGGCCGTGGCGGCCGTGGTCCGAGGCGGCCCGTGGCGTGAGCGCCCAGTGGCTCGTGGCATGAGACAAGTCCCCTGCATGGCCCGACTGCGGCCTGAGGCGGGGCCGGAGCGCCCGCCGGCGCCGCTCGTGGCGTGAGGCGGCCCCTGCACGGCCCGACTGCGGCCTGAGGCGGGGCCGGAGCGCCCGCCGGCGCCGCTCGTGGCGTGAGGCGGCCCCTGCACGGCCCGACTGCGGCGCGAGGCGGCTGCGGCCCCAGGCTGCGTCCTGGGGCCGGGTGTTAGCGGATCAGCGGCCCGCAGGCTTCAGGCCCAGCGGCTTGCCGACCAGGCTCTCGCGGCGCTGGGCCAGCTTGTCGGCCACCGACGACAGGGCCGCGGCGGCCGGGGCGTCCGGGGTGGCCAGGACCAGTGGCAGGCCGACGTCGCCGGCCTCGCGGAGGCGGGTGTCGAGCGGGATCTGGCCGAGGAGCGGTACCTTCGCGCCGACCATGCGGGTCAGCGAGTCCGCCACGGTCTGGCCGCCGCCGGCGCCGAAGACCTCCATGCGCTGGCCGTCGGGCATCTCGAGCCACGACATGTTCTCGACCACGCCGACGATGCGCTGGTGGGTCTGCAGGGCGATGGAGCCCGCGCGCTCAGCCACCTCGGCCGCGGCGGCCTGCGGGGTGGTCACGACCAGGATCTCGGCCGAGGGCAGGAGCTGGGCCAGCGAGATGGCCACGTCGCCGGTGCCGGGGGGGAGGTCGAGGAGGAGCACGTCGAGGTCGCCCCAGTACACGTCGGCGAGGAACTGCTGCAGGGCGCGGTGCAGCATCGGGCCGCGCCAGACGACCGCGGTGTTACCGGGGGTGAACATGCCGATCGAGATGACCTTCACGCCGTGCGCGGAGGGCGGCATGATCATGGACTCGACCTGGGTGGGGCGGCCGTCGGCGCCCAGCATGCGGGGGACCGAGTGGCCGTAGATGTCGGCGTCGACCACGCCCACGGAGAGGCCGCGTGCGGCGAGGGCGGCGGCGAGGTTGACCGTGACGCTGGACTTGCCGACGCCGCCCTTGCCGCTGGCGACCGCGTAGACGCGGGTGCGCGAGCCGGGCTGCGAGAACGGGATGACCGGCTCCTGCACGTCGCCGCGCAGGCTGGTCTGCAGGTTCTTGCGCTGCTCGGGCGTCATCACGCCGAAGTCGATCTCGACGCCGGTGACGCCCTGGACGGCGCCGACCGCGCGGGTGATGTCCGTGCGGAGCTTGTCTTTCAGGGGGCAGCCGGCCACCGTGAGCAGGATGCCGATCGCGGCGACCCCGTCGGGGCGGAAAGTGACGTCGCGGACCATGCCCAGTTCGGTGATGGGCCGGCGGATCTCAGGGTCGTCGACGGTCGCGAGCGCAGCGGTGATCGCGTCCTCAACGGTGGTGGCCGGGGCTGACATGGGTGCCATGTTACGTCGGACGGCGCCTTGATCTCGCCGGGTAAGGACCGGGGAGGAACGCGTCACACGCCCGATTGACGAATTATGTCGCCCTGAGGGACTTGTCCGCGTGCCGAACCCGCCGCGCGCCCAGCCCCCTGAGCCGCGAGCGAGCTAGCGGCGGCGGCGCGGAGGGTCGTCCGAGTCGATCGAATCGTCCGGTTCGTCCATCGGGTTCAGGGGGTCGGCCAGGGAGCCGAGGGCCTTGCGGACCTTCTTGCGCTCCGCCTTGGCCCGGCGGTCGGCGGCCTCGTCGAGTTCCTCCGCGACCCGGGCCAGCTCAGAGCGCAGGAAGTCGCGCGTCGCCACCTCGCCCAGTGCGATGCGCAGGGCGGCGATCTCGCGCGCCAGGTACTCCGTGTCGGCCTTCTGCGCCGCGGCCCGGCGGCGATCCTCGTCGGCGGCCAGGCGGTCGCGGTCCGTCTGGCGGTTCTGAGCGAGCAGGATGAGCGGCGCCGCGTAGGAGGCCTGCAGCGACAGGATCAGCGTGAGGAAGGTGAACGTGTACGGGTCGAACTGCCAGCTTCTGGGGGTGAGCGTGTTCCACGCGATCCACGCCAGGATCACGACCGTCATGTAGACGAGGAACTTCGCCGTCCCCATGAAGCGGGCGATGCCTTCGGACCATTGGCCGAAGGCCTCCGGATCGAACCGCGGCAGCGTGATCCGGGACTCCCGCGGCTGGTCGAGCCGCCGGCGCTCAGCCACGGCCACCGCCGGCGGCGGTGCCGGACGAGCTTCCCGGGACGGCGATGCTCAACGGCTCGGCATGGTCGCGGTCGCGCCAGTCCTCGGGCAGCAGGTGGTCGAGCACGTCGTCGACGGTGACGGCGCCGACCAGCTTGTCGTTGTCGTCGACCACGGGCATCACCACCAGGTTGTAGGTCGCCATCCGGCGAGTGATCTCGGCCAGCGTGGTGTCCGGGGCGAGCGGGTCGATGCCATTGTCGACCACCCCGCCAAGCAGCGCCGACGGGGCCTCGCGCAGCAGCCGCTGGAAGTGCACGACGCCGAGGTACCGGCCGGTGGGCGTGGCCATCGGCGGGCGCGTGACGAAGACCCCGGCGGCGACGGCCGGGGACCGCTTCGGCTCGCGGATGCGCGCGAGGGCCTCGGCGACGGTGGCGTCGGGGGCCATGACGATCGGCTCGGAGGTCATGACGGCGCCGGCGGTGCCGGGTGCGTATTCCAGCAGGGCCCGCACCGGGGAGGCCTCGTCGGGCTCCATCAGGTCGAGCAGCACCTCCTGCTCCGGCTTGGGCATCTCGGCGAGCAGGTCGGCCGCGTCGTCGGGGTCCATCTCCTCGAGGATGTCGGCGGCGCGCTGCGGCTCCAGGGCCGTGATGATCTCCAACTGGTCGTGCTCGGGCAGTTCCTCGAGCACGTCGGCGAGGCGCTCGTCGTCGAGGGCGGCGGCGACCTCGACGCGGCGGGACTCGGAGAGGTCCTGCAGCACGTTGGCGAGGTCGGCGGGGCGCATGTTGTCCAGCACGGCGAGCAGTCCGGCGGTGCCCTGCGTCTGCGGCTCGCCGGCCAGCCCGGCGACCTCGCTCCACGCGAGCTGGTTGAGGTGGCCCCGGCGGGTGAGCCGGCCGGTGAATTCGCGCACGGCGACCCTCGACAGCGACCACTCGCCGGTGCGATCGGAATCCATGGCCACGTCGACGACGGCGCCGGCGCGGCCGGTCGCCGCCACGGTGACGTGCCGGTCCATGAAGTCCTCCAGCACCAGCAACTCGCCCGGGCGCTTCTCGAAGCGGCGCAGGTTGAGCGTGCCGGTGTTGAGCACCACGGCGTCGGGCTCGAGGGCGGTGATCCGGCCGATCGGCAGGAAGATGCGCCGTCGCATCGGCATCTCGGCGACCAGCCCGACCACGCGGGGCGGCTGGTTACCCGTGCGAGCCCGCGCGACAGCGTCACGCACCCGCCCGACCAGGTCACCGTTCGGATCGAACACGCTCAGGCCCGCGAGGCGCGCGATGTAGACGCGCGGCGCAATGCTCACGAGGCTCAAGCCTACTTAAGGAATCCACCGCGTTGCCGTTGGACCGATCGCGCCGGGCCGTCGGCACCTAGGCTGCCGATATGAGCATGGTGCGGTACTCCGTCGTTGACGTCTTCACCGACCGGCCCTTCACCGGCAACCCCCTGGCGATCGTCTACGACGCCGAGACCCTAGCCGCGGAGCAGATGCAGGCGATCGCGCGCGAGTTCAACCTCAGCGAGACGATCTTCGTGCTGCCGCCGACGAGCGCGGAGGCGACGTACCGTGTGCGGATCTTCACCCCGGGCGCCGAACTGCCCTTCGCCGGGCACCCGAGCGTCGGCTGCGCGGTGACGCTGCTGCGCAACGGGGCGATCAAGGGCCCCGACGTTGTGCAGGAGTGCGGGGCGGGGCTGCTGCCGATCCACATCGACGAGGTGCACGGCACGGCGACGGTGACCGGGGGCGTGCCGACCGTCGGCCCGGCGCTCGACCCGCTGCCGCTGCTGGAGTCGATCGGGCTGACCGAGGCGGACTTCGTGGGTCCGGCGCCGCGGCTCGCCGGCTGCGGGCTGGAGTTCGCGTTCCTTTCGGTGACGGACGAGGCGGTCGGGCGGGTGCGCCCGCAGCGGCTCGTCGACAACCTCAGCGTCTTTCACTGGGATGCCGGGCAGAACCGCGCGCACGTGCGCGTGCTCGTGCCCGAGGTGGGCGTGGCCGAGGACCCGGCGACGGGATCGGCGGCGATGGGGCTCGGCGTCTGGCTGGTGACCAGCGCTCTGCTGCCGGGTGACGGCCTCTCGCGGTACGACATCGCTCAGGGTCTGGAGATGCACCGCCCCTCGGCCCTGCACTGCACGGTGACCGCGAGTGGCGGGAAGGCCGTCTCCGCGTCCGTGGGCGGTCACGTCGTGCCGATCGCCTCCGGCGAGATGATCGTGCCGCCGTTCGTGGGCTGACGCCGCCGTCCGGCGAGCATGACCACCGCCACGCCGGCGAGCAGCACGGCGATGCCGGGCAGCGTGCGCGCCGCCGGCAGCTGCCCCAGCAGCAGCCAGGCGATGACGAGCGCGACCGGCACCTCCAGCAGGAGGAGCACGGCGATCGTCGTGGCGCTGACCCGGTGCAGCGCGTAGTTGATCAGCGTGTGGCCGAGCAACTGGGGCCCGAGCGTCATGGCCGCGATCGCCAGGACGGTCCGGCCGTCGTATCCCCACAGCTCCGCGCCCGCCACGAGGCACGCGGCCAGCAGCAGGGCCGCGCAGACCGAGTAACAGAGCGAGGCGTACACGGTCGTCGCGAGGCTGGCCCGGGCGCGCTCGCCGAGCAGCGTGTATGCGGCCGAGGCGATCCCGCCGGTCAGCGCCAGCGCGTCGCCGAGCAGCGCGCGGCTGGACAGGTCCGGGTCGGCGCCGGTGGCCAGCGCCACGCCGGCGACCGCGATCCCGATCCCGGTCCAGGCGCCGGCCGGGACCCGGATCCCGCGGGCCGCCGCGACCAGCGCGGTCCAGACCGGCGCGGTGCTGACCAGCGCCACCGACATCGCCACGCTGGTCAGCTTCGCGCTGGGCACCCAGGTGCCGAAGTGCACCGCCAGGCACACCCCGGACAGCACCGTGACCGTCAGCGTCCGCCGCCCGGCGCCGGGCCGCAGCAGGTCGCGCAGCTGCACGCGGCGCCGCGTGAGCGCGGCCGGGGCCAGCACGGCGGCCCCGATCGCGTTGCGCCAGAAGGCGATCGCGAGGGCCGGCGCGGCGGCGAACGCGATGAGCGGCGCTGAAGCGGAGACCGCGACGATCGCGATCGACAGCGCGGCGATGGTGGAGAGCCCGACCTTACGCATGGTGGGAATTGTCGTTGATCCGACACGGAGCCTTTTCGCTGCCAGGTGGATCGTTCGGGGGATATGGAGGTCCGAACGGTGATCGATCCCCGTCGCTGCTGCTACGCCGGCGCCGCCCGGTTCGGGCTCAGGTACGGCTCGACCGAGTTCACGACCACGCGCCCCGCGCGGTCCTGCCGCCGTGATTGGATGGTGGTATGGACGCGCTGGTCGAGGAGGCGGCGAAGAAGGCCGCCGTCGCCTGGGTCGCCGTCGGCGGACGCCCGGCGACTCTGGTGTGGTGCGCGTGGCTCGGCGGCGCACTGCTGGTCGTCAGCGGCGAGGGCGAGCAGGCCGTCCCCGGGCTGGCCGAGGCGGCCGCCGCCGAGGTGAGCCTGCGCGGCGACCACGGCGGGCGGATCGTCACCTTCCCTGTTGACGTGAGCCGGATCGCCCCGGTGGACGAGGCGTGGGCCGAACTCGTGCCGCAGCTGGCCGGCAAGCGGCTCAACGGCGTCGGCGGGGCCGAGGACCTGGCCCGGGCGTGGGCCGAGCGGTGCGTGGTGAGCCGGCTGACCCCGGCCGGCGGCGGCGCAGAACTGCCCGACGACGCCCAGGCCGCGCCGCCCCGGCCGACCCGGGCGACGCGCATCCCGCGCCGCCCGTTCCGGCTGCACAAGGTCCGTGGCGCTACGCGAGACCCACGGCGCTGAGGCTCTCGTCCCACAGCCGGGCGGCCCGGCCTGGATCCGCGGTCTCCTTCGTGGGCCGCGCGAGCTTGCGGTCGATGTAGTACCCGCCCGAGGTGAGCTGCACCGCTGGCGTCGCCGCCAGCCAGACCAGCGTGTCGGCGCCGCGCTCCGGGGTGCGCGCGAACGGCGCGATCCGGGTCATCAGATTGATGCCGATCGTCGAGCCGAAGCGGCTGCGGACGAACCCCGGATGGTACGACGCCGACATGATGTCCGGCCAGCGGCGCGCCGCCTCCGCCGCGAACATGATGTTGGCCTGCTTGGCCGAGCCGTATTGCCGCCAAATCCCGCGCCGGCGGGCGCCGCGCAGGTCGCCGGGGTCGAGCGCGCCAATCGCGTGCGCGCCGGAGGCGGTGTTGATGACGCGGCCGCCCCGCAGCTGCTCGCGCAGGAGGTTGCTGAGCAGGAACGCGGCCAGGTGGTTGGTCTGCAGGGTCGCCTCGAACCCGTCGGTCGTCACGGCGTGGCCACGCACCAACCCGCCGGCGTTGTTGGCCAGCACGTCGATGCGCTCGTACCGCTGGCGCAGCTGATCGGCCAGCACGTGCACGTCGTCGAGCTTCGCGAAGTCGCTGCGGTGCGCCGGGATGGTGCGCCCGCCCGCCGCCTCGCGCACGGCCGCCGCGGCGGCCTCCAGCCGGGCCGGGTTGCGGCCCACGAGGACCGTGTTGGCACCGCGGCGGGTCATGTCGATGGCGGCGGCGAGGCCGATGCCGGAACTCGCCCCGGTGATCACCACCGTGCGGCCGGTGAGATCTCCCACAGGGGCATTCTGCGTACTCACGCAACGAGGTTACCGTGAGGTAGCCGACCTGAACCTTCGCTAAGGAGCCCCGCCATGGCCGCCCTCGGACGACCGCGCCGCTCGTGCCTCGCCGTTCCCGGGTCGAGCGTGAAGATGCTCGGCAAGGCCCAGGGCCTGCCTACCGACCAGGTCTTTCTCGACCTGGAGGACGCCGTCGCGCCGCTGGCCAAGCCCGAGGCCCGCAAGAACATCGTGGCCGCGCTCAACGACGGCGACTGGGCCGGCAAGACCCGCGTCGTGCGGGTCAACGACCTGACCACGCCGTGGACATACCGCGACGTCATCGAGGTCGTCGAGGGTGCCGGTGACAACCTCGACTGCATCATGCTGCCCAAGGTGCAGAGCGCCGGTCAGGTCGAGTGGCTCGACCTGACGCTGACCCAGATCGAGAAGACGATCGGCCTGCCGGTCGGGAAGATCGGCATCGAGGCGCAGATCGAGAACGCGGCCGGCCTCGTCAACGTCGACGCGATCGCCGCCGCGAGCAAGCGGATCGAGACGATCATCTTCGGCCCGGCCGACTTCATGGCCTCCATCAACATGAAGTCGCTGGTCGTCGGCGCGCTGATCCCCAACTACCCGGGCGACCCTTACCACTACATCCTCATGCGCATCCTCATGGCCGCCCGCATGCACGACCTGCAGGCGATCGACGGACCGTTTCTGCAGATCCGCGACGTCGACGCGTTCCGCGAGGTCGCCGGGCGCAGCGCCGCGCTCGGCTTCGACGGCAAGTGGGTGCTGCACCCGGGCCAGATCGACGCGGCCAACGAGGTGTACTCGCCCGCGCAGGAGGACTACGACCACGCCGAGCTCATCCTCGACGCGTACGACTACTACACCTCCGAGGCGGGCGGCAAGCTCGGCGCGGTCATGCTGGGCGATGAGATGATCGACGAGGCGTCCCGCAAGATGGCGCTGGTCATCTCGGCGAAGGGCCGGGCCGCAGGGATGAAACGCACCACCGCGTTCACCCCGCCGAACTGAGAAAAAGCGCGTCGCGTTGCCCGCCGGTGGATCCGGAAGGCAGGATTTGCCCTATGGCACCCGACCTACGTTCCAGCGGCCCCGCGGGCAAGAGCGGCCGGCGCGATGCGAGCCGGCCGTCCTCCGCGCGGCGCACCCTACGGGCCGTACCGTCCAGTGGTCCCGAACTCGCCGGCGACCCCGCCGGCGAGGAGGCCCCGACCGCCGTCGACCGGCTCGACGGGCGGCTCGCCCTGGTCACCGGCGCGGGCAGCCCCGACGGCATCGGCTACGCGACCGCCCGCCGGCTCAAGCAGATGGGTGCCGCGGTCGCGATCGTCTCGACCACCCGGCGCATCCACGACCGGGCCAGCGAGCTCGGCGTCATCGGGTTCGTCGCCGACCTCACCGTCGAGGCCGAGGTCGGCGCCCTGGCCGACGCGATCAACGACCAGCTCGGCACGGTGGACATCCTGGTCAACAACGCCGGCCTGGCCAGCAAGGCGAGCCCCGAGGTGCTGCGCCCGGTGGCACAGCTGACCTACGACGAGTGGCGCGGCGAGATCGACCGCAACCTCACCACGGCGTTCCTGGTCAGCCGGGCCTTCGTGGGCGGCATGGCCGAGCACGGCTGGGGCCGGATCGTCAACCTCGCCGCCACCGCCGGCCCGGTCAACGCGTTGCCCGCCGAGGCCGGCTACGCGGCGGCGAAGGCCGGCGTGGTCGGGCTCACCCGGGCGCTGGCGATGGAGCTTGTCGCCGACGGGATCACGGTCAACGCGGTCGCGCCCGGCATCATCCACACCGGCGCGTCGACGCTCGTCGAACTCAAGCAGGGCTTCGGCACGCCGATGGGGCGTCCCGGCACGCCGGAGGAGGTCGCCGCCACCATCGCGTTCCTGTGCTCGCCCGGCGCCTCGTACATCACCGGCCAGATGCTTGTCGTCGACGGCGGCAACAGCGTTCGGGAGGCCCAGTACCGTTAGCGCCGAGGTAATCGACAGTGGCCGCGGCGGCACAGTCAGCCAATCATCAGGTTGGCTGACTAGGCTCGGCGGCATGGGGGCGCGTACCGGTGACTATGCGGTGCTACTCGGGCCGCCGGTCGTTGTCGGGTCGGCCGTCGGCTCCGTGCTGCTCGTCGACGAGCCCGAGGCGTTCCTCCCGCTGCTGCTGGTCCTGCAGCCGCTGACCACCCTGGGCATCGTCGTCGGCCTCGTCCAGCTCACCCGGTCGACGCGCGGGCCCTCGACGTTTCGGCTGGTCGTCTTCGACGGGCAGGCGGCCTTCGCGATCCCGCCCGCGTTTCGCCGGCAATGCCTCTTCAACGGGCTGCTCAGCGCCGCGCTGCTGCTGATGGCGCTCAACGGCCTGCGGGTGCCGGGCCGGATCGTGCCGACGCTGGCCTGGGCGATCCTGGTGCTCAACGCCTCCGCCATGGTCCTGCTGCTGTTCCGCATGATCCGCAGCGGGCCGCTGGTGATCACCCCGGCCGGGATCGCGATCGACGGCGGGCGCTCGTTCGTGCCGTGGGCCGCGCTCACGGCCGGGCCGGAGAGTCCCCAGTGGACGCTCATCCATCCGGAGCTGGTGCGCGGGCGGCCGATCAAGCGTTTCCAGCCTGGCCAGGTGGTCGCGCTGGACGTGTCGCTGTGGTTCCTGTTCCGCTCGATCCACTCGTACCTCGACCACCCGGAGCACCGGCCCGCGATCGGCACGATCGAGGAACTCGACCGGCTGCGCGGCGCCCTCGCCCGCCAGTCCGGCTGATCGCCTGACGCGACGGGTCGCGCGTCCTGCGTAGCATCGACACATGCGCTGGCCCTGGGTCGTCGTACCGTCGCTGATCGTCCTCGGCGTCGGCGCGCTCGTGCTGGCGCTCGACCCCGGTGAGGACGTCTTGATCGGCCTGGTCGTGCTCGCCGGGCTTGCCAGCTCCGCCGTCAACCTGCTGCTCATCGAGCCGCGCCGGCGCGAGGAGCAGCTGGCCCGGCCCGGCTGGGAGTTCCACCCGTCGCCCCGGATCGCCTCCGCGCGCGCCGGGCAGGCCTTCGCCGCCGCGGCGCTGCTGGCACTCATGATGCGGTTCGCCGCACCCAACCGGGTTGCGATGGGCGCCCTCGCGTTCGTCGTGGCGATGTCGCTCGGCATCGGCGTGCGGTTGGTCACGCGGCTGGTCCGGCACACGCCCGTGCTGCGGCTGAGCGCCACCGGGATCGAGGTGCGCGGCACGCGGTACGCCTGGGAGCGGATCGGCGGCGTGGAGCTCAACGGCGACCGGGAGAACACGCGGCTCGACGTGCTGGTCGCGGGCCGTCGCCGGTCGGTGACGCTGCGCCCGGCCGACGTCGACGCGAGCCTGCTCTTCCTCATGGATCTGATCGGGTACTACCAGTCGTGCCCGGAGCACCGCACCGCGATCGGCCAGGCCGAGGAGGCCCGGCGCGTGCACGGGCTGTTGCTGAGCGCCCGTCTCGCGGCCGGCCTGCGCGGTGGCCCGCGCCCCATCGTCATGGGAGCGTCGCGCGTCGCGAACGGCTGACATCGCCGCGCGCTAACGTCGACGCATGCGCACCGCTGAACAGATCCTGCGCGAGGCCCGGACCATCGCCGTCGTGGGCGCCTCCCGGGACCCCATGAAGGTGGCACATGGCGTACCGCGGCAGATGCGGCGGCACGGATGGCGCATCGTGCCCGTGAACCCGTTCGCCGACGAGATCTTCGACGAGCGCTGCTACCGGACGCTCGCCGACATTCCGTTCGCGGTCGACCTGGTCAACGTGTTCCGCCCGTCCGAGGACGCCACCCAGGTGGTCAAGGATGCGCTTGCCATCGGGGCGCCGGCGGTCTGGCTGCAGGAGGGCGTCCACTCGCCGGAGGGACGCGTGCTGGCCGAGGCCGCGGGCGTGGACTACGTGGAGAACAGCTGCATCGCGGTCATCCGTGCCGTGCATGCGATCACGCTGGTCTAGCGGATCCCGTATTCCCGCAGCAGACCCCGGCTGATGATGGTCTTCTGGATCTCCGAGGTGCCCTCGCCGATCAGCAGGAACGGCGCCTCGCGCATCAGCCGCTCGATCTCGTACTCCTTCGAGTAGCCGTAGCCGCCGTGGATGCGGAACGCCTCCTGGACGACCTCGGCGCAGTACTCACTGGCCAGCAGCTTCGCCATGCCGGCCTCGACGTCGTTGCGCTGCCCGGCGTCCTTGAGCCGCGCGGCGCTGACCATCAGCCCGTGCGCCGCCTCGATCTTCGTGGCCATCTCGGCCAGCTTGAAGGCGATCGCCTGGTGCTTGACCAGCGGCGCGCCGAAGGTCTGGCGCTGCTGGGCGTATGCGATGGCCAGCTCGAACGCGCGGATCGAGATCCCGCAGGCCCGCGCGGCGACGTTGACCCGCCCGACCTCGATGCCGTCCATCATCTGGTAGAAGCCGCGCCCCACGTTCTCGGCACCGCCCAGCACGGCCGAGCCGGGCACCCGAACCCCGTCGAGCACCATCTCGGTGGTCTCGACGCCCTTGTACCCCATCTTCTCGATCTTCCCGGGGATGTTCAGCCCCGGGAGCTGCTCGTTGAGCCCGAACCCGGGCTCCTTCTCAAGCAGGAACGTCGTCATGTTGCCGTACACCGACTCGGCGCCGAGGTCGGTCTTGACCAGGGTGGCCACCACGGCGGAATACGCGCCGTTGGTCAGCCACATCTTCTGCCCGTCGATCACCCAGTCGTCGCCGTCCGGGACGGCCTTGGTGCGGATCGCGGCGACGTCGGAGCCGGTGCCGGGCTCGGACATCGAGAAGGCGCCGCGCACCTCGCCGGTCGCCATCCGGGGCAGCAGCCGCCGCTTCTGCTCCTCCGAGCCGTGCTGGGAGACGAGGTATGCCACGATGAAGTGCGTGTTGACGATGCCGGACACGGACATCCAGCCGCGCGAGAGCTCCTCGACGACCAGCGCGTAGGTCAGCAGGGACTCGCCGAGCCCGCCGAACTCCTCGGCGATCGTGAGCCCGAACAGCCCCATCTCCCGCATGCCCGCCACGATGTCGGCCGGGTAGACGTCATCGTGCTCGAGCCGCTGTGCGTGCGGAATGATCTCCTTGTCGACGAACTCACGGACGGTCTCGAGCATCGACTGCTGTACATCGGTAAGCCCGGGTGTCCGAGCGAGACGAGCCATGGTCGGGAAGACCTCCGTTGGTCAGCCAGGTTACCGGCGGGTATTCCCGAAGTATCGGAGTTTTCCGCCCTCAGGCCAACGTGACCAGGCCACATCACCCTGTGAAATGGTTCTCAGGTGCGCGTGAACGGCATGTCGGTGGCAGCGTTGGCCTGCGCTGTGTTGTTACCCCCATTCGGCATCCTCATGGGTCACATCGCGTGGTCACAGTGCCGCCGAGAGCACCGCCCGGGTGTCGGCCTGGCTCTGGCGGCGATGATCATCGGCTACACGGAGCTGCTGATCGTCTGCGGTGTGCCGATCGTCATGGCCGCCTTCTGACGGGCGGCGGCCCGGCCGAGACCCGCGCGAGGAGTTCGTCGTAGGTCCCGCGCGGCGGCCGCGAGCACCACCCAGGGATCGGCGGAGGGAACACCCCAGGCGAACGCGAGATGGTCCCAGACGAACAACGCCTCCCACCCAGCCGCCTCGGCCGCGCGCGCAACCTCGACAACCCGCCCGGGCTCGGCGAACTCCCCAAGTGTGCAGACATCGATCCCATAACGCACGCGGACCTCCATCGACGAACGCTCGGTTTTCTCAGACGGCCGCCCAGGGCTCCTTGGTGACCGCAGAGGCTCCGGCCGGGCACACCTTCCGATAGTCACACCACGAGCAGCGCGGCCCGGCAAGGGCCGGAAACGCGTCATCCGCAGTCGCGTCCCCGGAGGCCACCGCGGACTCCGCGGCCAGGATGTCCGCCGCCGTCTCCTCGGCCCGCCGCAGGTGCCGCGCCAGCGACTCGGCCGTGTGCTCGTGCGCTGCCACCGTCCCGCTGGGCAGATGGTGCAGCTCCACCCGATGGCACTCCCGCCGGAACACCCGCGCGCTGGCGATCGCATAGAGCGCCAGCGCCCGCGACCCCCGGGCGTCGTCAGGCGTCACCGCGCTCCGCCCCGTCTTGTAGTCCACGATCACCAGCTCGTCGCCGCGCTGGTCGATGCGGTCCACCCGTCCCGACAGCGCCAGCGTCTCGGTGCGGGCCGCCACCGTGCGCTCCACGCCCACCGGCTCGTCGGCCGGGTCGAGATCCTCCACATAGGACTCCAGCCAGTCGAGGGCCCGCCGGTAGACCTCCCGCTCCTGTGCGTCGTCGCGATAGCCCTCGCGGACCCAGGTCGCCTTGAGCAGGGTGGGCAGCGCGTCTCGGGTGCGGCGCTCGGGGGGCAGGGCATACCAGTTCTTCAGTGCCGTGTGCACCGACGCGCCCTGCGAGTTGTGCGCCCAGGGCGGGCCCTTCTGCGGTGCCGGGCGGTCGACGTAGGAATACCGATAGCGGCGCGGACAGTCCTCGTAGCTGCCGAGCTTGCTGGGCGTGCAGGTGAACAGCCTTCGAGGCGCCGCGAATAGACCCAACTGCTCCACGCCCAGCATCCTGCCACCCAGGTATGACAGGAAGAAAAGCGTCGATGCTAATGGGGCGAGTGCAGGTATGACGTCACGAAGGCGCCGATCGCGTCGGCGAGCAACTGCACCGCGATAGCCGCGACCAGCAGGCCGGCGATCCGGGTGAGCACCTCGATGCCGCTCGGCCGCAGGATGCGCACCAGCAGGCCGGAGAAGCGCAGCACGAGGTACACGATGATCATGACGGCGACGATGCCCACCGCGATCGCCAGGTATCCGGAGAAGTCGTCGGCGCGCCGCACGAACAGCATGGTTGCCACGATCGCGCCCGGCCCGGCCAGCAGAGGCGTGCCGAGCGGCACCAGTGCGACGTTGGAGGTCACCTGGTTGCGCGGATCGTCGGTCTTGCCAGTCAGCAGTTCGAGGGCGACCAACAGCAGCAGCAGGCCGCCCGCACCCTGCAGCGCCGGCAGTTCGATGTGCAGATAGCCCAGGATCTGCCGGCCCAGCACCGCAAACACCACGATCACGCCGAACGCCAGCGCAACCGCCTGCAGTGCCGCCCGGTGGCGGTCGCGGCGCTCCATCTGGCCGGTGAGCGCCAGGAAGATCGGCACCGCCCCGGGCGGGTCCAAAATGACCAGGAGCGTCACGAAGACTTCCCCGAGCAGCTTCAAATTCACGACCGGATTGTCGTGGCCGCCCCGTATCGAGCGGAAACCAGGGTCTTGACGCCATCGAGCGGCGCACCTACTTTGCCTCAATAACAGCAAACTTTCCTTACAGATGGAGGGTTTATGGGCAAACGCAGAGTCTTGAAGAGCCTGTCCGCGGGGCTCGTGGCCACGCTGGCGGCGACGTCGCTGGCCCTTGTGCCCGGGACGGCGGCGGGCGCCCACGGCGCCGCGCACCAGGACCAATTCAAGCGCGTCGGGTATTTCCTTCAGTGGGGCATCTACGGCCGGCAGTACTACGTCAAGAACCTCGAGACGAGCGGGCAGGCCGCTCGGCTGACCCACATCAACTACGCCTTCGCTGACGTCGACGCCTCCGGCAAGTGCGTCTCCTCCGACCCCTGGGCGGACTACCAGCGCCCGGTCTCCGCGGAGGAGAGTGTCGACGGCGTCGCCGACGAGCCGGGTCAGGCCCTCAGCGGCAACTTCAACCAGTTCCGCAAGCTCAAGCTGAAGCACCCCGGCCTCAAGGTCCTGCTGTCGCTCGGCGGCTGGACCCTGTCGGCGAACTTCTCCAACGCCGCGCTGACCGACGCGTCGCGCAAGGCGCTGGTCAAGTCCTGCATCGACACGTTCGGGTCGACCGGCGTCTTCGACGGCTACGACTTCGACTGGGAGTGGCCGGGCTCGGAGGCCAACCCGGGCAACGTGATCCGCCCCGAGGACAAGCAGAACTTCACGCTGCTCGTCGCCGAGTTCCGCAAGCAGCTGGGCAAGAACGCGACGCTGACGGCGTTCCTGCCGGCCGCGCCCGCCAAGATCGATGCCGGCTTCGAGGCGAACAAGATCTTCAAGTACCTCGACTTCGGCAACGTCCAGGGCTACGACTTCCACGGCACCTGGGAGCCCAAGACCAACCAGCAGTCCGCGCTGTTCGTGCCGCGGGGCGCCCCGACCACGCCGGACTTCAGCGGGGCCACCTCGCTCAAGGCGTGGACCGACCGTGGCGCGCCGAAGAAGCAGCTCGTGCTGGGCGTGCCGTACTACGGACAGGGCTGGACCGGCGTGACCAACGCCAACCACGGCCTGTTCCAGTCGGCGACCGGCCCGGCGCCGGCCACGTGGGCGGCCGGCACCGAGGACTACAAGATCCTCGCGGCGCTGCCGCAGCAGGGCTACAAGGTGTATCGCGACGTGCTGACGGGCCACGCGTGGCTGTTCAATGGCAGCACGTTCTGGACCTTCGACGACCCGGTCGTCGTGGCCCAGAAGGGCCTGTTCGTCCGCCTGTCCGGCTACGGCGGCGCGATGGTCTGGTCGCTCGACATGGACGACGCCAACGGCACGCTCACCAAGACGATCTACACGACCCTGCGCTAACGATGTGTGGGCCGCCCCGGCGACTGTCCGGGGCGGCCCACGAGCACGATCCCGTCAAAGACGCGCCAGCAGGTCGATGCCGCGGCGCGGATCGCCGGCGGCGCCGTCCTCGGCGCTCACCCCACCACGTGGCTTCCCCGGCCGGCCGCGGCGATGCGTTCGAGCACCTCCGGGGCCGTGGTCCGCGCGCCGAGCCGGACCGTCTTGTTGGTGCCGTGGTAGTCGCTGCTGCCCGTGGTCACCAGGCCGAGCCTGCCGGCCAGCGCCCGCACGTGCTCGCGTTCCGCCGGGCTGTGGTCGGTGTGGTCGGCCTCCAGCCCGAACAGCCCGGCGCCGGCCATCTCGACGATGAGCTCGTCCGGGACGATCGGGCCGCGGACGCTGGCCCGCGGGTGGGCGAAGACCGGCACCCCGCCGGCGTCCAGGACCAGGCGTAGCGCGAGAAAGACGTCGAGGTCGTCCTTCGGCACCCGGTATCGGCGCCCCAGCCATTGCGGCTCGAACGCCTCGGAGACCGTGCCGACCAGGCCCCGCCGGATGAGCGCCTGGGCGAGATGCGGGCGGCCGACGGTGCCGCCGGCCGCGTCCTGCAACACCTCTTCCCAGGTGACGTCGATGCCGTCGGCGTACATCAGCTCGACCATGCGCTCAGCCCGGGTCTCCCGCGACAGGCGGACCCGCGCCAGCTCCGTGGCCAGCGCCGCATCGCTCGGATCGAACAGGTACGCCAGCAGGTGCAGCGAGATCGGCCAGGCGCCCCCGTGCCACCGGCACGACAGCTCCGCCCCCGGCACGAGCGCCAGGCCGGGCGGGCGGGCGGCGATCGCGGCCGGCCAGCCCGCCGTGGTGTCGTGGTCGGTCAGCGCTACGACGTCGAGCCCGGCCGCGGCCGCCTCGGCGATCAGTTCCGCCGGCGTCGAGGTGCCGTCGCTCGCGGTGGAGTGGGCGTGAAGATCGATCCGCACGCTCCCAGCCTATAGAGGTGCTACTGGTCGGCAAGGGGCTCGATGAGCACGGCCCCGTCGCTCTCCTGGTCCAGCGAGTCGTACTCGCTCGTCTTGGCGCCCGGGTTGAGCTTGAGGAACTTCTTGCCGTTGTCGACCACGAACGTCGTCGCGTTGAGCCAGACGGTATTCGAGGTGACCGAGAGGTCCCACACCTTCGGCTTGCCGTCCGGGAAGACCGTGGTCAGGTCGAGGATCGCCACCTGCTTGAGGCCCTTGACGGGGTAGGCGAGCCAGCGCCCGTCGGGGGAGATCCGCGCGCCACCCTCCTTGGCCGCCATCGGCAGCCCGCACCTCGTGTTCTTGGTCTTGAAGGGCTGGTCGAACTCCAGCAGCGCCAGGCACATCGGCGTGTCCGAGGTCTTGGCGAGGAGCTCCGCGTAGACGCCCTTGTTGTCCGTGGTGCCGCCGAACACGCGGACCACGGTGGTGTCCCACGTCTGGTTGTACCCGCGCTCGGTGCGCAAGACGCCGAAGCCCTTGTCGTTGTTGCTGATCACCAGGTTGGTGCCGACGAACGTGACCGGCTCGGTGTCCGGCGGGACGTCGACCGAGTACTTGGCGGTCATCTTGTTGCCGTCCTCGCCGCTGCGGGAGCCGACGTTCATCAGACCCTGTGACGCCCACGCCACCGTCTTGCCGTCCTTGGCCACGGTGATGTTGCTCGCGTCTTCGACCAGGACCTTCTGCTGGTCCTTGTTGTCCTGTAGGACGAGTTGCTTATCGCCGTCGGGCTGGGTGTTGACCACCAGGTAGCCGTCCTTGGCCTGGTAGGCCGCGGTGACCGTGCTCCTGGCCGGCAGCTGCAGCCGCACCCGGGTGGCCGCCTGCGCGCTCGGCTTGACCGCCTCCACCTCGCGCATCCCGGACGGCGGCGCCGGCAGGCTCCAGGACGCCCCAACCGACGGGTGCTGCTCGGTTTGGGGCTGGCTGGCGGGCCCCTGCGCCTGTGGGAGGTCGCCCGGGGTGCCCGCCGTCAGCGTCTGCGCGACGGCGACCGAGACCACCGCGACGGCGACGAAACCGGACAAGCCGCTCACCACGGCGCGCCGCCGCCGGCGGACCCGCGCGGCGCCACTGATGGCGGCGTCGGCGGCCCCGGTCAGCGACGCGAGCGACCCGGGCGGGAGACTGCCCGCCTTGGCCGCGAGCGTCTCGCGGAGTTCGTGTTCCAGCATGATCGTCACGTCCCCAGTCAGACTTCCACCGGCTCTTCGACGGCGGTCTCCGTGGGCAGCACCACGGTCTCCGCAGCTAGAAGCGTCTCAGCCTCGACGAAAGGTTGTTCCGGCTCTTCGAGAGCCGCAATAGTTGCCGGAACGCTCGCCGGAACCTTGGCCGGTTCGGGGACGGTCGGCGATTGGGCGGGCTGGGATCGGGTGACGGGACGGACGCCCTCGGCGCTGAGCCGCTCGCGCAGCGTGGCGAGGGCGCGGGAGGTCTGGCTCTTCACGGTGCCGACCGACACGCCGAGCAGACGCGCGGTGTCGGCCTCGGACTGGTCCTCGTAGTACCGCAGCACGAGCACGGCTCGCTGCCGGTTCGGCAGGGCGCGCACGTGCCGCCACATGGCGTCGCGCTCGAGGCTCTCCTCGATCTGGTCGGCGGCAGCGCCCTCGGGGAGCACCTCGGTGGGGCGCTCGCCGTGCCAGCGGCGCCGCCACCAACTGGTCGAGGTGTTGACGAGCACGCGGCGGGCGTACGGCTCGACGGCCTCGATGTGCCCGAGCCGCTTCCACGCCAGGAAGGTCTTGGTCAGCGCGATCTGCAGCAGGTCTTCGGCGGTCGCCCAGTCACCGGCCAGCAGGTAGGCGGTGCGCAGCAGCGCCTTGGAGCGAAGCGCGACGAACTCACGAAAATCTTCTTCGCGGAACCCTGCGTCATCCGGCACCGGCCGCCCCTTCCCCCTTCGCCCACGTACGAAGACGCAACAAGGGGGTGCCCGGGTTGCCACCCGGAGCGCATTTTCAGCGAACTCTCAGGTTCCGTCGTCTTCGGCCGCCCGGCCGATGCGCGCCTCGACGGCCTCCGGCTCGTACATCTCCTCGACGATCCGCAGATACAACTCATTCGGGTTGGGCAGGTTGCGGATATTACGCAATGCCTGATCCTGGCCTGCGGACTCCAGCTCGAAATGACCGTATCCGAGCGTGCGGCCAGTCAATGACTGCACGTATTTCATGTCGGTGACGCGTTGCAGGGGCATCATGGCGACTTTGCGGCTGAAGATGCCCGAGACGACCATGACCCGTTTGTTGGTGAGGATGAAGCGGTCATACCACCAGTCGGCGACGCGCCACGCGCACCAGAGGACCACGATCGCCCAGATGGCCAGCACCACGGTGCGCAACTGGCTCTGGTTGTGCTTGGTCAGCCAGCCTGCGATGTAGCCCATCGCGATCGTCGCGAAGGTCGCGATCATGCCCTCTTTGGCCAGCTGGATCCAGTGCCGCTTCCACTCGCCGCGAAACTTCTCGGTGGGGAAGAGATAGCGGGCCGCGTGCTGGCTCGCCTCGTCCTCCAGCGGCGCCACGCGGCTGCCGGGCGGCGCCGGCGGGCGGGCTTCGCCGCCGCCCTGGAGCCCGGCGAACTCGTCCTGTGAGAACGTGGGTGGTGCGCCGGAATACTGCCGGCCGCCCCCGCCGCCCGAGTTGGCGCCGTCGGTGAACGGGTCGGCATAGGAGTCGGAGACGAAGTCGTCGCCGTCGGCGGTGTAGTCGGCATGCGCGGAGTAGCCGACCGGCTCGCCGGTCGCGGTGAACGGCTGGCCGGAGAGGGACTCCGGGCGGGCACGGGGAATCGGCTCCGTGTCCCGGTCCTGGTTGCGGCGGGCGTTCGGGTCGTCCTCAGGAGGCTCGGCGCCGGCAGACATCGACGTCAGGCAACCAGGCTAGAGAAGAAGTCGCCGAATCCGGTGGCGATGTCCATGATGCCCCCGCCGATGGACTTGAACACCCCGGCAGCCGACTGTGGCCGATACGCCACGAAGAAGATGAGGAAGGCAATGCTTCCCCAGGTGAGGACCTTCTTGACCATAGCCGTCAATCCCCTCCCCGCGGCGTTGCGCACCAACGCCCCGGCGAACTCAGCGTATCAGCTGCGCGGCTCAGGGTGCAGATTCGCCGCGCGCCGAGCATCGACTCGGAGCTCGATCCTAGTCGCGGCTGTCTACGCTTTGCCGTGAAGATAGGGCGACGGCGCGCCGTAGACGAGGTGGGTTGGCACGTCATCGGACAGATCGTGCAGCTCGAGCTCCTCCTCCAGGAGATACCCGGCCGCGGCGGGCCACGTGACGATGTAGATCCACATGCCGGCGGCCTCGCCGATGTACGCGCACCGATCCTCCGGGGACTTCGCCATCCACAGCGGGGTGGGCCAGCCGGCGGCCCGGACCTTCGCGTGCGCGGTGGTGGTGGCGAGGTCGCCGTCGAAGAAGGGCCCAGGGTCGGTGCCCGGAAGGCCGGCGAAGCGGTTGCCGAGCCCGACGCCGGGCTCCTCGGCGATGATCAGGCAGTCGGCCGGCCCGTGCTCGACCGGCCCCGGCCCGCTGCAGGCCAGCGCGGTGGCATGCACCCCGGAGCGCTCGTCGCCGACCCAGCCCACCCCGGTCACCATCCAGCCGCTCGGCAGCGGCCATGGGCTCCACAGCGGGGTCGGGCGTCTGTCCCCGGCCCGCTGCGCCGCGGCGAGCAGTTTCGCCCGGACCGCGTCGACGATCTCGGGCCCGATGTGCTGCGCGACGTGCAGGGGCAGTACCGCCCCATCGACATCGCATCGCCAATCGGAGTGCATGAGGTCCGGCGGTCGCACCGGACCACCACAGCGGGGACAGCTGACTGCGACGCCCATATACCCACGGTAAGGCCGGTCAGGGGTTTACGGCCCCGTACTGCCGGATCCAAGCATGCATGGCGATGCCGCTGGCCACTCCGGCGTTGATCGACCGGGTCGAGCCGTACTGCGCGATCGAGTACACCGCGCCACACGCCAGACGGGCGGGTTCCGAGAGGCCAGGCCCCTCTTGGCCGAAGAGCAGCACGCACCGCCGCGGCAGCATGGCACTCTCCAGCGGCCGCGCGCCGGGCAGGTTGTCGATGCCGATCAGCGGCAGGTCGTGCCGCCGGGTCCACTCCAGAAACTCGGTCACGTCGGGATGATGGCGCACGTGTTGGTAGCGGTCGGTAACCATGGCTCCGCGCCGGTTCCACCGTCGCCGCCCGACAATGTGCACCTCGGCGGCCAAGAACGCGTTGGCGTTGCGCACCACGGTGCCGATGTTCAGGTCGTGCTGCCAGTTCTCGACGGCGACGTGGAAGGGGTGCCGGCGGGTGTCGAGGTCGGCCACGATCGCATCGAGGCGCCAGTAGCGATACTGGTCCACCACATTGCGGCGGTCGCCGTCCGCGAGCAGCGCCGGGTCGTAGTGTGGCGCGGCGGGCCATGGACCTTCCCAGGGCCCGACCCCTACCGCAAGCTCCGTCTCGGGTTCCATTTCCGGCGACGGTACCGCATGTGCCCGTTCGCTCGGCACAGCGTTCCTGGTACGACGCTTCCGCCGTCGCGGATGCCGGCTGGAGCTGCGGAGCTCGGGCTCGGACCAGCCAGGCTCCGGCCTTGGAGGCCGGCCGAGTGAGAAGGTCGTCCAGCCCACCCGGCCGGCGCTCGTCGGCGCGCCGGCCCCGCTCAGCGGTACAGGGCGCGCGCCAGCTCCAGGGCGATCCCGTTGACGAAGCGCCGCTCCGCCAGCTGGATCTCCACCCCGCCGAGCCGGATCCGCCCGGGCGCCCAGGCGGCCCGCCCGACGCTCGCCGCGATGTCCATCAGCCACTCGCCGTAGGCGAGCGCGACGTCCGGGCCGAGCCGCTCGGCCAGCAGCCGCACGGCGTGCCCGCAGTCGACGAGCACCGTGGTCGGCTCGGCGGCCGTGGCGTCGATGTCGTTGTCGGTCAGCTGCTCGGCGAAGATGGCCGCGACCACCCCGCGCACCAGCAGCGCACGGGACCGCTGACCGGCGGCGATGGCCTCGACCCCGGCAACGGCGTCCACGTGCTTGTCGCCGGCGCAGGCCGCGACGAGCACGGTACGGGGCAGCCGGACGAGCAGATCCCACTCCTGCCGCCGCAGCGGCAGGTCGACCCGAATGGCCGGGCGGCCGGACGGGCCGGATGCGGGCTGGCTCGACATGACAACCTCCCATAACCGAGCGTATGCCGAAAAATCCGGCGATAACGGCTCTTTCCGCACTGACCCAGACCACCAGTGGCGGATCGGCCGGGCCATCGCGGTGTTGCGGGACAAGGTCGAACGGGCGGCATCACCGTCCACCTCGTCGACGAGCGGGGCTGGCCGCGGCCCGCCCGATCACCAACGCCGGTGGGAGCTCGGCCGCACCCTGCGGCGGCGAGGAATCGCAAGCCCCGACCCAGCCCGGTCAACGGTCGTGGTCACGGCACTAGCTGCCGGTCTGGACCATGCAGCCCCAGCCGTCGTAGATGCCGTCGTGGCCCTCGACGATGCCGCGCACCTTCCAGGTGACCTCGTGCAGCGTGGGCGGCTCGACGGTGTCGCGGCGGATGGCCTGCAGCACGTAGTCGCCCTCGTCGCCGCGCTCGACGGTCACCGCGAACCCGTCCTCGCGCAGCTCCTGCGCCGAGGCCTCGGCGCGCTCGGGGTCGGGGAAGTAGGCCAGGAATTCCACCGCCCGCGGCAGGCCGCGCCGGTCGCCGTGCCCCTCGAGCTCCTGGAGCACCTGGTTGTCGTCCAGGACGTTGCGCTGCCAGGCGTTGGGCGTGAGCTCCTCGCGGACCCGGGTCCAGCCCGGGTCGCTGGACACCTCCGCGGTCGGGGCGAGGCCGTCGATCGGGGGCAGCGGCGGCGGGTTGGTGTTCGTGGGCAGATACCCGGTGACCCGCCCGGCGTTGTCGGAGAGCACCCGGCCGACGAGGGCACCGCCGGCGGAGCGCAGCACCTGGCGTACCGCCGCGTCCAGGGTGTGGATGGAGGCCAGCTCCGCGGCCGCGGGCATGCCGCTCGCGCCGTCGCCGGTGTAGGCGAACTCGACGTCGTACCGCAGCGGGAACCGGGCGACCGGGGCGGCCTCGACCGCACCGAGATCGATGTTGTACATCGCGAGCCGGCCGCCGACCTCGCCTGGGTAGACCGCCCAGCGCTCGACCCACGCCTGTTCCCGCCCCAGCAGCCTGCGGAGCAAACCCACGCCCGTCCTCCTTGACGCTCCTACGACTTGGGCTCCGGGAAGCTGGGCGCCTCCGGGCCCGCGTGCGACCTCTTGGGCACCATCACCCGCCGCTTGAAGACACAGACGAGGGTGCCGTCCTGCTTGTATCCCTTGGTCTCCACGGTCACCACGCCGCGGTCTTCCTTCGACTCCGACTCGCGCTTGTCCAGCACGACCGTCTCGCCGTAAATGGTGTCGCCGTGGAAGGTCGGCGCGGTGTGCCGCAGCGATTCGACCTCGAGGTTGGCGATGGCCTTGCCGGACACGTCGGGCACCGACATGCCCAGCAGGATCGAGTAGATGTAGTTGCCGACCACCACGTTGCGCTTGAAATGCGTCGACGTCTCGGCGTAATGCGCGTCGAGGTGCAGTGGGTGGTGGTTCATGGTCAGCAGGCAGAACAGATGGTCGTCGGACTCGGTGACCGTCTTGCCCGGCCAGTGCCGATAGACGGCACCGATTTCGAACTCCTCGAAGTATCGGCCGAACTGCATCTCGCACTCCTCTGGAACAGCTCTGACAGCTCTGTCATGTGTTTGCGCAGCATGCAGGTCTAGGCCGGGCCGCCGATAGAGGAAGCGGTCAAGTGTGAGGAAAACGCAGTGAGCGGCGGGGCTCTGCCTGGCGCCCGCCGCCCACGCTCTTGTGGTGAGTATCTTGGTACCGCCGCCCACCCCCTCGCAACGCTGCGTATAGAGATGCGCGTCACATCTTGCACGCATTGAGCATGATGACTACACACTGTGACGGAATTCTCACTACTGAGAGTGATTCCGTTAGGCAGTCATGGCCGGCTTCCTCCCCGTTGGAGAAGACGGGCCTCGATAACCCTGGCTATGCCACTGGCGCGCCGGTCGGAACGGCCGGACGGCACCGCCGGAGTTGGCGACGGCGAACCCGGCGGCATCGGTAGATGCCTGACCCGGGCCGCCCGCTCAGAGCAGCGTCAACTGCTCGCCCGCCGCCGGAGTCCGCTTCGGTGCGTCCACGCCCCGCGCCGTGCCCGTGCCGCCCGTGCGCAGCCCGTGCCGGCGCGCCGCCAGCCGGACCCGCGCGGCGACTTCGCGCTGGTAGGGCTGTGGCGCATACGAGCCGTCCCCATACAGCTCCCGGTACCGCGGCCCCAGTTGCGGATGCTCCCGCAGCAGCCAGGTGCGATACCACTCCCGTGCCCCCGGTCGCAGGTGCAGCACGAGCGGCATCACGCTCGCCGCGCCCGCTGCGGCCAGGGCGCCGACCGTGGCGTCGATGGACTCCGGCGTGTCGGTCAGGCCGGGCAGGATCGGGGCCATCAGCACGCCGACCGGGAAGCCGGCGTCGCTCAGCCGGCGGATCGCGTCGATGCGGCGCAGCGGGCTCGGGGTGCCGGGCTCGACCGAGCGCCAGAGGCCCTCGTCGACAAACCCGACCGACATCGACAGGCTCACCGACGTGACCTCGGCGGCCTGGCGCAGCAGGTCGAGGTCGCGGGTGATGAGCGTGCCCTTGGTCAGGATCGAGAACGGGTTGGCGTGGTCGCGCAGCGCGGCGAGGATCTCGCGCATCAGGCCATACCGACCCTCGGCCCGCTGGTAGCAGTCGACGTTGGTGCCCATCGCGAGGTGCGCACCCGTCCAGCCGCGGGCCGACAGCTCCCGGCGCAGCACCTCGCCAGCGTTGACCTTGACCACGATCTGGGTGTCGAAGTCGTGGCCGGCGTCGAGGTCCAGGTAGGTGTGGGTGCGCCGGGCGAAGCAGTTGTGGCTGACCACGCCGTTGGCGATGAAGTCGCCGGTGCCGGTCGTGATGTCATACATCGGCACCTCGACCCGGAGCGGCTCCACGCCGACGACCCGCAGCGCGTCGTCGCCGCGCACCAGTTCGCCGGCCACCGTGTCCGTCCCGGTTGCCGGCCCGAACATCAGCCCGAACCGCACCCGCTCCCGAGTCCCGCCCAGCACCCGGACCCCGCCCGGCCCGGCGCACGGCTCGACGACGACGGCGGCGAAGCCGAGCGCCGTCAGGCACTCCACGAGCCAGTCGACGACCACCTTGTCGACCGCGTTGAAGCGGGGAAGGCCGCCCGCCAGCCCGCCGTCCGCGTCATACAAGCCGGCGACGAACCCCAGCCGCCAGTCCCGCTCCGGCGTCTGCGGCCAGTCGAGCACCGCGCTCGCGGCGCGGACGCTGGCGCCGGCGAACTCGCGCTCGGCCTCCCCCTCGCCGGCCAACGCGTGCAGCCCTCCGCACGCCGCCGCGTATTCGTGGGCGCGCTCCAGCGCCGCCGCCGGCACCGGCGCGACGTGTCCGTCGCCGTTGACGAAGCCGCACAGGTATCCGCGCCGATACGCCGGCGACCGCGTCGGTGCCGCGTTCGGCAGCGCACCGAAGCCGGCGAGGCGGTTGGCGGTGGTCAGATGGGGCCGGCGGCTGCGGCCGTGCCGGGTGCCGGTGATGTGCTTCCAGCCGCGGTCGGTGAGGAACCGGTGCTCGCCCGAGGCCACCAGCGTCGTGCCGTCGGCGAGCGTCACCCGATGGGCTGGCTTGACGGTCGCCCAGTGCGCGAGGACCCGGGTCGTCGTGTATCGCCGCAGCCGTCCGTCCCGCACAGTGCCGACGATCTCGTCGCCGACCCGCAGATCCGCCAGCGGCCTGGTGCTGCCGTCGGCCATCAGGATCTCGGTGTCGCCGGTCAGGCAATACACGCAGGCGTGCGAACAGCCGCGATAGGGATTGAGCGTCCACTCGAACGGCACACGGGACGCGCCGGGCACCCGGTTGATCAGGGACTTGGCCTGAACCTCGTAGAAGGTGACGCCGCGGAACTCGGGCGTGTCGAAAGTCCGGGCCACGGCCCCGGGCAGCGCGAGCGGTAGCACTCGCGGCTGCCCGGGATCACCGGTGGCAGCACCGCCAGTCGCCTTGAGGTTGTCCCATCGCACGAGCTCATTCGAACACGCGTACGAACGGAATTCAAGGAATGCCGATGGTGTACTACCAGGCGTTATGCCTTGACTACGCTGTCGTCCGAGTCGTCCTTGGTGGCCTGGCCCGTCTCGGTCGTCTGCGTCTCGGCGACCTTGGCGCGCACCTCGTCCATGTCGAGGTCCCGCGCCTGCTGGATCAGCGACTCGAGGGCCTGCTGCGGCAGCGCGCCGGGCTCGGAGTACAGCGCCACGCCGTCGCGGACGATCATCAGTGTCGGGATCGACCGGATGTTGAACTCGGCCGCGAGCAGCTGCTCTGCCTCGGTGTCGACCTTGCCGAACGTGATGTCAGGGTTGAGCTCCGACACCCGCTCGTAGACCGGCGCGAAATTCCGGCACGGCGCGCACCAGGAGGCCCAGAAGTCCACCAGGGCGATGCCCTCGCCGCCGATCTTCTCGGCGAAGTTCTCCGCGGTCAGCTCTACGGTTGCCATGCTTTAGCTCCGATCCTTCATGGCGTCGCATCGGGTACGCACTGCCATAACCACAAACCCCTTACCAGCATTCCCAGCCGGTGCCAGGGCTCACCCTCGCGGGCTCACCCCGGCTGCGCGATGATGGATGGGTGCGACGCCCGACCTTCGTGTTCGACGGTGACTGTGCCTTCTGTTCATCATGCGCCCGGTTCATAGAGCATCGCATCAGGCCGGACGCGGATGTCGGGGCCTGGCAGTTCGCCGACCTCGAGGCGCTGGGCCTGACCGAGGAGCAGGTGAGCTCCGCGGTCTGCTACGTGGCGCCGGGCCGCGCCACCGCCGGTCCCGCCGCGATCGCCGACCTGCTGCGCCGCGCCGGCCTGATATGGCGCGCCGCCGGTGCCGTCCTGGGCCTGCGCCCGATCACCGCGCTCGCCTGGCCGGTGTACCGCTGGGTCGCCCGCAATCGCCACCGGATGCCTGGCGGCACGGCCGCGTGCGCCCTTCCGCCCGGCCACCCGGCGCGCGCCGGGTGAACGTGACCGCGAGCGCTGGCGGCCACCGGGTCGCGCCGGGATGAACGCGCCGGGTGGGATCAGCGCAGGCCCAGCCGCTCCATCGCCCGCTTGCGGGCCGGGGACTCGATCCACTCGATCGGCACCGATCGCAACAACCGGCCCAGGACCAGGGTGTTCACCGATGCGATGCGGTCGGCGGCGGGCAGGGCGGGCAGCCCGTACAGCTTGCGCGCCCACGCCGGCAGCAGCCCGATCGCGAGCGCCGACACGGCGAACACGGCGCCGCGCACCGGGGTGAGGCCCAGGCCGTATGGCAGCGGCGGCATGGTCAGGAACAGCCCGGTGGCCGCTGAGTCGACGGTGAGCTCGAGCGACGGGCGCATCTGCGCGTAGTACTTCTCGACGGCCGCCACCGAGTCGGGCACCGTGGCGGGGTCCAGCCCGACGAGGGCGGCGGTGCGGGTCTGCTCGCCGTAATACTCGTCGGCCTCCGCCGGGGTGAGCCGCAGCCCGCCACGCCGCGCGGCGGTCAGGAACGACTCCACTTCGGTGACGTGCACCCAGCGCAGCAGCTCGGGATCGTCGATCCGGAACCGCTCGCCGGTGCGCCGGTCCACGGCGGTCATCCGGGCGTGTATCCGGCGGACCTGGGCGCCGGCCCGCTGCGCCTCCTCGGTCGTGCCGTAGATCACAGTGGTCACGTATGTCGAGGTCCGCGCCAGGCGGCCCCAGGGATCCTGGCGGTATCGGCTGTTCTGCTCCACGCCGGCGACCGCCCGCGGATGCAGCGCCTGCAAGTACAGGCTGCGCAGGCCGCCGACGGAGACGATCGGCTCGCGGTGCACACGCCAGGTGATCGAGTCCGGACCGAACAGGCCGGCGTCCGTCACTGCGTTTCTTCGTCCCGTTTGAGTTGGCAGGCGGGGCACAGGCCCCAGAATGTGACCTCCGCCTCATCCAGGACGAAGCCGTGCGCCTGCGACGGGGTCAGGCAGGGCGCGTCGCCGACCGCGCAGTCGACGTCGGCGATCTCGCCGCAGCCCCGGCAGACGACGTGGTGGTGGTTGTCGCCGACCCGCGACTCGTATCGCGCCGGGCTGCCGGCTGGCTCGATCCGCCTGGCCAGGCCGGCCCGGGACAGGGCACTGAGCACGTCATACACCGCCTGGGTCGAGACCGTGTCCAAGCGCCGGCGCACCCGGGCCACGATCTGCTCGACGTCGAGATGGCCGTGGGAAGTCTCGAGGATCTCCAGCACGGCCAGCCGGGGTCGCGTCACACGCAGACCCCGGGCGCGCAGCAGATCTTCACCCGACACAGCATCAATCAGACCACGCAGCCTGGAACCGTTCAAATGTTTCCAGGCTCTGAACCTGGGATCCTCCGCACGGGTAATCACCCGCGGGGGAGGATCGCAACTGGACGAGGAGGCCCCGTGTTCGACCGTGTCCTTGGCATTCCGGCGCATCCGCTGTATATCCATGCGGCCGTGGTCCTGGTGCCGCTCCTGGTGCTGGCCGCGGTGCTGTACGCGGTCTGGCCCGCGAGCCGCCGGCACATCCGGTGGTCGCTGGTCGTGTTCGCGCTGGCCGCACCGGGCGCGACCTTCTTCGCGAAGGAGTCCGGCGAAGCGTTCAGCGCCCACCGGGCCTTCCAGGCGCCGCAGATGAAGGCCCTGGTCGCCGAGCACGAGGACTACGCCGACATGCTGTTCCGGTTCGTGTTCCTGCTGGCCGTGGTCGCGCTGGTGATGGTGTTCATGATCCCGCCGGCCGCCGGTGGCCGGGTTCGGATCAAGGCCCGGTCCGCGGCCTACTGGGCGGTCGCCGGGCTCGCGGTCGTGCTGTCCGGGGTCTCGATGTACTACTGCTACCGCACCGGCGACAGCGGCGCGCACATGGTCTGGTCGGGCTTCTGAGCCGGCACGCGGATCGGCACTCAGAAGAGGACCCGGCCGCAGAGGATGAGGAGCACGACGACCAGGATCGCGCCGGCGACGAGACCCATGCCCTTCGTCAGGATCGTGGCGGCCTGCTCCTCGCGCTCGACGCGCTCGACGTCCTGGGCCGGCAGCTTGCGCGGCGGGGCCGGGCTCTCCACGACGGGCGGGCGCCAGCCGCGCGGGGGCGGAGTGCTGCGCGGAGCGCCGGCGTAGGGGACGCTCGGCGGGGCGGCGGGCGCGGGAGGGGGCGCCTCGGCACCCTCGGCCGGGCGTCGCCAGTACGCGTCGTCGCTCACGCCGACGACATTACCCATCTCACGCGCGGCCGCGGTCCAGGCGGGCGGAGACCCGCCCGGACCGCCGGTCGGTGTCAGTCCGGGTTAGCCCATCATCAGCTCGCGTAGCTCGGCGAGCGACATGGGGCGGGTGGCGTCGAGGTCCAGATCGTCCAGGCGCTGGGTCTCCTGATCGTCTGCGGGAGCCTCGCCAAGAGGAGCGTCGTACGCCGGTTCGGGGGTGGATTCTGTCATGCCGCCGAGTGTGACGGGTATACCGGGAAGGCGACTGTCGCCATTCGGCCACTTTCCCGCAAACTGCTGCGGGTAGGCTCGCTGCCGTGGCAGGTACGAACGGGTGGGCTCCCACCGATGATCAGCGTGAAGTGAGTTTCGAGGACTTCGCCGACGAGTTGGTCGTGCTCCCGGACCACACGACCGACGACACGGACTCGGGCTGGGGTGAGCGCGCGTCGACCAACGACGACCGCCTGCTCGCCGACCGGCCGCCCCACTGGGACTGACATCACACCAGCAAGCACGAAGCGCCCGGCCCCCGCGGGGGACCGGGCGCTCTGCGTCTGCGACTCAGGCCGCGGAGGACGACGAGGAAGAGGACGAGCTCGAGCTCGACGAGGAGGATGAGCCCGAGGAGGACGAGCCGGACGGGGAGGTGCTCGTCGCCGGCTTCGACTCCGTCTTGGTCTCGCTCTTCGACTCGGACTTGGTCTCGGTCTTGCTCTCCGTCTTGGTCGAGGAGCCCGACTTGGTCGGGGAGCGCGAGTCGTTGCGGTAGAACCCGGAGCCCTTGAACACGACACCCACCGCCGAGAACTGCTTGCGCAGCCGGCCCTGGCACTGCGGGCACACGGTCAGCGGATCGTCGGTGAACGACTGCACAGCTTCCAGCTGGTGTCCGCACTCCGTGCAGGCGTACTGGTAGGTCGGCACCGCTCAGCCTCCATCATTGGCACTCCGATACTTCGAGTGCCAATGTTGCGGCATCGGGCACCCCTTCGTCCAGTGGACGTGCGCGGTGTCATAAGCCTCCAGCGCCCCGCAGACGCGCTGGTCGTGCGCTTCGGCTGGAACATCGGCACGAAATTCACCCGGGTAGAGCAGCACGACCGTGGGGGCCCGCACCCGTCGCAGGACCCGGTCGTAGGAGCCGCCGCCTTGGCCCAGCCGCGTCCCATCATCCGAGACAGCGAGCCCGGGCAGCAGGATGAGGTCCGCCTCGCCGACCGCCTCACGGCCCAGCCGGGGGCCGGTCGGCTCCAGCAGGCCGAAGCGGCCGGGGGCGAAGGGACCGTGGGCGGGATGCTCGGCCCAGTCCAGGTCGTTGTCGTCGAGCAGGACCGGCAGCAGCAGGCGATCGGCCGCCGTGGCCAAGGCGGGGATCAGCTCCGCGCCGCCGGGCTCGAACTCCAGCGGGACGTAGGCGGCGACCGTGCGGGCCGCCGCCCGCCGTGCCAGATCGACGGCTGCGAGGGCCAGGCAACGGTCCGCGGTCGCCCGGACGGGGCCCGGCATGGCCCGGCGCGCGGACCTGATGTGCGCCCTGAGCTCGGATTTTGGGGACACCCCTGACAGCGCCACTCGATTCCTCCTCGACTGTGACAGCATCGCATCCAAACCCGCCAGGTACGGTGCGAGGCAAGAAAGGACGGACGTGACGCTGCGCGCGCGGCTCGCCGCGGCCTTCCTCGCCGTCGTGCTGGGGCCGGTGCTGCTCGGCGCGGTCTTCGTCGGGATCGCCGTCGCCGCCGTGAGTGACCAGCGCGCCACCGAGCGGCTCGACGCCGGCGCCGACAACCTGCGCGCCGCCCTCTCTGTCACTTGCCAGCGGCTACGCCTCGCCGCCGAGACCGTCGCGCTGCTCGGCGACCGGCCCGACGCGGCGCAGACCGCCATCAGCCGGGGCCTGGCCCGCGCGGTCGAGGTAACCCGGGCCGGCGGCGGCGTGCTCACCTCGGCGGGCGAACTGCCGGCCCGTCCGTGGGTCGACTGCGCCGCCTCGACGTACCCGGCGTCCTCGGCGTTCGCGGCGGTCTCGTCCTCCGTCGACGTGCTCGACGCGCGGGGGCAGCGCATCGGCCGGGCGTACGCGGTCGAGCCCGTCGACTCCAGCCTGCTCGGCTGGCTCGCCTCGGCCAGTGGGGTGCGGATCAACTCCCTCGACGCCGGCGCGCAGCCCACGGCTGAGGACTCCGGCATCGTCCAGGCCGCACGGGGGCTCGTGCCCGGTGCGACCGGCGTGACGGACGGCGGCCGGCTGGTGCGCCGCCTCGACCCGCAGCCGGGCCAGCCGCTCACCCTGGCGATCAGCGTGCCCGCGCCCGACACGCAGGGGCTCTACGCGGTGCTCGTGGCGGTCGTCGTCTGTGCGGGCCTGGTCGCGGTCAGCGTCGCCTGGTGGCTGGCCCGGTCGACGACGCAGCCGCTCACCGAGCTCGCGCAGGCCGTTGAGCGGGTCGCCGACGGGGATCTCGGCGCCCGGGCGCCGGTGCGCGGCCGGGACGAGGTCGGCCGGCTCGGGCAGACGTTCAACCGCATGACGCGGGAGACGCAGAGGTACGTCCAGGCGCTCACGACCAGCCGTGACCAGCTGCGCCGCCAGCTCGGCGTGCTGGGTGACACCCTGGCGGGCACCCACGACCTCGACCGCATCCTGCAGGTGATCCTGCAGACCGCCACCGCCGCGACCGGGGCGCGGGCCGGCGTGGTGCTCATGGCGGACCCGGCCGGCACCGAGCTGCGCGGCCAGGTCAGCGAGGGGCTCGCCGGGACGGACGTGACCGAGCTGCGGCTCCAGCCGGGGGAGGGGCTGCTCGGCACGGTCGCCGCCTCCGGCGAGCCGATGCGCGGGCGGGTCGAGCGCGACGGGCCGCTCCTCGCGGCGGCCGAGCCGCGCTGCGTGACCTACGTAGCGGTGCCGATCGCCGCCCCCGCCGCCGGGCCGACCACCGGGCTGGAGGCGCAGCCGGAGCGTCCGCCGGCCGCCCGCGGCGTGCTCGCCCTCTACGACCGGCACGGCTTCGACGAGTTCGACGACGCCGACCTGATCACCCTGCGCACCTTCGCCGGGCAGGCCGCCGTCGCCGTCGACAACGTCCGGGTGCACGAGGAGGCGCAGCGGCTGTCGCTCACCGACCCGCTGACCGGCCTGTCCAACTACCGCTACCTGCGCGAGTCGCTGCGCCGGGAGATCGAGCGGGCCAGCCGGTTCGGCCGCGCACTGGCCGTGCTCGTGCTCGACCTCGACCACTTCAAGGAGGTCAACGACACCCATGGGCACCCGGCCGGCGACGCGGTGCTGGCCGAGGTCGCCCGCCGGCTGCGCGCGGAGATCCGCGAGGTCGACTTCGCGTTCCGGCAGGGCGGGGAGGAGTTCGTGGTGCTGCTGCCCGAGACCGACGCGAGCGGCGCCGCGGTGCTCGCCGAGCGGCTGGGCACGGCCGTGCGGCGCGCCTCGGTCCTCGCGGTGTCGTCGAGCGCCGGCCAGCCGCCGCGCCGGATCCCGATTACGGTATCGATCGGTATCGCGGTATTTCCGCATCACGGAACTACCGGCCAGGCGGTGCTCGAGGCGGCGGACGACGCCCTGTACGCGGCCAAGGCGGGAGGTCGGGACACATATCGGCTGGCGGCCGCCGTGAGCAGCGGGAAGGCGAGCGTCGAGGTGACGCCCGGCGCGCCCAAGGCGGCACAACCACCGCGACAGAGCCGCGGCGGCTAGCCTTTCTACATGCCTGACACGACTCCTCACCAGTCCGCGACGCGTCAGCGGGCTGTCAAAGCCGTGATCCCGGCGGCGGGACTTGCCACCCGCTTCCTCCCGGCGACGAAGGCCGTACCCAAGGAGCTGCTCCCGGTGGTCGACCGGCCGGTGCTGCAATACATCGTCGAGGAGGCTGCCGCCTCCGGCATCCGGGACATCCTCCTGGTGACCGGCCGCGGCAAGACCTCCATGGTCGATCACTTCGACCGCCGCCCCGACCTGGAGGCCCGGCTCGCCGAGAAGGGCGACACCAAGCGCCTTGAGGCGATCAAGCGCCCGTCCGAGCTGGCCGAGATCTACACCTGCCGGCAGGGTGAGCCGCTCGGGCTGGGGCATGCCGTTTCGTACGGCGAGTCGCACGTCGGCAACGAGGCCTTCGCGGTGCTGCTCGGCGACGAGTTCGTCGACGAGGGTGAGCCGCTGCTCCCGGCGATGCTCGACCTGCAGGCGCAGACGGGCGGCATCGTCCTGGCATTCATCGAGGTCGACCCCGAGGAGACCAACCGTTACGGCATCGCCGCCGTCGAACCCTCCGATCACATCGTCGATGCCGGCGAGACGGTGAAGGTCACCGCGCTGGTCGAGAAGCCCAAGCCCGACGAGGCGCCGAGCAACCTCGCCATCGTCGGGCGGTATGTGCTGCCCCCCGAGATCTTCGACGCGATCCGCCGCATCGGCCCCGGCGCCGGCGGGGAGATCCAGCTCACCGACGCGATGGCGCTGCTGCTCGCGGAGGGGACTCCCGTGCACGGCATCGTCTACCGGGGCACCCGATACGACACCGGCATGCCGCTGGGGTATCTGCAGACGGTCGTCCAGCTCGCGGTGAAGCGCGACGACCTCGGCGAGGCATTCAGCCAGTGGCTGACCCAGTTCGTGGAGAAGGAATTGCTCGGGTGACAGCGGTTCCAGCGAAGGGCTCCCTCCCCGACGCGGCGCGCGACGCCGGCGTCGGGTCGACCGCGCGCGTCCCCCTCGCCGACTACCTCGCCGGCGTGCTCCGTGGGCTGCGCCCGTTGCCCCCGCTGGACCTGGAGATCACCGCCGCGCACGGCAACGTGCTCGCCGAGGACGTGGTCGGGCCGGGCCCCGTGCCCGCGTTCGACCACGCCTCGATCGACGGGTACGCCGCGCGCTTCGACGACATCAGCGACGCTCAGCCGGGCCGCCCGGTCCGGCTGAGCGTCGTCGGCGACCTGGTGGCCTCGAGCTGGCGCCCGGTTCGCCTCACTCCCGGCACCTGCTTCTCGGTCGCCGCCGGGGCGCTCATGCCGGTCTCCGCCGACGTCGTCGTGCCGTCCGGCATGACCGACCAGGGGATGGCCGCGGTCGAGGTGTACCACCCGGCCAAGCGCGGCCACGGCGTGCGCCGCGCCGGCGACGAGCTGCCCGCGGGTGCCGTCCTGGCCCGGGCCGGGGCCTACGTCACCCCGCCGCTGGTCTCGGTGCTCGCCGCCAGCGGCATCGGCCACGTCGTGGTCCGCCCCAGTCCGCGCGTCGTGGTCATCGCCACCGGGGACGAGCTCGTCGACGTCGGCCGGGCCAGCCAGCCGGGCCAGGTCGTCGACGCCAACTCCCACGCCCTCACCGCCGCGGCGGCCGAGGCGGGCGCCCACGCGTATCGCGTCGGCATCTGCGACGACGACCCCGAGGGCCTGCGCGGCCTGCTCGACGACCAGATGCTGCGCGCCGACCTGATCATCACCACCGGAGGGACCGGCACCGGCCCCGGCGACATGGTCCGCCGCATCCTCTCGCGCACGGTCGTGTTCTCCGATCTTTCGGTGTATCCGTGCTCGTCCCTCGGCTACGGCAACTACGGCGGCCCCAACGGCGTGCCGATCGTCTGCCTGCCCGGGGACCCCGGCGCCGCGCTCATCGGCTTCGAGGTCCTCGCCCGCCCGGTCATCCAGCTGCTCGCCGGCGCCGACCCGGTCTTCCGCCCGAGCGTGCGCGCCCACCTGCTGGAAACCGTCAGCTCGCCGTCCGGGATGCGCGAGTTCCGGCCCGCGTACATCACGGAGCGCCGCGGTGGCGGGTACACTGTCGCTCCGCTGGCCGGTGGTCCGTACACCCTCTCCGGTCTTGCCGACGCCAACGGCCTGATGGTGCTGGGCGAGAAGGTCATCAGCGCGGCCGCAGGCTCCACCGTGGACGTCATACTCTTGGATAGGCGGCGATGAGTCAGCCGGGGTGGCCCGCAGTCCTCTCCGACGGTCCGGTCATGTTGCGGCCGTATCGTCGCTCAGACGCGCGCGCCTGGTCCGAGGTGCGCCGGGCCAACGAGCAGTGGCTCGGCAAGTGGGAGCCGACCCCCTACGGCACCTGGTATGAGCTCAACTCCGTGGCCGCCTTCCGCGCCGTGCACGCCGACCTGCGCCGCGCCGCCCGGCACGGAACCGCGATGCCTTTCGCGGTCTGTTACGCCGACCAGCTCGTCGGGCAGCTCACGCTGGGCAATATCGTGCGGCGGGCGTTCTGCTCCGGGTACGCCGGATATTGGGTCGACTCCCGCTTCGCCGGCAAGGGCATCATTCCCACGGCCCTCGCGCTGGTGGTCGACCACGCGTTCAGCGTCGGCGGGCTGCACCGGATCGAGGTGAACATCCGCCCCGACAACCTGGCGAGCCGCCGGGTCGTCGAGAAGCTGGGGTTCCGCCAGGAGGCCTACCATCACCGGTATCTCCACATCGACGGCGACTGGCGCGACCACCTCGGCTACGCCATGACCACCGAGGACCTGGCGAACGAGCGCGGCCTTCTGGAACGCTGGCACAAGTCCTCAGCCAACGCCTGACCCGGCCGCGTTCGCCCATCTGTCGATCTCTCCGGCATTTCGGTTCTGCCCGAGCTCGCGCGAACGGGCGTTTCGTCCTGCGTGTTGACGTGGTAAAACGCGCCACGCGACGTATGGTCATGAGTCGGAGTTACCTCGTTGTAACTTCGACAACTTTGAATGACTTGCGCGCCCGGCGGACCGGCGCGAGAGGCTGGATTAGGAGGGGTGAGGGTGCCGACCTCGGTGCTCCTCGCCGTCCTCGCCGCTGCTGGGCTCCTCGCCCTGGCGCCCGCACTGGTGCGCCGATACGACGCTACAGAGCGGCTGGTGGCGGAGCGGGCGTTGTCGACCGCGCGGGTGCTGTCCCGCGCGGACCGGCGCCGCCGCACCGTGCCCGGCCGCCGTCCGGTCAACCCGCCCCGCCTGCTGGTGCCGCGGGTGTCCTCCGCCTCCGGCCCGCTGCCGCCGCCGCGCCGCTCCCTGGCTCCCGTGCCGCCGTCGGCCCGCCGCCGGGTCCACCGCGCCCCGCGCGCGATGTACCGGCGCCGCCGGGTGCTGCTCGCGCTGGTCCTGCTCAACACGGTCGAGGTGTGCGGCATCGCGCTCGTCAGCCCCGGCTTCTGGGTGGGCTTCGCCGTCACCGGCCTGCTCCTCGTCGCCTACCTCGCCCACCTGCGCAACCGCGCCCTGGCCGACCGCCGGCGCCGCCGCGACGAGGCGCGGTACGCGGCATGGATCGCCCGCCGCCAGGCCCAGGTCCGCCGGGAGCAGCTCCGCCGCGCCGCCGCCCGCCGCGAGGCTCTGTCCCGCCAGCTGGCCGAACGCGACCGAGCCCGCCGCGAGGCGGCCCGGCTTTCGGCCCTGCGTGGACGCCCGTACGACACGCGAGCGTCGGGTCAGTGATCTGATTCGCGCACCCGACAGGCGACCTGTTACTCTTAGCGCCGGTCCGCTTCGGCAGACCGGTTGGGGTTGTGGCGCAGTCTGGTAGCGCACCTCGTTCGCATCGAGGGGGTCAGGGGTTCGAGTCCCCTCAACTCCACCAACAAACCAGCAGGTCAAGGCCGATTCCCACGCAGGGATCGGCCCTTTCTGTTGCCCAGATCGTCCCCCTGGGAGAAATTGGGGAGATGATCTTGGTCGAGCCCCGGTGACCGGATCATTCCGGCTTGGGCAGTAGCCGGTCGAGCACCGCCACCGGGGAGCCTTCGCTCAGCTCCCCTGCGCATCTCCGGGTGGCGTGCGAGGCCGGGCCTGCACTGACTAGAGCAGCGCTTCCTCGCGGAGCAGACCGTAGACGACGACCTACGACAAGCAGCTGTCCAAGGATTGCGCGACTGGGCAGCGAAGCTTTCTGAGCCCGTGACACCGCAGCCCCCGGCTAGACGATCTTCGCACGTCATGGTAGCGGGGCTTCACCAGCAGCCAGTGGTGTCGGTCGACGTCGTAGAGATGGGCCGGGCCACGTCGAGCTAGCGCCGCCACCGTCCACGGTCGACGTTCCCGGCATCATGGCCAGGGAGCAGCGCCGCCACACGCGCCGGCGGATCGGCCTGGCCGCAGCGGTTGTGGTGGTGGCGGTGGCGACCACCGCCGGTGCGACCCTTTCGCACCGGGCCGGTGAGGCTTCGCCGCAGGCGGGATCACTGCTGTCGGCCGCATCCTCCCCAAGCCGAACGGGGTCCCCTGCCCCGAGCGATGCCCCGACCTTCCGGCTCGTCGCTGACGACCAGGAGTCGGCCCAGACGACCGGGCGGCGCCTGAGCGAAGCGCTGGACGACGCGGTCAAGCGGGAGGCCCCGGGCGCCCGCTGGCTGGGCGGGAACCCGTACGGAACGCCGACCACCGACGGGCAGCCGCCCGCCATGATCAGCGTCGGCGGCACACAGGCCAGCGGCCAAATGTTCTACGGCGGCAGCAACCTCCAGATCGGCTCGCTTGAGGGCAGCCTCCAACTCCAGATCACCGACTACCGCCTGTTCTGCTCCGGTGCGGCGGCCTCAGCCAACCCGAAGTGCGGGTCCGACGCCCTCCAGCGGGCCAGACAAGCCCAGGAGAACGGGCTCACCTGCCAGACACGAAACGGCCCGGAGCCCGGCTGCGTCCGGCGCGCCGGCCCGCACGGCGAGCGGGTCGCAGTGCGAACCTCGTCAGCCAAGCCATCAAAGCTAAACGGCCCTTGGGCGTTCGTCGCCCACGACGTGCAGGTCGAGCTGTCCGACGGGCGGGTGCTGGACATCAGCGTTTCCAACGAGGTGGACGGCGCCGAGTCTGGCGGCCGGCCGCACCAACAGGACTCGCCGCTGAGCGTGGACCAGGTGGTGGCCATCGCCACAGACGTCGCCGAAAAGATCAAGCCCTGACGGCGCCGGGAGCTCGAATGGGGCCAACCATCCTCTGAGAACGCAAACGGTGCCGTTGTGCAAGTAGGGGTGGCGGGATCGGTGAGAGGGATGAGGGATATCGGGGGGAGGCCGAACGGGTGAGTGAGAGTGATGATCTGCTGCATCCCGCGTCGTTCGAGTCGTTGATCAGGCTTCATGGTCCTGCTGTCCACGCCTACCTGGTTCGACGTGTGGGTCTGGTGGTCGACGCCGACGATCTGCTGGCGGAGACCTGGCTAGCAGCCTATGGCAGTCGGAGTAGCTTCGACCCGGCGCAGGGAACCGTCCGGGGATGGCTGTTCGGTGTTGCGCGTCATGTGCTTGTTGGGCATTACCGGCAATCTGCTCGCAGAGCGCGCGGCCTAAGCCTGAGGATGGCGAAGCAGCCCTCTGCCATCGACGAGTGGGCAGCTGTTGACGCCCGGCTCGACGCACTTGCCTACGGGCCACAGTTGCGTGCCGCGCTGTTCGGTCTCCCGCCTGTTGAGCGGGAAGCCATCCTGTTGGTGGCGTGGGAGCAACTCACCCCAGAGGAGATTAGTCAGGCTCTCGCCATTCCCGCCGCGACGGTGCGTACTCGGCTGTATCGAGCCAGGCACAGATTGCGTGAACGGCTCGTTGGCCTTGGACCAGTAACAGGTGTCCACGATGGTGAGGCATCCAGCACGAGGAGGAATCGATGACCATTGAGCGTGCAGATCCTCTAGAGGCGATGCCCGCTTGGAGGGCGTTGCTGGCCGCGGGGAAGGTCGACCCAGTCGACCCTGCGGTGCTCGGTCGGATTGTCGTGTCGGTCAAAGCCGCCGCAGTCCCGGCGGACGCGTCGGCACCGGTTGCCCGGTCACGCTATTCCCGCCTACAGCTGCGTTTTGCCGCCGGGGTGGTAGGGATTGTCAGCGCCACAATCGGAATCGGAATTCTGGTCGTCGTCGGCAACGAACATCGGCAAG
Organism: Dactylosporangium sp. NPDC051484; assembly: GCF_040689395.1. Lineage (NCBI taxonomy): Bacteria > Bacillati > Actinomycetota > Actinomycetes > Micromonosporales > Micromonosporaceae > Dactylosporangium > Dactylosporangium sp. NPDC051484. Next base: position 58,029 of record NZ_JBFAZX010000006.1, on the reverse strand, counting down.
GTCCAGGGCTTGTCGCGGCGAGTCCTGGGGCGGCGTTGCCAAACGGTTCTGCAGCGAGTTGCGTCGAAGGCTTCGGCCTCGAAACGCTGCGGCACCGAGCCTTTGCATTCGCTGGCACGGTGGCTGCGATCACGCCGCCGGCGGTGGATGGTGAGCCCTTTCTTGTAACCTTTCATGATGTCGAATGGTTTCGAGGAGGTGGCGATCATGGTGTCGATGTTGGTATGCCTGCACCGCAAGGAGGTTTTCATCATGACGGGACAAATGAAAACGGTGCCACCTATGCGGTCGGCACCGAATTGCTCGTGTCCGGAGAGTTCGCATCTGAAGGGCGTCTGAAGGGCAGGCCGATCGCGTGGACCTGCGGCTTCACTCGCTATTACGATGCCGCCTCCGCCAGCGCTTGGCAGGCTGCCTTGCGCTTGACGGGCTGACCTGGCGCGGCGGGCTGGCCCGTCGCCGAGGCCGCCCGCCACACTCGGCCGTCGCAATTAATGGGGCCGATCGGTTCGATGGCTGTTGTTCGCCCTGGTGAGGCACGAGTCGGACCGTAGGTCGGTACGCAAGGTCGAACACCAAGTCGGTATTCCCACGCTTCTCGGGACGGCCGACCATTGGTATGTGGATGTGGTCAGGATGTTTGGTGTGGCGTGGGTCGCGCTCGCGCTAGTCAGCCGAGATCGGGCACTGTGCCTTCGAGCAGGGTTTCCAACGGTACTGAGCCGTACTCGGCGTAGCGGGTGCCGTTCAGGCGGAACTGCACAACGATGTCGTTGGGCTCGACGCGCCAGAAGAGCGGGATGCCGGCTTCGGCGTATTCGACCGGCTTCAGCCAGCGGTCCATGCGTTCTGAGCCCTTGGAGACGATCTCCACAGCGAGTGCGACCGATGCCGGGTCGAGCCAGACTGTCTCGTCCGGCACGGGGCCCTTGGTGACCACGAGGTCCGGGATCCGGCCGTTGAGGTCGTCGGCTGCGGTACGCACGCCGGGCGCGACATTCACGCGCCCTCGATAGCCATGGTTGAGAAGCCACGCGCTCATCAGCAGGCTGATCTCTTGGTGGCGCCACGTGCCTGGCGGCATGACGACGAGGTTCCCTTCGCTCAACTCGAAGCGGTGGTTGCTGTCGGCTTCGGCGAGGCGGGTGACGTCGTCCAGGGTGAGCGGCCGGTCGGGCAGGTTCGATGCGACTGTCATGTCGTGCCTGCCCTTCTGCAGTCTCGATCGCCTCATGGTACCGGCCGCCAGGTCATCGCTGGCCTGTTGAGTCCTGGTCCGGCGGGTAAGCACGAGTCCAGTATAGGGCCACATGGCTACTATCCTGAAGCTGATTTGTGTTCATCGATCAAGGGTTCAAGTAAGCGAGCGTTACCTCCACCAATTGGCGCAATCTGTTCACAGGCTCAGTCCGCGGCGAGCAACTGCGGTGCCGACGAGGCGCCGTGGCTGCATGACCTGGCGAATCTGATGCGGGACCAACTGGTTGAGGTGGCGACTGGGTCCGCTTCTGCGACCCGGCGAATGACTTTGCCGGCAAGGAGATCTGCGGCAACCCGGAGAGCATCCACTTCCTGGTGGCGAAGACCCACCGCAGGCCGGGGAGATGCCCTCGAACAACCCGGCCGCGATGGCGCCGGCCATCGGCCTGCTGCTCGGCGCCATCGCGGGCGTCTACCCGGCCCACGCCGGGGCGAGCATTTCCGGGTTCGCCGCGCCGACGACCCGCGTTCCCGTGGGTCCTAGAGCAGGCCGCGGTCGAAGAACGAACCCCTGGCGGTGCGTCAGATGTGCTTGCGCAGGTCCTCGTCGAACGTGAGGCCCGGGTTGAAGCCAAGCGCCTTTAGCACCGCATCGCGGTAGGCGAGGGCATGGCCGGGGTCACGCAGCCGGACCAGCATCTGGGCGCAGCCGCCCGGGTCGCCGCCAGTCACCTTCGCCATCGCGGCGGTTGGCAGCATCACCACCGTCTCGTTCGGGCCGACCGCGCGGGTGTCCGGTCGGCTGGCGCTGCCGACGAGGGTGGCGGTCAGCTTACGCCTGCCGTGGCTCAGCGTCAGCCGGTCGCCGAGCTGCAGGCCCTGGCTGCTCACCGTGCCCTCGTCGAGCAGCACCTCGGCGTCGCCGGCCGGCATGCGGCCGGTGCGCAGCTGGAACGCGCGCAGCCGCTCGTCCTCGGTGGCGGTGACCGCGGTCGCGCGCGGGTACGTCCCCTTCGGCCCGGCGACGTCGACCTCGTAGACCGTTTCGTTGCACTCGGCCCGGTCAGTGTCCGGCAGGTCGGCCAGCGTCGTCACGTCCGCCGAGGAGAAGTCGGCGGTCAGCCGGACGTGGGCCTGTCCGGCCAGGTCCGCGAAGTGCAGGCCGGACTCCTGGATTCGGTCGTGCACTGCGTAGCCGGTCGCGGCGACGACGACGGCGGTCAGGCCGGCCAGCAGCGCCCGGCTGCGGGTTCTCGTCATGGCGGGTCTCTCCAGGCTGGATGTCAGCCGATCGCAGCCAGGCGGCGTGCGGCTTCGGCGGTGCGGGTGGCGTACTCGGTGAGTTGGTCCTCGTGCTTGAGCACCGCCGCCATCTGGGCGTCGCGGGCCATCGGCTGCAGGGTGGTGCTGAGGCCCGACTCCGCGGTGCAGCGCTGCCAGGCGACTGCCAGGTCCGACTCGGCGGTGGTGGGCACGTAGCGGCGGGCCGGCGCCGCCGGGCACAGCATGGCCGAGTCGATGCGACGACTGTTCGTCGCTCGGCTCGGAGTGTCACCGAGCCAGTATCGCGCCCGTTTCGCGACGACTCCTCCCCGGACCGAGTCGCAGGCGAAGGCGACCTGGCGGCCGCGCGAACGGGTCACCGCGGAACTCGTCCGCATCCTTGCGATATCCGTCCCGGGCGGAGGGTCCGAAGGGCAGGCAGCGCGGTCAGCCTTGTGGAAGGACCTGGGCGACTGTCCGGGAACGAGTAAGGAGGACCCTGTGCCGGAGACGATTGGGACCGTTGAGGTTCCTGACACCGCGCTCATTCACGAAGCCACCGCTTTTGTGCGGGAGGCCGCCGACGACACGTTGTACGACCACTCTCGCCGGGTCTTCCTGTGGGGATCGCTCAAGGCGCGGGCTCGAGGCCTGCAGGTCGATCCCGAGCTCGCGTACGTCGGCGGCATGTTCCACGACCTCGGCCTCACAGCGGCGTATCGCACCACCGGCCAGCGCTTCGAGATCGACGGTGCCGACGCCGCCAAATCCTTCCTGCGCGACCACGGCCGCACCGAGGAAGAAGCCACCAACGTCTGGCTCGCCATCGCGTTGCACACCACCCCCGAGGTGCCCCTCCACCTCGCCCCGGAAGTCGCCGTCGTCACCCTCGGCGTCGAGACCGACGTCCTCGGCTTCTATCTGGACCAGATCAGCCCCGCCGACCGCGCCGCCGTGATCGCCGCGCACCCACGCCCTGACTTCAAGAACCAGATCCTTCGGCGCTTCTACGACGGTATGGCCGACCGTCCCGGCACCACCTTCGGCACTGTGAACGACGACGTACTCGCGCACTTCGACCCCGCCTTCAAGCGCGGGAACTTCGTCGACGTCATCCAGAACAGCGCCTGGCCCGAGTGACCCGAGCGGGAGTGACGTGTTCGCCGAGGTTACGCGGGCGGCGGCAGCACCTGGCGCAGCTGCGCGGGCGGGACCGAGCGGGCGCTCCACTCCCGGGGGTAGCCGACCGACACCTCCTCGTGCCGGATCCCGTCGTGCCAGGTCGTGCGCGGGATGTGCAGGTGGCCGTAGACGACCGCCTCGGCGTTGAAGCGGGTGGGCCAGTCGGCGGTGCGGGTGGTGCCGCACCAGAGCGCGAACTCCGGGTACCACAGCACGTCGGTCGGTTCACGGACCACCGGGAAGTGGTTGACCAGCACGGTCGGCCCGCCGACGGCGGCCAGGCGCTGCTCGGTCAGCGCGACGCGCGCGCGGCACCAGTCCGCGCGCCCCGGGTAGGGGTCCGGGTGCAGCAGCATCTCGTCGGTCCCGACGATGCCGGCCGCGTGCGCCTTGGCCAGGGCCTCCTCGGTGGAGGTCGCCCCCTTCGGCCAGAACGAGTAGTCGTACAGCACGAACAGCGGCGCGATCGTGACCCGGCCCGCCCAGAGCGGGTACGGGTCCTCGGGTGTGACCACGCCGAGTTCGCGGCAGGCGGCGACGAGCAGGTCGTACCGCGCCACGCCGCGCGCCTGCTCCGGGTCCTTGGGCGGCGTCCACAGCTCGTGGTTGCCGGGCACCCAGATCACCTTGGCGAACCGCTCGGCGAGCGTGCGCAGTGCCCAGGTGACGTCGGCGAACTGATCCGCCACGTCGCCGGCCACGATGAGCCAGTCCTCGTCGTGGGTGGGCCGCATCTGCTCGACGAGCGCCCGGTTTTCCGCATAGCTGACATGAAGATCGCTGATACCCAGCAGTCGCCCGCTCACCCTTGAAGCCTATGCGAGCCCGGCCACCGGACTACAGCGCCAGTTCGCCGCCGAGCGACCGGGCGAGGGTGCCGGGGTCGACCCCGAACGAGCGCAGCATGCGAACGCCGGTGCCCTCGTGGTCCGCCGCGATCACGTACAGCAGGTGCGAGGTGCCGGCGCGCCCCTGTCCGAGGTCGGCCGCCAGCCGCGCCGCCTCGTCGAACGCCCGCACCAGGTCCGCCGCGTACGGGCCCTTCGCGTTCTCGGCCGGCTCGGTGGAGAGGTCCTCGGCGAAGTCCTTCACCTGGGCGTACCCGAGTCCCAGCCGCGCCAGGGCCCGCGCCCCGCCGTTGGGCGGTGCCGCGGCGAACCGGTTGCCGGTCCGCTCCAGCGCGCAGTCGAGCGCGCACATCGCCATCACCAGGTGCGCCTGCCCGACCAGCGCGCAGCCCCCGCGGACCGCCTGCCTGGTCGCCTCGTCGCGCAGCGCCGACTCCATCGGGTCGCTCCCGCGGCGCCGGCCCGCCCAGGCCGCGGTCTTCACGGCCGGACCACGCTCGAACCCGAGCACGGGCCCGACGACCAGCCCGGCGGCCTTGAGCACCGCGAGGCAGATCGCCGCGTCCGGCGTGCCGTCGGCGAGGAACTCCTCGTCGGGGCGGAGGTGGAAGCGCCGGACGAACTCCATCCACTCCCCGGGCGAGTCGCACTCGGCGAGGAGCGAGCGCAGCGTCAGCTTGAACCCGACGTACCGGATGTCCCCCTCGGCGGCCGCCGCGAGGGCCCGCCCCAACGCGACCCGCACCCGCTCGTCCCAGACGGGCGCGCCGATCGGCCGCCGGGAACGCCCGCGCGCGAGCCACTCGCCGAGCCGCAGCGTCGCGTCGACCTCTTCCTCGGCCTCGCCCGGCACCGCCTCTCCCGAGGCCCCGAACCCGGGCGCGACCTGCCAGCGGATGTCGGACGCACCGAGCCGCCCGAGGAACACGTCGGCGAGCCGCTCCGCGGTGACGACCGGTGCGCCTTCCAGGGTGGCGCGCCACGCCGCCTCGCCCAGCCCGGCGACGACCTCCAGGGAGGCCACGATCCCCGTTTCCGCAAAACCCACCGGGCAACCGTACGCGCCCGCCGATCGCCCGGCCCGCGGACCGGCGCCACGGACGTCGACTCCGCGACGAGCGAAGCGGCGTGACTGATTGCCGACGTAACGGGCCGGACAAATGGTGCGGAAACCTGACAGACACTCATGTATGGGCATGCGTTCGCTCGTTTGGTTGATTCCTTGCTGGCGGACAGGTGGATACAGTCCCCGCCAGCCGAAGCGGAGGTAGGGCATGCTGATGTCCAGGAAGCGCAAGAATCGGGCGATAGGCGTCGTCGTTTCGCTGCTGTCGGGCCTGTTCGTGTTGGTTGCACAGCCCGCGCCGGCCGTGGCCGACACCTTCGCGGCCGCCGGGTTCACCACCGAGGTGGTCGCGACGCTCCCGCAGTACTCGGTCGTCGGTACGGCGTTCGCGCCCGACGGGCGGATGTTCGTGTGGACCAAGCCGGGCGTGGTGCGGATCGTCAAGAACGGCCAGCTGCTGCCCACGCCGTTCCTGGACCTGACCGGCAAGGTGAACACCTACGACGACCGTGGCATGTGGGGCTTCGCGCTCGACCCCGACTTCGCCACCAACGGCTACGTCTACCTGACCTACGTCTACGAGAACACCGCCAACCCCGACGCCGCCGGGCCGAAGACCTCCCGCCTGGTGCGGGTGACGGCCGACCCGAACAACCCCGACGTGGCGCTGCCCGGTAGTGAGACGGTGATCCTGGGCAGTGTCGGCACCGCGCCGTGCAGCAACCAGCCCGCCGGTGCGGACTGCATCCCGGCCGACGGCGGCAGCCACTCGATCGGCGGGCTGCTGTTCGGCCCCGACGGCAAACTGTTCCTGGGTAACGGCGACGGCGCCGAGGCCAACGCGCTCTCGTTGGGCGCGCAGGACCTCAACAGCTACCGGGGCAAGATCCTGCGGATCAACAAGGACGGCACGGCCCCCGCCGACAACCCGTTCTACGACGGCACCAACAGCGTCAAGTCCAAGGTGTTCCTTTACGGCGTGCGCAACCCGTTCCGGTTCGCGCTGCAGCCTGGCACCGGCCACCTCTGGTTCGGCGACGTCGGGTGGAACACGTGGGAGGAGATCAACGACGGCGTGCCCGGCGCCAACTACGGCTGGCCGTGCTACGAGGGCACCAACCCCCAGCCGACGTTCCAGCAGCAGTACTCGCAGTGCCAGGCCCTGGCCGCCTCCTCCGTCACCGCGCCGTACTACACCTACAACCACACCGTCGGCTCGGCCGTGATCGGCGGTCCGTTCTACACCGCCGACGTGTACCCGGCGCAGTACAAGAACAACTTCTTCTTCGCCGACTACTCGGGCAACTACATCAAGCGGGTCGTCTTCGACGGCAACAACAACCCGATCGGCGTGCAGCCGTTCGCCACGAACGTCGACGCGCCCGTCTCGCTCGTCGTCGGTCCCGACGGGATGATCTACTACCTGTCGTTCACCACCGGCCAGGTCCGCCGGATCCGCTTCAACGGCCCGTCCGCGCATGCGACGGCGACCCCGCAGTACGGCTACTCGCCGCTGCAGGTGGCCTTCTCCAGCGCCGGCTCGGTCGACGCCGGCGGCGGCACCCTGTCGTACCTGTGGGACTTCGGCGACGGCACGACGTCGACGGCCGCCAACCCGACGCACACCTACACCGCCGCCGGCGTGCAGACCTTCACGGCGAAGCTGACCGTCACCGGTGCCGGGGGGCTGACCTCGACGGCGACCACGACGGTGACGGTCGGCAGCTCGCCACCGGTGCCGACGATCAGCGCACCGCTGAACAACACCGCCGTGCTGCCGGGCCAGACGATCAACTACGCCGGCTCCGCCACCGACCCCGACCAGGGCCCCCTCCCGGCCAGCGCACTGTCCTGGACGGTACTGCTGCACCATGACACGCACATCCACAAGTTCGTCGGAGGCACCGGAGCGAACGGCAGCTTCGTGGTCGAGGACCACGGCCCGATCGGCACGTTCTCCTACGAGGTGATCCTGACCGCCACGGACAGCAGCGGCCTGAGTTCCAGCACCAGCGTGCTACTGCCGGTCGGCTCCGACACCTCGCCGCCGACCGCCCCGGCCAACCTCACGGCGACGGCCAACGGTTCGAACGTGAGCCTGAACTGGGCCGCCTCGACCGACAACATCAAGGTCAGCGGCTACCGCCTGGAGCGCTGCCAGGGCGCGGACTGCACGAACTTCGCGCAGATCGCCACCCCGACCGGCGCCACGGCCACCGATCCCGGGCTGGCTCCGGGCACCACGTACCAGTACCGGGTGGCGGCGGCCGACCCGTCGGGCAACGTCAGCGCGTACTCCAACACCGCCACCGTGACCATCAGCGCGGCGCCCGCGCAGCCGTCCGGGCTGGTCGCCGGCTACACCTTCGACGCCGGCACCGGCACCACCGTGACCGACGTGTCGGGCAACGGCAACACGGGCACGATCAGCGGGGCGACGTGGGACGCCGGCGGCCGATTCGGCGGTGCCCTGAAGTTCAACGGGTCGAGCGACGCGGTGAAGGTCCCGTCGTCGGCGTCGCTGAACCTCTCCGCCGAGCTCACCCTGGCGGCGTGGGTCAAGCCGGCGGCGTCGCAGCAGGGCTGGCGCACGATCATGCAGAAGGAGAACGAGGCCTGGTTCCTCGACGCCAGCAGCGGCGCCGGGCCGCTCCGGCCAGCCGGCGGGGTGACCGGTGCCAACAACACCAACGCGATCGTGACCGGGCCGACGGCGAGCCCACTGAACCAGTGGACCCACGTGGCGATGACCTACAACGGGACCGCGCTGAAGCTGTACGTCAACGGCACGCAGGTCGCGACGAACCCGAAGAGCGGCGCGCTGCAGCAGACGTCCAACCCGCTGTCCATCGGCGGGAACACGCCCTACGGGGAGTACTTCGCCGGCCTGCTCGACGACGTGCGGGTGTACAACCGCGCGCTGAGCGACACCGAGCTACAGACGATCATGAACTCGCCACTGGTGCCACCGGTCGCCGACACCACGCCCCCGTCCACGGTCACGGCCTTGACCGCGACCGCCAACGGCGCGGCCCAGGTGAACCTGTCGTGGCCGGCGGCGAGCGACAACGTCGCCGTCTCCGGCTACCAGCTGGAGCGCTGCCAGGGCGCCGGTTGCACGAACTTCGCCGCGGTCGGCACCGTCGGCACGACCTCATACGCCGACGGTGCTCTGACGGCCAGCACCACCTACACCTACCGGGTGCGCGCCACCGACGCCGCGGGCAACCTCGGCGGCTGGTCGCCGGCGGCGAGCGCGACGACGGCGGCCGCGGCCGACACCACGGCGCCGAGCGCGCCCGCCGGCCTGACCGCGTCCGTCGCCGGCAACACGCAGATCAACCTGACGTGGACCGGCTCGACGGACGACGTGGGGGTGACGCAGTACCGCATCGAACGCTGCTCCGGCGCCGGCTGCACGAACTTCGCGCAGGTGGCGACGGCGACCACGCCGACGTACGCGAACACCGGCCTGACCGCCGGCACCGCCTACCAGTTCCGGGTGCGGGCCGCCGACGCCGCGGGCAACCTGTCCGCGTACTCCAACGTCGCTTCGGCGACGACCACGGCCACCGACACGACCAAGCCGACCGCGCCGACCGCCCTGAGCGCGACCGCGGCCGGCCCCACGCAGGTCGACCTCTCCTGGACGGCGTCGACGGACAACGTGGGCGTCACCGGGTACCGCGTCGAGCGCTGCACCGGTGCCAGCTGCACGAGCTACGCCGAGGTCGCGCAGCCGACCGGCACCACGTGGTCGGACACCGGGCGCTCGCCAAGCACGACGTACCGGTACCGCGTCCGCGCGACCGACGCCGCCGGGAACCTCAGCGCCTACTCGTCGGTCGTGTCGGCCACCACGCCGGCCCTGCCCGACTCGACCCCGCCGTCGACGCCCGCCTCCCTGACGGCGACGCCGAACGGCACCCAGGTGGCGCTGTCCTGGCCCGCCTCGACCGACAACGTGAGCGTCGCCGGGTATCGCGTCCAGCGCTGCACCGGCTCCGGCTGCACCGACTTCGCGCAGGTGGCGACGCCGACGACGAACGCGTACACCGACGCCGGCCTGGTCGCGAACACCACGTACCTGTACCGGGTGGCCGCCGTCGACCCATCGGGCAACGTCAGCGGCTGGTCGCCGACCGCGTCCGCGACGACCACGAACGCGCCGACCCAGCCGACCGGGCTGATCGCCGGCTACAACTTCGACGCGGGCAGCGGTACCACGGTCGCCGACCTGTCCGGCAACGGCAACGCCGGCACGATCACCGGCGCCACGTGGGTCACCGGCAAGTACGGCAGCGCGCTGTCCTTCAACGGCACCAGCGACATCGTGCGCATCCCCGCCTCGTCGACGCTGCTGCCGAGCACCGGCCTGACGCTGGCCGCATGGATCCAGCCAACGGCCGCGCAGAACGGCTGGCGCACGGTCATGCAGAAGGAGAACGACGCCTGGTTCCTCAACGCCAGCAACACCACGGGGGCGCTCTACCCGGCCGGCGGCATCACCACCAGCACCGGCGCCTCGTCGTACTGCTCCGGCACCTCGGCCAGCCCGGTGAACGCGTGGACGCACATCGCGCTCACCTATGACGGCACGGACCTGCGCCTGTACGTCAACGGAGTCCAGGTCTCGACGAAGCCGATCGCAGGCGCGCTGCAGCAGACCTCCAACCCGCTGTCGATCGGCGGCAACGGCCCGTACGGCGAGTACTTCAAGGGCCTCATCGACGAGGCTCGGGTGTACAACCGCGCGCTGACCCAGGCCGAGGTCCAGACGGTGATGAACACCCCGCTGTCCTGACGACGGCGGCCCGGAGGCATGTGCCTCCGGGCCGCCGCTTTTCAGTCAGCTGTCAGTTGAACATGAAATTCGCGGTGTGGGTGGTGCCGTCGATCAGCGTGACGACGAGCCGCCCGCACGTCTTCGCCTGGGTCTTCTGCGTCTTCCAGACGTAGTTGTACTGGTCGGACGTGGCGTCGTAGGTCAGCGAGCTCGACCCCGCCGTGACCGTCGCCTCCACCGGGTCCTGCGGTGCGGACGTGTCGCACACCACCGTCTGCATCGACGGGGCGCCGCCGGCGAGGATGTCCAGACCCTGGTTGCCGGAGAGGCCGAACTTCACCGGGACCGCGCTGCCGGCCTTCACGACGTTGAGCTTGTCGACGTTGATCGGCGAGCCGAAGTCGCGCCAGCCGAACACCACCTGGTAGGTGACGCTGACCGGAGCCGCCGTGTTGCCGGCGCGGTCACGGCCGCCGGCGCACGTGGCGGTGAAGTAGCCGACCTTCGGACCGCCGGTAACAGACAGGGTCGCGGGCTTCGCCACGCCACTGTCACCGTCGGTCGTCGTGCAGGAGGGCGCCACGGGCGTGCCCAGTGTGATCTGCTGGCCCTGGGCGACGCCGGTGACCGCCACGGTCGGTGGGGTCACGTCTTCCGCCTCGGTGACGGCCTTGTAGGCGTTGACCATCCCGTATCCGAAGAAGCCGTTGACGGACGGGTTGGCGGGATCCACCTTGCACCGGCCCTGGGTGAAGTCGGTGCCGGAGGTGGGGCAGGCGAGCGGGATCGCCTGCTTGCGCAGCAGTTCCGCGATGTAGTCGGGGGTCGCACCCGGGTGCTTGGACGCCAGCAGCGCGGCGACGCCCGCGACGTGCGGCGACGCCATCGAGGTGCCCGAGAGCGTCCGGTAGCTGCTGACCCCGGTCGACGGGGAGGTGGAGTAGATGCTCGAGCCGGGTGCCGTGACGTCCACGACCCCGAGACCGAAGCTCGAGAAGGACGACCGGGCCGGCTGCGTGGTCAGGCCCGGCGCCCACGGCCCGACGGCCGCCGCCGGAGCGGTCGGCTGGGTCGTGGAGGAGACCGTCACCACACCGGGCATCTCGCCCGGTAGGTTGAGGCAGCTCGGGTCGAGCGTGCGGCGCACCGGTTTGGTGTCGTCGGGGCTCGTCGTGTCCACCGTCTTGTTGGCGAGGTCGTGGTTCTCGTTGCCCGCCGCCGCGATGTTGAGGACGCCGTTGGCGGTGGTGTAGCCCACCGCTCGACGGACCGCCTCGACGACCGGCGCCTGGTCGGACTGGCTCTCGCACCAGTACAGCCACGGGTCGATGTAGTAGCTGTTGTTCGTAATCTGGATGCCGTGCTCCGCCGCCCAGACGAAGCCGCAGATCGCGTACTCGGGGTAGATGAAGCCGTCGGAGTTGACCACCTTGATGGAGGCCAGCTTCACGCCGGGCGCGACGCCGACGATGCCGACGCCGTTCTTGGCCGAGGCGATGGTCCCGGCCACGTGCGTCCCGTGGTAGTCGGCGGTCAGGCTGGTGGGTCGCCACGCGCCCGGCGTCGTGTCGGGAGCGCCGGTACCGACGCAGCTGACGGACTTCGACTGGTCGACCACCGGCGCGAGGTCCTGGTGGTTGGCGTCGATGCCGTCGTCGAGGACACCGACCGTGACGGTCGCACTGCCGAGGCTGACCTCGTGCGCCGCGCGCGCACCGATGAGGATCATGTCGCTCTGGCGCGTCGCGTTCTCCATCGCGTCCGGCGTGTAGGCATCGGCGGCCTCGACGGCCTCGGTGTCCTCGGCCATGGCGGGCAGGGCCGCGGTCCGGGTCGCGCCCACGGAGTGCACGGCGTCGCCGTGGGCGGCGCCCTTCACCGCCTGGACGAAGGAGGGATTCGTGGAGCGTGCGATGACCACGCCGATCTGGGCGTACGACACCGTCACCGTGCCGCCGGCCGCGGTGACAGCGGCGGCGGCGTCCGCCGTCCGCTCCTTGCTCACCGCGTTGACGACGTAGCTGAGGTTGGGGCCGGCCGTTTCGGCCATCGCGGCCACGGGCGCGAGTGCTGCGCCCGCCACGACGGTCGTCGCCGCTGTCGCGGCGAACAGGGCGTACCTGGGCAACCGGGAGTTCAAATCCTGGCCTCCTGCGAAAAAGGGGGGTGACCCCTGTTCTGAATGGGGCGCGGAGATCTTATTGGTGTGCCCGGTCGAATTTCACTCGGCTGTACGGCGGATGTTCGATACCCGTCTGAAACGCCTATTTTTTCTGTTCACCAATCACCGGTAGCCCTGTCAGCCCGAACGCTGACTAAGGGCTTCCTGCCGCGTCGCGCGGCCGAGCGCGATCGCGTTCGCCGCACTGCTCACGCTGCGCGGTAACACCCGAGTACGGCAATCCGCTTTTTGTAAAAATGCATTCTATCGAAATGCAACCTAGCTTTTCAGGTGGCAGTGCGGGAACGACGACTTCGCGCCATTCGCGGCGAGCATCTCGCGGGCCAGGTCGTCCAACTCGGCGGGGTCACGCCGGGCGCCGCGGCCTCGCTCGCGGCCTTGAGGGTCTGGGCCACCGTCCGGCCGGCCTCGCGCATCGTCGCGAGTTCCGCCGCACTCTTCGGTGCCACCATGCCGAATATTCTCATACCAGGATTATCATCGTTCGCATGGTGCGCAACCCGCTGACCGATGACGAGCGGCACCGGGGGCTGGTGCTGGGCCGGCTGCTGCAGGAGGCGCGCGGGCCGCGCAGCGCGGCGGCGGTCGCGCTGGAGGCCGGGATCTCGCTCGACACGCTGCGCAAGATCGAGCGCGGGGCGATCGTCACCCCGGCGTTCTTCACGGTCGCCGCGCTCGCCCGGGTGCTCGACCTCGACCTGTCCAGGCTGGCCGAGGCCACCGCTGAGAACAGGGCCGAGAGTGCTGGCAGGAAGCAGACGGCGAGCCGCGTGGCGTAGCGCATGCGGCTCCGGGAACTCGGGGTCGCTATTTTGGTCGTCATGGATCGGACCGGGGCCGTCGACGTGCACTATCCGGACACCGGCGGCGCCCGGGCGGCGCTCGTCGTCGGCGGGGCGCCCACGTTCCCGTCGATCCTGCAGGAGCGTGTGTGCTGGCTGGACGACGTGGCCGCATACGAGCCGGGCAGCTTCTACAAGCGAGAGCTGCCCGCGATCCGCGCCGTCCTGGCCGGCGTCGAGCCCGTGGAGTTGCTGGTCGTCGACGGGTACGTCGACCTCGACCCGGCGGGCCGCCCCGGCCTCGGCGCGCACGTTCACGCCGAGTTGGGCCTGCCGGTGATCGGCGTGGCGAAGACGGCCTTCCGCACCGCGACCCACGCCGCCGAGGTCCGCCGGGGCGGCGCCGCGAAGCCGCTGTACGTCACCGCCGCCGGCCTCCCGCTCGCCACCGCCGCCGCGTATGTGCTCCGGATGGGCGGGGCGTATCGGTTGCCTGACGCGCTGCGGAGGGTGGACGCGTTGGCGAGGGGCCGGGCGTAGCGGGCAGGCGACCGGCATTTCCGCAACGCCGTGGGCGCCGCGCCGATAGGTGAGCGGAGCCTTAAGAGCACTTGCACGGACATCGATGAAGTTGTACGTTCCCTTCAACGCTTAACTTTGTTAACAGTTAGCGTCACGTCCGCACGTGTTCGTGGAGGGGTCCATGAAACGCAAATCCCTGATCCCCCTCGCGCTGACCGCCGCCGCCACCCTGGGCGCGACGACCCTCGGCGTGATCAGCGCCCAGTCCGCCAACGCCGCGCTTACCAGCAACTGGTATGCCTCGGCCCCCTACCTCATGCCGTTCGACAACAGCCCGCCCGACCCCATCGAGGTCATGAACGCGACCGGGCAGAAGGCGTTCCAGCTCGCGTTCATCCTGGCGCCCAACGGCGGCGGATGTACCCCGACGTGGGACGGCACCCGAGCGGTCTCCTCCGACACCGACGCGGCCAACGTCATCGCGCGCATCCGCGCCAACGGCGGCGACGTGAGCGTCTCCATCGGTGGGTACGGCGGCACCAAGCTCGGACAGACCTGCGGCACGCCGGCCGCGACCGCCGCCGCCTACCAGCAGGTGGTCACGAAGTACGGCCTGAAGGCGATCGACTTCGACCTCGAGGAGCCGGAGTACGAGAACGCCGCGGCGGTGCACAACGAGCTCGGTGCCGCGCAGATCCTGCAGCAGAACAACCCCGGCCTGTACATCTCGGTGACCACGGCGGGCACCGCCGCCGGCACCGGCTGGTTCGGCCAGCAGATGCTCAACGACGCCAAGAGCCTGGGCTTCACGCCGAACAACTACTCGATCATGCCGTTCGACGGGGGCTTCAACGGCGCGTCGGCGCAGACCAGCGCGCTGGAGGCGTTCCACGGCATCCTGATGAACACGTTCGGCTGGGACAGCGCCACCGCGTACGCCCACGAGGGCGTGTCGATGATGAACGGACGCAGCGACGCCGGCGAGTACTTCCGCCAGGCCGACTTCCAGACCGTCCTCGACTACGCGACCTCGCACCGCCTGGCCCGCTACACGTACTGGTCGGTCAACCGTGACCGCCAGTGTGCCGACCCGAACCAGAGCACCACGTCGGGCACCTGCAGCAGCGTGCCGCAGACGGCGTGGGAGTTCACGAAGTACACGGCCCGCTTCGCCGGCGCGACGCCGCCCACCAGCATCCCGCCGACCTCGGCCTCGCCGTCGCCGTCGACGGGTGTGTGCAGCGCCGCGGCCTGGTCGTCGTCCATCGCCTACACCGGCGGTGCCCTCGTGTCGTACAACGGCCACACCTGGCGGGCCCAGTGGTGGACCCAGGGCGAGACGCCCGGCACCGCGGGTGTCTGGGTCGACCAGGGCACCTGCGGCGGCGGGACGACCCAGCCGCCGACCTGCCCGCCCGCCTGGTCGTCGTCGACCGCCTACAACGGCGGCGCGACGGTGTCGTACAACGGCCACAAGTGGACCGCCAAGTGGTGGACCCAGGGCGACATCCCCGGCAACAACTCGCAGAACGTCTGGACCGACAACGGCGCCTGCTGAGCCGCACCGGTACGGAGGGCCGCCGCCCGTAGGTCAGTCGGGCGGCGGCCCTCGCCGTGCGTGCGGCTCAGTGGCCGCCCCGGCAGCAGCGGGCCCGGGCGTAGAGCTCCTGCATCCGCTCGCCGGCCTGCTCGGCCTTGTCGAGCGGGGTCGGAAACGGGAGTCGTACGTCCCGGGCCCGCGCGGCGAACTCCAGCCGCAGGACCACGCCGTAGCGGTCCAGCCGGACGGGCACGATCCGGCGCACGCCGTGCAGGTGGTGCGGCGGGATCAGGCGCGCCAGCCGGTCGATCGCGCCCGGGTGCGACGCGTCGAGGTGGCACAGCAGGTCGGCCTCGAGCTCGGCCAGCGGATCGGGCGCCGCGGCGGCGAAGTCGTCGGGGTCGACGGAGATCTCGCTGTCGGCGCCGTACGCCGGATCCTGCAGCGTCGCCTCCGCCAGATCGAGCGCCATCGTGCCGCCGTCGCACTCGCCCAGCCAGCCGGCGAAGGTCGCCCTCGCCCGCACCCGGGTGCGGGCCGGGGTCGGCACGATGTCGGTGAGCTCCAGCACGGCGGCGACCTCCGGCTCCAGCGGTACGACATCCGGCCTGTCCAGAAGGATGCGACCGGCCTCGACCCGGTGGGCGCCGATCAGGTCGCACCGGCCGCCGGGGACGTGCAGGGTCAGTGAGCCGGCGGTGGCGATCAGCGAGCGCAGCCGCTCGGCCGGGGTGGGCAGCTTTGACATCCGACCTCCTAAGGTTAGCCTTACCTTAGTTGAAAGGAGCAAAGTGAACCAGTCACGCCCCAAGGTCCGGCGCTCGCGCGCGCTGGGCATCCCGCTGACCCCCAAGGACGTCAAGTACTTCGAGCGCCGCCCGTTCCCGCCCGGACAGCACGGCCGCAGCCGGCCCAAGGTGAGCGACTACAAGGTGCGCCTGCTGGAGAAGCAGCGGCTGAAGGCGCAGTACAACGTGCGCGAGAAGCAGTTGCGCGCCGCGTTCGACCGCGCCGTGCGCCGCCCGGGCAAGACCGGCGAGGAGCTCATCGTCGACCTCGAGACCCGCCTCGACGCCCTGGTCCTGCGGGCGGGCTTCGCGCGCACCATCTACCAGGCCCGCCAGGTCGTCACCCACCAGCACGTGAACGTGAACGGCAGGCGCGTCGACCGCCCGTCCGCGCGCGTGCGCCCGGGCGACGTCATCGAGGTCGCCGAGCGCAGCCGCACGAAGACGCCGTTCGTCGTCGCCGCCGCGGGCGCCCACGCAGGCGAGCGCACCGCGCCCTACCTGGACACGGACCTGCCCGGCCTGCGGACGCGTCTGATCCGCCTGCCGCTGCGCCGGGAAATCCCGGTCCTGTGCGAAGAGCAGCTGATCGTGGAGTTCTACAGCCGTTAGGTCAGGCGTGCGCCAGCTCGGCGTACTCCCTCGGCAGCTGCGCGAGGAGGTCGCCGAACTCCTTGTCGGTGACGGCGTCGTGGACCGTGACCAGCACGGCCCGCGTCAGGTCGCGGGCCTCGTCCGGGCCCGCGTCCGCGCGCTCGGCGACGAGGCGCAGGAACTCCTCCAGGTTCATCCGGCGGCCCCGGCCGCCGGAGCGCGCCCTGCCCCGCTCGAGCACGGGGCGCAGCTCGAGCGGCAGCTCCCTGATCAGGTCGTCGACCTCGCCGCCGCTGATGCGCTCGGCCAGCGTCTCCATCGCCGCCTCGCTCGCCCTGCGGGCCCGCTCGGGGGTGGCGCCGGCGCGGTCGGCGACCCGCCGCACGAACTCGTCCAGCTCCCGCGCCGACCGCGTGGCCCCCTCGGTCAGCGGCCGGTAGTCGCGCGGCAGCTCGGCCAGGGCCACCGCCAGGTCCGCCGGCTCCAGCGCGCGGCTGAGCGCCGTGAATACGGCCCGGGCGTAGCGCTCGGCTCTCTCCCGGTCCACGCCGGCCCGCACGGCGACCCGCAGCACGAACTCGTCCGCGCCGAACGTCTCGTGCGACACCCCGGTGATCAGCTCGCGTGCGATCCCGGCGGGCAGCCGGTCGCGCAGCGCGTGGACGAGCCCCGGCATCAGCCGCTCCGCGAGCGTCTCGAGCACGGTGCGCGTGACCGTGGCGGGGTCGCCGCCCGCCTCGCGCCGCACCACGGCGCGGAACCGCTCTTCGTTCATTCGCCGTGCGTACCCCGGGCCGGGTCCTTCATGCGCCGCCGCCGGATCACCCGCACACTCATGCCACGGTGTCGCCCGGCGACGTCGGTCGTGACCGATATCACTCCCGGGGTTGCGGCTTCAGCAGGGGCGGCGCCGACGGCGGATGGAACGGCGGCGGGTCGTCCACGCCCGCGGCCCGCTCCAGCAGCGCCACCAGGCCGGCCCGGGTGGCCACGACGACCATCGTGTGGGTGCGGTCCAGGGTGCGCCAGCGGTTGCGCTCCGGAGCCCAGAACGTCTGCACCCCCACGCCCAGCCCGGCGCGCCCCGTTTGCACCGCGACCAGGCGGACCAGGCCCGGCTTGCTGACCTCGCGGAAGTACTTGCCCTCCAGCTGCGAGCCGGCCCCGACCGGCACCTCGGCCACGAGCAGCACCCGGCGGCCGACCGGGATCGTGTCGATGACCTCGTTGCCCACCATGGAGGCGGCGAAGGCGGGCGCGGCGAGGTACGACACGCTGCGGGACAGGTTGATGTCGAACGCCGTCTTGATCCGGCGGGCGAAGTCCTCCTCGAACAGCCGCAGCACGACCCGCAGCTGGATGTCCGGGTCGGCGCGGCGGGCCAGGTCGCGGCCCAGCAGCGCGGCCTCCAGGTTGGTCACATCCGCGGTGGTGACCACGACCAGGCAGCGCGCGGTCGCCACCGAGGCGGCCCGCAGGGTGTCCGGGTTGGTGACGTCCCCGATGATCACCGGCAGGCCGAGGTCCCGGCCCACCTGCACGCCGCGGGCCTGTTCGTCGCGGTCGACCGCGACCACGTCGATGCCGAGGTCGTGCAGCTCGCGCAGCACTCGGGTGCCGACGTTGCCCAGGCCGGCCACCACGACGTGGCCGGAGACCGGCTCGCTGAGCCCGCCGGCGGCGATCGCCAGCCGGGCCTTGACCACGATGCCGACGACGGCCGCGGTGAGGGCCGGGATGATCGCGACGCCCGCGACGACCAGCACGAGGTCCACTGCCTGCGCCGACACGGGGGCGTCGGCGTCGGGATTGGCGCCGCCGAGGGCGGTGAGGACGGCGAGGTACAACGCCTTCCACGCCCCGACGTGGCGCGCGGCCGCCACCGCGACCGTGCCCAGGGCCAGGATCGCGACCGAGGCGGCCAGGATTCGCCGGAGCCCGCCGCCGAGCAGCAGCCGCGACGCGCGCAGCGGATGGCGGCGCGGGCGGCGCCGCTCGATCGTTCGCTGGCCGTAGACGCTGGTGAGCACCAGGTCGGCGCGGTCCTCGTCGGCGGGCAGGCTCTGCGCTTGCGCCGTGACGGCCAGGCCGCAGCGAATGTCGGCGGGGCTGGCCGACGACCGGTCGACGGCCATCAGCTGCTGGCCGTCGGAGAGCCGGATCGTCGCCGGGTTGCTGTCGCCGAGCGCGGCGGCGACGAACGCGGGGGCGGCGATCTCGGAAGCCGACAGCACCGCGCAGTTGGACAGCCGCTCGACGACGCCGGCGCCGAGAACGGTGTTGAACATGCGCAGCACGACCCGGATCGTCGGGTCGACCTCGCGGGCGATGAGCGCGGCGTCGACGTTGGCCACGTCGTCGGTGTCGACGAACGCGATCGCGTCGGCGTCGGTCAGGTCGGCCGTCTCGAACACGGCCCGGGTGAGCTTCCGCGCGGCGATCACGACCGGCCGGGAGGCGGGATCGTCGTCGGCGTGGATGTCGGCGATCTCCGGCGCCTGGTTGGCGGTCAGGTCCGGCACGATGACCGTGACCTGTGCCGAGTACGTGTTGATCAGCTCGCCGACGAGCCGGCGAGCCAGTGCGTTGTCACCCCAGACGACGAACTTGCGCACAGCTGCGATCGTATCGACGGATCGCTACCCGCAATGCGGTGGGAAGCCGTCCAGGAGATTGACGTTGTACAGCAGGATCGCGTACTTGCCGACGTCGTGCCGCTGCACGGGCGGGCCCCACATGTGTTCGGCCTGCTCGGGCGTGCCGTAGAACGGGCGGTCCTTCTCGAAGACGACGAACCGTGCGTCGTGCGCGCCGGCGTCGTACATGGCGGCCTTCGACTGCCAGCAGAACGGGACGAGCCGGTCGCCGCCGCCGACCACGGGCGCGACGGTGACCCCGCGCTCGGTGGTGACGGTGATGTTGTTCGAGGCCCAGTACGCGCCCAGGCCGTAGCTCAGGCCCCGTGAGCGCAGGTAGTCGGCGGCCTCCTGGGCCTCGGACGGCTCGGCCCGCGGCGGTGCGTAGGCGACCAGCGTGATCGCGAAGACGGCCAGCACGCCGGCGAGCACCCCGCGCCCGATCCACACCGGGCGAGGCGCCTTCGCGGGTATTCGCGAACCATCGCCTGCGGTTCTTGCGGCGTCCAGGGCTGCGCGGGAGGCGGCGCCAGGGCCGGAGTGCGAGGCGGCGGCCGGGACCGGGTGGCGCGCGGCGAGCCAGGGGCCGGCCAGGCGCGCGGCCAGTACCGCGCCCATCGGCAGGACCGGGGCGATCTCCCGGGCCGCCATCAGGTCCACCGAGATCGTGGAGACGACCTCCGCGCCCAGGTTGCACGTGATCGCGGCGATCATGACCGAGTCGACCCGGTCCGCCGTGCCGCGCAGCGCGCGTACGACCGTGACGGCGAACGCGGCCAGCGCCACCAGGAAGCCGATCAGGTGCAGCGCCGAGAGCGCCAGCTCGAACGCCGGCGGGTGCCAGCCGGGGCGGTGGGTTCCGAAGACGACGCCGAGCATCCGCGCCGTCATCCACGCGCGGTGGGGCCAGTCCGACAGCGGCGCCAGCTCGATCGGCGGGTGCGGAGACTGGAACGCGCCGAGGGAGTCCAGCAGGTGGCGGAACGCGCGCGACACGCCCACCGACGCCGCGCCGGCCAGCACCAGGCTCAGCTCGAAGAGGCGCTCGGCGCCCCGGGAACGCAGGGCGCGGTAGGCGCAGACGACGATCAGGGGTACCGCGCCGACGAACGTGATGAGCGGGTCGCCCATCGCGCCCCAGCCCAGCAGCGCGGCGACCAGGACCGGGGTCCAGACCCGCTGCCGCGAGCGGTCCAGGACGAGCCAGGCCAGCAGCAGCGGCACCGCCGAGCCGGTGTGGTTCGGCGAGGACAGCAGCGTCTGGTAGCCGGTGCCCGGCACCGGCAGCAGCAGGATCGCGACGGCCACGCCGATGCGCAGCCAGCCCTCCACGCCCGTGGCCCGGCCCTTCGCCAGCACGGCCGCCAGGAAGAAGATCATCGTGTAGGTGATGGCGGCGGTCACGTGGACCTGGTCGGCGGTGAGGCCGGTGAACCACTGGACGATGCCGTACTGCACCAGCTCCGTCGGGTAGAAGGACACGTCGGAGAGTGCCCAGCCCTTCAACAGCGGGTTGCCGTGGAACATGTCCCAGGCCTGCAGGGCGTTGCTCGCGCCGTCGCCGTTGATCGGAAACGCGCGGGCCATTCGCAGGTATGCGAGGAACAGCCCGACGGCCGCCACCACGCATCCGATCCCGATCACCAGCCTCTGCCGCACCTCGGCAGGGTAGCCGATCAACCGGGATCAGCCGTATTCGTCGGCTAGCTCCTGATACGCCGCGAGTACCACCTCGGTGCGTTCGACCAGGTCCGGCTCCGGGCGCGAGCGCAGCGAGCCCAGCAGCGCGTCGGCCGCGGTGACCCGCATCCGGGCGCGACTCTGCGCGGCGCGCTGGTCCAGGAAGTCCTGGCACAGCACGGCCAGCTTGCGCAACTGTCCGGAGCGGCGGCGCACCTCCGCGTCGACCTCGGTGAGCCGGCCCGCGATCTCCGCCTGCCGGTCGGTGACCGCGCTGAACAGGCTGCCCGCGCCGATCGGGTCGCCGACCGAGGCGCGCAGGTCGCGGTCGGCGGCGCGCAGTTCGCCGCGCTCGGCGAGGGCCTGCGCCAGGTCCCACAGCGCGCGCTCCAGCGTCGCCGTGGGGTCGGACGGCTCGCCCAGCCGCTCCAGCGCCGGCCAGGTCAGCCGGATCCGGTCGGCGTTCGCGGCCGCGGTCTCGAACTCGGTGCGGTCGCGAGGGTCGGTGAGGTATCGCCGCATCGCCTGTCCCCGGCGGGTCGGAGTGCGCACCAGCATGTAGCCGACCAGCAGGAACATCGTCGCCGCGACGACCGCCAGGAACGTGCGCACCACCGCCGGCGGCCCGAGCCAGTTGATCGCGAGCGCGACCGCGGCGGCGGCCGTCAGACCGGCCGCGTAGAGCGCATGGACCCATTTGTCGACAGGCCAGAAAGGCCCGGCATCGGGAGCGCGGGAGCCGCGCCCGGTCGGCGTCTCGTCCTCGACGGCCGCGAGGCCGCGCTCGACGGCGGTCCCGCCCCATCGCAGTATCCCGACCCGGAGCCCGCGCAGGTATTCGATCATGAAGCGGTCCCGGGCCGGAACCGCCGGCGCAGCCGGACCCCGGCGCTGGCCAGCACGAGCGCGGCCAGCGCGCCGAACACGCCGCCCACCGCACCGCCGAGCACCACCGCGGCCGAGGCCACCGGGATCGACAGCGGGCCGAGCCAGCCGGGCGGGTGCTGGGCCGGCGCCGCGGCCAGCGTCACGAGCGCGGCGGCGGCCAATCCCACGAGCGGGGCGTACGGCTGCGGCACCAGCGCCGCGAGGACCGCCGCGAGCAGCACCCCCAGCAGGGGTCCCAGCCACGGTAGGACCGTGAGCAGGCCGACCGCGGCCGCCGCGACCTCCGCGTGCGCGACACCGCAGACGTTGAGCACCGGCCAGGCGACCGCGGCGGCCAGCGCACCCCACAGGGCGCGGTGGGTGGCGGCGCTCGCCGCTCCCGGGCGCGCCCCGGCGTCGACGGCCTTCACCAGGGTCGCCGGCGCAGCGCTCACAGCAGTCGCAGTTCCCGGGCGCGCTCGACGGCCTCGCGCCGACGACCGGCGTGCAGCTTGCGGTAGATGTTCTTCACGTGGGTCTTCACCGTGTTGACCGACACGTAGAGCGTGGAGGCGATCTCCAGGTTCGACATGGTGCCCTGCAGGTAGCGCAGCACCGTCAGCTCCCGCTCGGTCAGCGGCTCGACGAGGTTGCCGTCCGTGCCGCTACGCGAGCCGCCGGCCAGCGGCGACGAGCCGGCCGCGAGCTCCGCGGCCAGCGGGTGGTACACCGGCAGCAGCGGCGCGAAGTTCGCCAGCAGGTCGCGCACCGGGTGCCCGCCGACCAGGAACGGGCGCCGGAAGCTCTCCTCCTCGGCGATGTCGAGGGCCACCTCCAGGCCGCGCAGCACCCGGTTGCGGTCGCCGAGCGCCCGCCCGGCGAGGCTGGTGAGGATGGCGGCCTGCACGGTCCACGTCAGCGAGGCGTCCACCGACGGCGTGGCGAACTGCGCGGCGGTCGTCGCGGCGGCCGCCGCCTTGCCCTCGATGAGCGCGGCCGAGGCGTCCACGCATGCGGCCCAGCCCGCGAACACGTCGGGGTCGCCGCCGGTGGCCACGAGACGCCGGGCCGCGCCGAGGTCGCCGCCGCTGATGCGCAGCTCGGCCTCGGTCAGCGCGAGCGCGCGCTCGACGGCCGGCGCCAGCGGCGCACCGCCGAGCTCGCGGCGGGCGGTGTGCAGCACTTCGAGGGCGGCCGCGAGCCGGCCCGAGCCGTGGCGCAGCTTCGCCCGTACCGTGGCGATCGAGACCAGCAGGTCGGGGTCGCCGGCGGCGAGGTCGAGCGCCTCGTCCAGCAGGCGGTCGGCCTCCGCGATGCGGTCCCACTCGCCGTACACGCCGGCCAGGGCCATCCGCAC
This sequence comes from Dactylosporangium sp. NPDC051484, assembly GCF_040689395.1. Taxonomy (NCBI): domain Bacteria; kingdom Bacillati; phylum Actinomycetota; class Actinomycetes; order Micromonosporales; family Micromonosporaceae; genus Dactylosporangium; species Dactylosporangium sp. NPDC051484. The sequence goes on along the minus strand of NZ_JBFAZX010000006.1, from coordinate 34,736 downwards.
CCAGCCGAGGTCGGTGGCGTCGGTGATGCCGAACCGGTCGGCGGTCACCAGCGCTTGGCGACCCAGCCGGGCGGCGGCGCGCAGCCGGCCACGCAGCGACTCGAGCACAGCCAGCTGGCTGGCCGCGCACACCTGGGCCTGGGCCATGCCGGCCCGCTGCGCCAGCACCAGCGCGCCGTGCAGCGGGGCGCCGGCCGCGCCCAGCTCGCCGAGGCGGAGCCGGGCCTCGCCCTCATCGAGAAGCGCCAAAGCGCGAGATTCATCGGTATTGACCGATATTTCGGACATCTCGGTGATCATCCGGCGGGCGTCGCCGGCCAGCCACGCCTCGGCGGCCGTGAACGCCCGGAACATCGGTGCCGAGCGGTCCCCGCCGCAGCGGCGCAGGAAATCGCGCGTGCCCTCCAGGTCGCCGACGCGCAGCCGCTCGGCCGCGAACGCCAGCGGCAGGCGGGGGTCGGTGCTCTCCTCCGACGCCGGGGCGTGCGGTGCGGCCTCGTGCGGCCGGTCGTAGCGGACCCCGCCGACGATGTCGGGCCAGTACTTCTCGAGCGTCTCCACGGCGCTGGACCAGTCCTCGGCCAGCAGCGCGTGGCGCAGCGCCTCGGCCGGGATGCCGTATGTGCCGTGCCAGGCGGCCGCGCGCCGGTGCAGCTCGGCGACCCGCTCCGGGCTGCGGCGAAGCAGCTCCGCGTGCAGGGTGCGAGCGAAGAGGGGGTGGAAGCGGTACCAGCCGCCCGGGCCGGCGTTGCGGGTCAGGAAGGCGTTGGAGCCCTTGAGCTCGGCGAGCACCCGGGCGCCGTCGTCGCGGCCGGTGATCGCCTCGACCAGGCCGGCGTTGAGCCGCGGCGCGATCGCGGTCTCCAGCAGCAGCCGCCGGGTCTCCGGCGGCAGCGGGTCGATGACCTCGCCGGTGAGGAAGTCGCCGACCGCGGTGCTGAACGCGCCGCCGTCGTCGAGCACCCGCTCCGGCTCCGGGTGGCCGCGCATCGCCATGGCGGCGAGCCGCACGCCGGCCGGCCAGCCCTCGGTGATCGAGTGCAGCGCGTACAGGGTCGAGCTCGGCAGCACCACGTCGTGCGCCGCGAGCAGCTGCGCCGTCTCGGAGATCGTCAGGGACAGGTCGTTCGTCCGCATCTCGGTGAGCGAGCCGTTGACGCGCCAGCGGTACAGCGGCAACGCGGGGTCACGGCGGCACGAGAGCACCAGGCGCAGGCGGCCCATGCCGTGGCGTACCAGCGCCTCCAGTTCGGCCAGGGCGTCGGCGTCGCTGATCTCCCGCACGTCGTCGACCACCACGACGTGCGGCTGCTGCAGCGCGTCCACCGCGCGCAGGAGATCGTCGCCGTCGCTCTTCTCGGACTGGGCCGACAGCGCGCCGAGCAGCAGGCCGGGGACGTCCGCGCCGTGCTCGGAATGCGACGTCACCCAGCGCACCACCGGCATCTCGGCGTTGTCCCCGATGCGCACCGTGCGCGCCCACGCGACGAGCGCGGCGGTCTTGCCCCAGCCGGCCGGCGCGGTCACCAGCGTCAGCGGTGAGCGCACCGCGGTGTCCAACTGGGCGACCACCCGCTCCCGCATCACGTAGCCCGGCGGGAGATCCGGCACCGCCAGTGACGGCGGTGCGAAACCTCGGCGATCCTGCTGTACCAACGCTTGTGACACCCGTGCCCCCCGAAATCGCTTTCCCGGCCGCGTTTTTCCACTGGTCTTTCATCCGGGTCAAACGAGACGAGCAAAGCACCGCCGCACGCTGCGGCGCCTCACCCTGGTTGGGTGGTCTGCCCGCCCCTGGCACCGCGATTTCCCTTACGTGCCAACGGTTCCATCGACACCATTCCACCGCCACGCCACCCGCCGAAGGCTCACCCGGAAAGGATGAAGCGTGGTCACCACAGTCCTCGGCAGCGTTCGCGCTGTCGCCCGTCACGTGAACGGGCCGGGGAGGGGGATGAGACAGCATGAGCGCGGTTGCGGGCGAGATCGAGCTTCGCCCCGAGAACGGCTTCGAGTTGAGCCTGCGGGGCTATCATCGGGCCCAGGTCGACAGGTACATCGCGACGTTGCAGATGCGTCTGACGACGGCGGAGACTGAGCTCGCCGCGGCGCGTTACCGGGAGCAGCAGCTCACCGGCCGGGTGGAGAAGCTCGGCACTGAGCTCAAGAAGTGCACCTGCGCCGACCAGTCGGCGAAGGTCGTAGGCGGGCGCATCCAGCAGATGATCGACCTCGCCGAGGAGGAGGCGGGAGCCCTGCGCGCCGAGGCCCGGCAGGACCTCGAGAACGCGCGTTCCGCCGGCGAGGCTTTGCTCGCGGACGCCCGCAAGCACGCCGAGGAAACCATGCGGGACTTCCAGACGGCCCTGGCTCAGCGCCGCGCCGAGGAGGCCCGGGCGGAGGCCAACCGGCGTGCCCAGTGGGACGCCCGCCGCCAGCGCCAGCGCGAGGCGGCCGAAAACCTGCTGGCGACCACGCGCTCGGTCGGCAACGACAGTGTCCAGGTGACACGACGGCTGCTGGACGGGCTCATCGCGGAGCACACCAAGCTCCTGGCCGAGGTGGAGATGGCCGAGAAGGAGATGGCCAACCTCTCTTCCGCATGATGTCGATCAGGCAGGTGCTTCACCCGTCCCGGGTGACGACGGATCACTCCGGGCCACGACAGGATTCCTAACGTGACAAGTCAAGCGACGGACGGAACTGACTCGATGACTGCTGCATCGTCCTCAGTGATCCGTCCGGTCCCGCCAGCCGCGGGCGTCGCGTCGTCGGTGGTCCCCGGCGCGACAGACCTAGCTGGGTCGCTCGGTGAAAAACCGTTGAGCAGGGGGTACTCAACGGTTCAGGGGGCAGCGGTGAGTATGGCCCGCGTCCTGAGCACCGGTCGATCTTCAGCGAGGGCGGCGGGAGCCGATGGGTGGGCGGCTGATCCGGAGGAGGCCGCCCACCCATCGCAAGTCACGTTCTGAGACGTTCCTGCTCCACCAGGACGGCGCCTAGGCGCCGGCGCGCTCCCAGGCCCGCGCCGGCGCCGCACGCGTCCGCGATTCTTCCGCCTTTTCTGCGATGGTGTTCGCATGGCGCGGGACTTCCACGGCCATGATCACGGCCACGGGCATCACGAATACGTTCGTCCTGCGCTGCTGCGGCGGCTCCGGCACGTCGTGGCGACGCACTCGCACGACGCCGCCGGCAAGGTCGACCCGGCGATGGAAGGTTCCCGCGAGGGCATCCGGGCGCTGTGGTTCTCGCTGCTCGTGCTCGGGGCCACCGCCGCGTCGCAGGCGCTCGTCGCGGTGTGGTCCGGCTCGGTGGCGCTGCTCGGCGACTCCCTGCACAATGTGGCCGACGCACTGACGGCGGTGCCGCTGGGGGTGGCCTTCGTCCTGGGCCGCCGGCCGGCGAATCGGCGGTACACCTACGGTTACGGCCGGGCGGAGGACCTCGCCGGCATCGCCATCGTGCTCACCATCGCGGCCTCGGCGGCGCTCGCGGCGTACGCGGCCGTGGACCGGCTCGTGCATCCTGCCGTCGTGACCCGGCTGCCGTTCGTGGCCGCCGCCGGCCTCATCGGCTTCGCCGGTAACGAGCTCGTCGCGCGCCACCGGATCCGCGTCGGCCGTCGCATCGGCTCGGCCGCGCTGGTCGCCGACGGCCTGCACGCTCGCACCGACGGCTTCACGTCCCTGGCCGTCCTGCTCGGCGCGGGCGGTGTGGCGATCGGCTGGCGCTGGGCCGATCCGCTGGTCGGCCTGCTCATCACCGTCGCGATCCTGTTCGTTTTGAAGGACGCGGCGCGCGAGGTGTATCAGCGGCTGATGGACGCCGTCGACCCGGCCCTCATGACCACGGCGGAGGACACGCTGGCCGGCACGCCGGGGGTCCTGCGCGTGGCGGCGCTGCGGATGCGCTGGATCGGCCACCGCCTGCACGCCGAGACCGACCTGGTGGTAGGTCCGAACCTGTCACTCGCTGAGGCACACGCGATCGCGGTCGACGCGGAACATCGCCTGCTGCACGCCGTGCCCCGCCTGACGGCCGCCACGGTGCACCCGGATCCGGCGGCGCCGCATGCCCACGCCTCGCTGGACCACCACCGCCACACGTAGCCGAGCAGCCGAAAAGTCCGGCGACAACGCGAGTCGCCGGACTTTGCCGGTTGCATCAGTATTCAGACCCCGGCTGCTGATACGACTGGTGCTCGCCGCGCCGCGGTCCCTGGTACTCCTCGGCCTGGCTCTGATACTGCGCCGGTTGGCCCTCGTAGCCCCCGGCGGCCTTCTCCGAAACGTCGGGCGTGTCCGGCGCGGCATGGGCCGGGCCGCCCCGTGCCGGGTTCATCGGGAAAGCGACGGCCTCGCGCTGCTGATCCCGGTCGGCCCGGTGTACGCCGCCCGGCGGTGGCGCCGCCGTTTCGAGTTCGAGCGGGGCCCAGTGCACGGTGAGCGCGTACAGGATGATCACGTCGAGGGTGATCATCAGCAGCGACCACACCGGGTAGGCGCCGAGCGAGCCGATCTGCGCGAGCGCATGCAGGGACACGATCACGATCGCCGCGATCCGGGCCACGTTGTTGTGGGCCAGCAGCCCGATCCCGCACGCGGTGAGGAGTGCGCCGAAGACGATCATCACGATGCCCAGCCCGGTCAGGTTTACCACGACCAGGCTGCTGCCGTCGATGAAGGCGACCTGCCGCTGCAGCAGCGCGACCAGGCCCTCGAGGATGTTGAGCACCCCGAGCACGACCAGCAGCACGCCGGCGAACGTGACCCAGCCGGACCAGGCGCTGCTCTTGCGGGTGGTAGCGGTCTCAGCCATGACCTCTGTCTCCCTTTTTCCTGAACCGACACACGTATCCCGGGAGGTCACGGATTCGCCGACCGGCCGCGGCGGACAAGAGAGGAGGCGCCGCGGCCGAATCCGGCGAAGCTCGTGTGGCGACCTCCCTCCCTCGCGAATGCGTTGAACCGGTGCTTTTGGATGCGATCGTTCGGCCGGCCCGGATGACCGAGCATCACCCAGCCCGTGTGAAAGCCCCCGCGGCAGCGTCGAATGGGGTTCGAATGGGGATCGAATGGGGCTTGATACCCGCAGTTCTGCGACCCGGGCCCTCACCCGGGGTGGGTGAGGACTAGTCACCCGCGCCCGTCCGCACAATGCGCTCGTGGAGATGGCCTGGATCCCCGGTGGCACCTTCGCAATGGGTGCCGAGGGCTTCTATCCGGAAGAGGCGCCGGTTCGCAAGGTCGCGGTCGATGGCTTCTGGATCGACTCGCACCCCGTGACGAACGCGGAGTTCGCCTTGTTCGTGCAGGAGACCGCATACCAGACGGTGGCCGAGCGGGCCACCGATCAGGGACCGCCGGGTTCGATGGTATTCGTGCAGCCGCCGGGTCCGGTGCCGCTGCGCGACTGGCGTGTCTGGTGGGAACTGCGGCCCGGCGCGTCCTGGCGTCACCCGTTCGGAGAGGGCTCGGACATCCGCAAGCGGTCCGCCCACCCGGTCGTACACGTCGCCTACGAGGACGCCATGGCGTACGCGAGCTGGGCCGGCAAGGACCTGCCCACCGAGGCCGAGTGGGAGTTCGCCGCGCGCGGCGGGCTGGACGGGGCGCCGTACCCGTGGGGTGACAAGCCCGAACCCGGGCGCGCCAACATCTGGCATGGGATCTTCCCCTGGCTGGACCGCAGCGATGACGGCCACGGGACGAGCCCGGTCGGCGCGTTCGCGGCCAACGGATACGGCCTCTTCGACGTCGTCGGCAACGTGTGGGAGTGGACGTCGGACTACTATCGCTCGGGCAACGCGCGGTTCGGTGAGCTCGAGGGTGAGATCCCGGAGAACCCCCGTGTAGACTTGCCGCCCGGCGCTACGGTGTTCGCCAGCCGGGTGCTGAAGGGCGGTTCGTATCTGTGCTCCACAGACTACGACCACCGGTTCCGGCCTGCGGCTCGGCAGCCTGAAGCGATCGACAACGGCAGTTGTCATGTCGGCTTCCGCTGTGTGCGCAGGCAAGCCCCGAAAACCGGGTGATCACGCACCGTCATTTGTTCACCCCCTACGGGTGAGGCGACATCACCTTTTGTCGCCTCACAATCCCGTGGTCATCCGCCGTGCTGCGGTGGGTGGGAGGGGGCGAAATACGTTGGGGCAGAAAACGCTCGTTGACACCATCACCCGTCCCGCACTGCACTTCGCAGTGCCCGAGCCGCCCCGCTATCACGTGCCGCGACCGCGTCTTCTGGACGCTCTGGATCGCGCCGTGGCGGGGCCTTTGACATTGATCTCCGCTCCGGCGGGGTGGGGCAAGACCACCCTGCTGGCCGAGTGGGTGGCGGCAGGGCGAGCGCCCTGGCCGCTCGCGTGGTTGACGGTCGAGGCACACCACGGCCCACGTTTTTGGGAGCATGTGGTCGACGCGGTCACTCAGGCGACCGGGGAGCACCCGGCCGAGGAGGCCGGCGAGGGCCCGGGTGAGGCCCTGGAAGAGCTCGTCACCCTGCTGCGCCGGGCAGGCCCGCCCGTGGTCCTGGTCCTCGACGACCTTCAGGAGCTCTCGGTACCGCGCGTATGGGGGGAACTGGAGACGCTGCTCTCCCAGTCGGGTGAACGCCTGCGTCTCGTCATCGCGTGCCGTACCGATCCGGCGCTTACGCTGTACCGATTCCGGATCCGCGGCGCGCTGAGCGAGCTGCGGACCGGGCCGCTCGGGTTCACGCTCGACGAGACCGCACAGATGCTCAACGCGCACGGCGTGCGGCTGGCCGAGTCGGCGCTCGTCGAGCTGCACGCGGTGATGAAGGGGTGGGCCGCCGGCCTGCGCCTGGCCGCGCTGGCGGTGCAGGGTCATCCGGAGCCGGACAGCCTCGTGCCCCGCTTCGCATTGCAGGACCGGGCGCTGGGGGAGTACCTGGTCGGCGAGGTCTTCGACACGCTGCCGGAGGACGTCCGCGAAGTCGTCCTGTGCACGTCGGTCCTCGACCAGGTCAGCTCGGAGCTCGTCGAGGCGCTCACCGGCCGCGTCGACGGCGCCCGCATCCTGGCCCAGCTGGAGCACTCGAACCTCTTCGTGGTGCAGGGCAGCGGCAACGCCGGCATGTTCCGGTGCCACCCGCTATTCGGGCTCATGCTGTACGACGAGCTCCGACATCGCCGACCAGAGCAGGTGCGCCAGCTGCACCGGCGGGCGGCGGACTGGTTCGCCTCGCACGACCAACCGGCCGACGCGCTGCGCCACGCGCTCGCGGCGCGCAACTGGAGCCAGGCCTCGGACCTGCTGGCCGCGAGCTGGCAGGAGCTGGTGCCGGGCGCCCGGATGCGCACCATCAAGGAGCTGGTGCCGCCGCCTCCACAGGAGGTCCGCAACGATCCGAAGCTGGCCCTGGCCTTCGCGGCCGAGCGCCTCGACGCGAGCGATCCGCAGGGCACCGAGACGTTCCTGCATCTCGTCGACCGATCGCAGCACACCCTGGTCGACTCGGCGCGGGCGGCGCTCCGCCCGATCGTGGACAGCTTTCGGATGGCTGAGGCTCATCAGAGCCAGAAGCCTGAGCTGATCCTCGCGACGGCCCCGCTCCTCCTGCGCGAGGACACCGGCCTCGACGACCAGGACGCCGCGCGCATGCGCGCCCTGGCGCTCGTGGCGGTCGGCGGCGCGCGGCTCATCCAGGGCGATCTCGTCGCGGCCGAGCACGCGCTGATGGAGTCGCTCAACCTGGCCCGCCGCTGTGGCGGGGTCCAGTCGCAGCTGGCCGCGCTGCGCCAGCTCGCCCAGCTCAACGCGACCCGGGGCCGGCTCACCGCCGCGATGCGGTACGGCAAGGAGACCCTGGCTCTGGCCGATCGCGAGGGCCAGACGCAGGGCAGCGACGTGGTGTGGGCGCAGCTGACCGTCGCCGAGGTCTGCTACCTGCAGGCCCGGGTCCGCGCGGCCGAGCACTACCTCGACCGTGCGCTGGACGGGGGCGGGCTCGCCGACCCGGCGCTGGTGGCCGTGGCGACCATGACGAGGGCGCACATCCGCGCCGCCGCGGGCGACGCGCGGGCCGCGTGCACCGAGCTGGCGGCCATCCGCCGGCAGCTCGCCGACTGGCGATACACGCCGCGCATGCAGCACTGTGTCACTCTCGCCGAGGCGGAGCTGCGGCTGGCTGCCGGGGACGTGGAGGCGGCCAAGCGGCTGCTCACCCTCGAACCGGTCGAGATGCTGGCGCCCTGGCTCGGCGTGGTGCGCGCCAAGGCCCACCTCGCGGAGCGCCGCCCGGCGGCGGCCCTCGGCGCGGTGCAGCCCTACCTGGAGCCCACGACCGGGTCGCTGGTGTGGACGGTTGACGCCAACCTCACCAGTGCCCGCGCCCTGCGCGCGCTGGGCGACCGCTCCAAGGCCGGCCGGGGGCTGGAGCAGGCCCTGCGCTTCGCCGACGACGAGACGATCCGCTGGCCCTTCGTCGCCGGCGGCCAGCCGGTGCGCGAGCTGCTCGTCACGTACCTGCCGGCGGGCAGCGGCTACCGCGGCCTGGCGGAGGACATCGCCCAGGAGCTCAACGGCTTCGGCCGCCCGCCCGCGGCCGCCGGCGAGCTCGCCGAGCCGCTGACCGAGCGGGAGCTGGCGGTGCTGCGCTACCTGCAGGGCACCCTGTCGGCCGGCGAGATCGCCTCGATGCTCTACGTGTCCGTCAACACCGTGAAGACGCACATGAAGAACATCTACCGCAAGCTCGGCGTGGGTCGGCGGCGGGAGGTGATTGAGCGCGCTCGTGAGCTCAATCTGCTGTAACAGCCGCAAGGATTAAGGAGCGCGACCCGAACCGGGCCGCGCTCCTTTTTGTGCTGTCCCTTTGTTCGTGCTGTGGCAGTTCGTGCTGTGGCACTGCGAACGGGACGCGGCAGATAAGCGGGGCCAAGACAAAGAGCAGCGGCGGCGTCCTCCACGAGGACGCCGCCGCTGCTGGCGGGGCGGGTGGCTCAGTGGTTCACGTAGGGCCGCGCGCCGATCGCGGCCAGTTTCTCGCCCTCGCCGTCCACGGCGGCCCGGGCGATCGCCGCCTCGCTCGCGAGGACCATCGGCAGCGGGTCGATCAGCGGGTCCAGCGACTCCAGGGACGCGCGCTGGACCGGCACCCGCGACTCGTCCGTCGGGTCGTCGAGCACGACCGGCACAGTCGCCTGGCCGATCGCGCGGACCCAGGTGGTGGGCGGGTCGCCGACGAGCTCCGCCTCGATCGTCTCCTCGGCCAGGACGAAGTCGACCGGGGCGCCGACCGAGGCGGTGACGACGACGGTGTCCTGCATCGAGGGCACGGTGACGGCGGGCGCGGTGACGGGGACGTCGTCCTCGTCCGGGTCGACCATGATATCGATCATGATGATGTCGTTGAGCTCGGCGCTGTGACGCACCACCGGGTGGCCCCTCTTGTGCCGGCCGCGGTAGGAGTCGGAGCGGCTGTTGCGGCGCAGGGCCAGCTTCGCCGTCGAGACCGGGCGGCGAGGCTCCTCGGGCTCGAGGTCCTCGGGGGCGACGACGCTACCCCGCGGGATCGTGAGGATGAACAGGATGATCACGTCCAGCGTGACCATCAGCAGCGACCACGCCGGGTAGGCGCGCAGCATCGCCAGCTGGGAGATCGCGTGCAGCGCCACGACGCTCACCGCGGCCAGCTTGGCGCTGTGCTTGCGGGCGCTCAGCGCGAGGCCGGTGACCGTGAGCAGCACACCGAGCGTCACCGTGGCCGCGGCCCAGGTGCCGGCGCTGGTGAACGCCACGTCGTTACGGTTGAAACCGACCCCGCCGCTGGCGAAAGCCACCAGCAGACCCTGCGAGACGTTCAGCGTGCCCACCAGCGTGAGCATCGTCGTGCCGAACATCCGAAATTCCGTCACCCGCATCCGCCCGTCTTCTCCCTCGCGTTAGCTGCGGAAATCCTTGATTCACCGGGAAATGCGTGAGGCCGTGCCGGTCCCCGGTCGAAGACCGAAGACCGGCACGGCCTATATCCCCCGTTACTTGTTCCCCCCGGAACAGGCCCGACCCGTGGTGTCCGGTCCCGCCGCCCGCGGCACCGGACACCGGCGCAGACCCCTCCGCGCCGGTTGCGGGGCATCGGTTGATCCCTCCCGCGGACATGGGTGGATCCCCCGGCCTCCCCGGTTCCCGGACATCGGCGCCTGCCTCAGTCGGCAACGTGTCGTGCCTGAGAACATCTTTCGAGCGAGCCGGGTGAATGGGGATCACCCTCGATGGGTGAAGGGCCGGGTGGCGGACCGGCGGCCGGCGGCGCTACACGGGCTCGGCGGCCAGCAGGCAGGCGTCGTCGTCGGGGTTGCTGCGGTGGGCGAAGTCGAGCGCGGTGCGCAGCCGCTCGCCCGGCGCCGAGGTGCGCATGGCGAGCCGGACGTCATCGACGAGGCTCTGCACGCCCTGGTCGATGGCGCGGTCGCGCTGCTCGACGACGCCGTCGGTGTACATCAGCAGCAGGTCGCCGGCATCGACCGTGACGCGGGCCGTGGCATAGCGGGCGGCCGGGTCGACGCCCAGCGCCATGCCGGAGGGCTGGGCCAGCGCGCTCACCCCGGCGGCGGTGGCCCGCAGAATCGGCAGGTGCCCGGCACGCGACCAGGTCAGCGAGTGGTCGGCTGGGCGGAACCGGCCGCAGACGGCGGTCGCCAGCGTGGTGTTCGGGCGTCGGCACAGCATCCGGTTGAGCGCCGCGAGGATCGCACCGGGCTCGTCACCCGCGAGCGCCAGCCGGCTCATGGCCGCGCGCAACTGCCGCATCGTCGCGGCGGCGGCCCGGCCGTGGCCCATCACGTCGCCGACCGCGAGCATCACGTCCCCGCCGGGCAGCGGGGTGGAAAGATACCAGTCGCCCCCGACGTTGGAGGCGTGGTCCGCGACGGCGTACCGCACGCCCACCCGGACCCCGTTGATCTGCTCCCGCACCGCCATCGCCATGTCGCATATCGTGTCTCCACCGGGGCACCCTGCGGCTCGCCTAAGGCGGGTGAGAGCCTAGATGAGGCTCAACTCCCTTCCCCGGCGCACCGCGTCACGCCGGCGGCTCACCCCCAGCTTGCGGTAGACGTGCCGGACGTGGGTCTTGACGGTGTTCGACGAGACGCTGAGCACCGTGGCGATCTCGGCGACCGAGAGCATGCTGCGCAGGTATTGCAGCACCAACGTCTCCCGTTCGGTCAGCGGTTCGGTGATCTGCCCCGTGGCGGGGGCCGCCAGGGGCTCGGACGACGGCTCGGACGACGGCTCGGATGGTGACTCGGATGGTGACTCGGAACGGGGGTCGGGCGGGCGCGGCCCGACCTGCCGGTGTGCCTCGGGCGCCTGTGTCACCTGCGGCGGGGGCTCGAGCAGCTCGGTGATCCACGCGCCGTGGCCGAGGAACGGGCCCCTGATGCCCTCGGGCGCGGCCAGGCGCAGCGCGTGCTCGATCTGCTCGGTGGCGCCGACGAGGTCGCCGAGTTGCCGGAGGGCCTGCGCCAGCAGTACCGCCGCCGCGACCGCCGTCACGAGGGAGTCGGGCTGCCGGTTGAGGATGCCCTCGAGCGTGCGCGCCGCCGCCGCTGGCCGCCCCTGGGCGATGCTCAGCCGGGCCCTCGCGAGGGCCACTTCGGGGGCGTCCGGCCACTGGCGGGCGACCTCGTCGAGCACGGCCCGGGCCTTGTCCAGGCGGCCCTCGGCCAGGCACAGGTCGGCGTGCAGCACCCGTGTGGTGACCTCGGCGACCGGAGGCATGGTGCCGATCCGGCTGCCGAGCAGCGGCTCCAGTGCCTCCGCGGCGCCCGCCAGATCCTCCTGGTCGTGCAGCAGCAGGGCGAGGCTGATCGAGCCGCTTACCCAGCCGTACGGGTCGGGTGGTACCTCGGCGGTGATGCTCTCGTCCAGGTGGTAGCGGGCCTCGTCGAGCTGGCCGCGCAACCGGCAGACCGCGGCCAGCACCTGCCGGGCGTAGCTGATGCTGCGCGACTCGCTGATGCCCGCGTCCCGGCTGCCGTCGAGCACCCGCCGCGCGCAGGCCGCAGCCGCCGACAGCCGCCCGCGGTGCAGGTGTACCAGCGCCTGCTGCCGGTTGGCCTGGACGACGAGCAGGTTGAAGCCGGACTTGCGGGCCAGCCCCGCGCCCTGCTCGAGCGCCGTGTCGGCGCCGTCGAGCTGGCCGGTGGCGGTGTACGACTGGGACAGCGCGAGGTAGCCGATCGCCCGGGCCGCGTCCGCGGCGTCGGCGTAGAGGTGTTCGCCGTCGGCCTCGTCGGTGCGCCGCAGCAGCCGTATCGCGGTGGCGCCCGCGCGCTCCCCGTCCTCGACCGTCATCGCCTCCGCGAGCCGCATCGCGGCCAGGATCTCGGCGTTGAGCGCCGCCGGCGACTCGCCCAGCGCGCGCTCGCCCAGCCGGATGAACGTCGACATGCTGGCCGTGTCGCCGGTGTCGCGGCAGCAGATGGCCAGCGCGAAGGCGAGCATCGGGCGCTCGGCGATGTCCGCGGGAGGATGCGGGCCGGTCCGAGGCGCCATCGCGCACGGTCCCGACCCGCACAGTTCCGGCCAGTACTGCAGGAATAATCGCTCCGCGCTCACCCAGTCCGCGCCGAGCACGGCGTGCACGACGGCGTCGCGGGGCAGGCCGTTCGCCGCGTACCAGCCGGCCGCCGCCCGGTGCAGGCCGCGCTCCTCGGCCGCGAGCGTGGTGCGCACCTCGACGCGCAGCACCGAGCGCAGCAGCCGGCGGTAGCGATACCACGAGTGCGAGCCGCCGTAGAAGGTGGCCAGCGCGTTGGCCCGGCTGGCCTGGGCCAGCTGCCGGGCGCCGTTGCGGCTGCCGGTGAGGGCCTCGACCAGGCCGGGGCAGACGGTCTCGACGATCGACGTGCGCAGCATGACGTCGTAGACGTCCGGGTCGATGTGCGCGAGGATCTCCCGCTGCACGTACTCGGTCAGGCCGACCTGCTCGTTCAGCCCCGCCTCGCCGGCGACCAGGTCGATGACGATCCGCTCCGGCTCGTGCCGGCCGACCATCGCCGACAGCGCCACCGCGACCGCAGCGGGCCAGCCCTCGGTCACGTGCCACAGGGCATACCGGAAGTGCTGGGCAAGTCGCACGTCGAAGCGCTCGGCGAGCCCGGCGATCTCGGCCTGGGCGAAGGCAAGGTGGTCGGCGCGCAGCTCGGTGAGCTGACTGCGCACGCGCCAGCGGTACAGCGACAGCGGCGGCTCGTTGCGGGCCAGCAGCAGGAAGCTGATCCGCTCGCCGAGGCGGGTCATCAGGCGCTCGAGCCGGCGCAGCACCGTGCGGTTGGTGACGTTGTGCAGGTCGTCGAGGACCACCACGGCGCGCCCGGGCAGACGGTCGCTCCACGCGTGGGCGGCCGGGTCCAGCGCGATGCCCGCCGCGGTGAGCGCGGCGGCGAGCTGCCGCCAGGCGGCCGGTCCGCAGTTGGGCTCGAACCGCACGTAGGCGGTGCGCCCAAGCGCTCGTCCGGCGTGCAGCCACGACGTGGCGAGCACGGTCTTGCCCCAGCCGGTGGGCGCACAGATGAGGGTCACCGGGTGCTCCACCGCCGCGTCCAGGTGATCGAGCAGCCGTCCCCGCTCCAGGTGTACTCCAGGCAGCGCCGGAACCCCGTGATCGAGTTCCGCCATGGCCGGCGCCGGCCGCACCTCCAGGGGCCGGACCGTCGCGGTCCAGCCGGACGAGCCGAGGAACCGCTCGGCGGCGTCGTTGTGCGCCAATCTGTCAAGCGTGGTTTCGCCGTGGTGGCTGGTATGCACCGTCACTCCCGAAGCCGCGGGTCTACGACGTGTCCGGTCTGCACCTTTCCCGTGCGTGATTGGCCGTCTGCCTGCGTCGAACACCATAGAACTCGAACCGCGATTCGTGGAGGTCTTCATTCAGAATTATCGATCAGGGTAGACGTGGAAGACCCTCCAGGTTCGGTGGTTGAACGCTACATCATTCGATATGTATCAATTGATCGCAAGCCGGCGGCCAACGCCGAGTACGCGTGTCGAGGACTGAAAGGAGATATTCGTCCGGTTTTACTGTCGGCATGACTTGCGGTCGAGCGACTCTCGATTACGGATCGTAACGATGGCAACGGCATGCATCGCCCGTGCTCCGGCCGTCATGCCCATGAACGCACCCGTGGGGGCCTCCGGCTGGTGGGCAACCGCCTCTGCTACCGATGTCACTCGGCGTGTCTTGCCTCATCTTACTCAGATTAATGCTGATCATTACTCTGGGCAAGGCCGCGCTCGGGCTAGAAGTTGCCTATAATTACAAGCTTGTCATCAGTGAAACTCCTCATAGATCGGCATTCATCTACTCGAACACGTGCCAATCTGCAAATTGCAATTATGAAGAACGCTTATATGCCCGCAAAACGGCCAGCCGGGCAGCCCGGTGACGACCACTCGATGATCGCGAATCGGGCCCATGATGGCGAAGATCGATGCGCATCAAGCGCACGGCAGCCGCCGACGGTCCCGGTGACCGCCGCGCGGCGCGGGGGACCGTCGAGGGCGGCGAATGGTCGGCGGACGGGGTGGTGGGCGGTGGTGGGCGGGTGGTGTCAGCTCACCTGAGCCGCCGGGCCGTCCTCGGTGAGCGGGATCCCGGCAGCGCGCGCGAACGACGACAGGCCCTGCAGCAGCGCGGCTCGGTCGTCGGGGGTCATCCGCCGCATCACCGCGGCGATGCTCGCCTGCCGCCGTCGGCTCAGTCCGTCGAGCAGCCGGCGCGCCGTGGGCGTCAGCACGAGCCACACCTCGCGGCGATCGCGCTCGTCGGCGGTGCGCCGCAGCAGCTCCGCGGCCTCCAGCCGGTCGCACAGCCGGCTCGCCGAGGACGGCGCGGTGTGCAGGGCGACGGCGAGCTGGGTCAGGTTGACCGAACCGGCCCGGTCGACCACGGCGAGCACCCGCAGCTGCGCCGCGGACACGCCCGAGTCGTCGTTGGCCGCGTTCGTGACGAGAACGAGCGCCTGGCCGGCGGCGTCGACCAGCGCCGCCGCGGCGGCCATGTCATCGTGGCCAGGCGGGTGCGGTGAGGGTCTGGCCCGCACGTTGTCCTCCGTGTCTCGCGGCAGCCCTTTTGCCGACCTTTGAGATACCCGCTACCGCCGCCGCGGCTACACCCATCGGGACCCGAGCCACATCCTGGAGAACCACTCCGTATATGTAATGTCCATACCTGAGTAGATCGGGTAGAAATAGGCGAAACATGAGGCGACGAGCAGCACGTACGCCCCGGCGATGATCGAGCCGATCAGCCGGTGGTCACTGGCCGGCTTCAGGTGTCGCGGCGGCCCGATGATCGCGCCGAGCACGTAGACCACGGCCAGGACCAGGAACGGCTCGGCCGGCAGGGCGTAGAAGTAGAACATCGTGCGGTGCTCGGGCATCTCGTTGAACCACGGCAGGATGCCGGTCAGCGCGCCGGCCATGATCAGCCAGGCGCGGCCGTCCCGGCGGGCGAACCCGAGCCAGCCGAGCGCCACGAGCGCGGGCAGGAACGACCACCACAGCAGCGGCGTGCCGAGCAGCAGGATCTCCGAGGCGCAGCTGGCCGCGCCGCACGACCCGGACTGGTCCCAGTAGAACGCCACCGGGCGGCCCAGCAGCAGCCACTGCCACGGCCAGGACTGGTACTGGTGCGGCTTGTCCAAGGTGGTATGGAAGTTGTAGGCCTCCACGTGGTAGTGCCACAGGTTCACCAGCGGGTCGATCAGCCGGTCGTGCGGCAGGCCGTTGGTCTCGGCGTACCAGTGCCGGAAATAGCCGTTGTCCGACAGGAACCAGCCCCACCAGCAGTTGATGTACACGAGCCCGGCGACGGCGAACGTGGCCAGGAACCAGCCGGCGCCGTCGCCCCAGATTCCGTCGGCGACCCAGTGCTTGAACCCGGCGCTGCGGCGGGCGCTCATGTCGAACAGCACCATCGCGACGGCGAAGATCAGCACGTAGTAGACGGCGCTCCACTTGACGCCGCAGGCGAGGCCGAGCGAGACGGCGCTCAGCAGGCGGTACCACCGGAAGCCGAGCTTCACCCGCGCGCCCGGCTTCTGCGGGTCGAAGCCGTCCTCCAGCAGTTTCAGCAGCCGGGCCCGGCGCTGCTCGCGGTCGAGCACCAGGAAGAAGAACGCCACCACGATCCAGAACATCAGGAAGATGTCCAGCAGGGCCACACGCGAGAGCACGAAGTGCATGCCGTCCAGCGACATCAGCAGCCCGGCCACGCCGGCCAGGATCGGGGAGCGGAACAAGCGATACGCGGCGATGATGATCAGCAGGATCGAGATGGTGCCGACCGTGACGGCCGAGATCCGCCAGCCGAAGGAGTTGTACCCGAAGATCTGCTCGCCGATCCCGATCATCCATTTGCCCAGCGGCGGGTGGACGACGTATTGCGGGGTGTTGTCCTCGGGGTTCCACTCGACACCGCGCTGCAGCAGGTCCCAGGCCTCGTTGGCGTAGTAGACCTCGTCGAAGATCACGTCCTTCGGGTGCGCGAGGTTGACCATGCGCACGAGCAGCCCGATGCCGGTGATCAGCGCGGCGACGAGCCAGAAGTTGAGGCCCCCGCGCGGCGGCGGGGCGAGCCGGCGGCGGACGATATCGGGCACCGCGCGCACGGGTGCGGCGGCGGGGCTCTCCGGCTCGCTAGCTTGCGTCAGGACACCCGAGGTCATTGGGCGATCGTAGGGTGCGGGATGCCACCATCGCACATGTGCCATTGATTCTGCTCGGAGCGCCGCTGGGAAATCCCGACGATGCGTCGCCGCGCCTGCGCGAAACACTAAAAACGGCCGACGTGATCGCCGCCGAGGACACCCGCCGGCTGGGCCGCCTCGCCCAGCACCTGGGGGTGGAGATCACCGGCCGGCTGGTGAGCTACTTCGAGGGTAACGAGGACCGGCGCACCCCCGAACTGGCCGACCTGCTGGCCCAGGGCCTGACCGTTGCCGTGGTCACCGACGGCGGCATGCCGAGCGTCTCCGACCCCGGCTTCCGTCTGGTCCGCGCGGCGATCGCCCGCGGCGTGCCGGTGACCGCGGCCCCCGGCCCGAGCGCGGTGGTCACCGCCCTCGCGGTCTCCGGCCTGCCCTGCGACCGGTTCTGCTTCGAGGGCTTCCCGCCGCGCAAGCCGGGGGAGCGCCGCGCCTACCTCGCCTCGCTCGCCGACGAGCCGCGCACGCTCGTCTTCTTCGAGTCGCCGCACCGCATCGCCGACACGCTGCAGGACATGGCGCTGGCCTTCGGCGATGACCGCCCGGCCGCGCTGTGCCGCGAGCTCACGAAGACGTACGAGGAGATCCGCCGCGGCACGCTGGCCTTGCTGGCCGCCGACGCCGAGACGGCCCGCGGCGAGATCACGCTGGTGGTGGCGGGCGCGCCGCCGGTCGCCGCCGAGCGGCCGTCCGACGCGGCGCTGGCCGCGGAGGTGGCCGCCCTGGTCGCCGCCGGCGTGGACCGCAAACAGGCGACCCTGGAGGTGGCCAAGCGCCACACCCTGGCCAAGCGGGACGTCTACGCGGCGGTGATCGCCCACAAGTAGCGGTTGGCCGCTCACGTGGTTGCGACCGGCCGGCCGGGCCTCAGCAGGCGGCCAGGACGATGGTCACGCCCAGGACCAGGGGCGGCGGCGGTCCAAGCCTGGCTGCGGCCGGCCGGGGCTCAGTAGGCGGCCAGGACGATGCCCACGCCCAGGAGCAGGGGCGCGGCGGCGGTCAGCGTCCACGCCGTCAGGCGGTCCCGCAGCCGGGCGAAGCGCCACGCGCCGGTGAGCCATGCCAGAGCGATGCCGCACAGCGCGACCAGGCCCAGCCCGACCGCCCACCGCACCCGCAGCCCGGCCGGGTCGCCGGCGTAGGCGACGCGGCCGCCGGGCACCATCGCGGCGGCCACCGAGGCGCCGGGCACATCGTCGAGGCCCATGAGTCGCGCGCCGCCGACCGGCTCGTGCCCCGGCGCGGCGAACTCGGCCAGGCAGTGGCGCAGCACGCCGGATCCCTGGCAGGAGGTGATCTCCGCCGTGCCGCGCACCGCGTGGCCCATGTCCAGCCAGAACGGCTCGGCGCTCGTCCACGCGAAGAAGCCGGCCAGCAGCGCCACGAGCAGCATCGCGCTCAGGCCGGCCAGCGGCCCGCGCGCCGGCCGGATCCGCCGGGAGCGCCGCGGGACGGGTGCGGCCCGGCGCTCGTCGCGCGGCCAGCCAACCGGCCGCATGGCCGGCGGCTGCCACCGCTCCACCCGTCCGTTGTCGGGCCGACCGTTCTCCGACCCCCAGCGCTCTGATCGCCTGTATTCGGGTCGTCCGCGCTCCGGCCGCCCGGCGATGTGGTCCAGGACCGCGGTCCGGCCCGTCTCGTGCGCGAGGGCGTCGATGACGGCGGGCGCCCCGGTCGGCGCCGGCGTCTCGTACAGAGCGACAGCGCCGGTAATGGGCCACAGCGGAAACTCGTCCTGCGGCTCGACGTCCTGCGGCTCGACGTCCTGCAGCTCGACGTCCGGCGGCTCGGCGCTCGCCCCGGCCGCGGAAGTGGGCGCCGCGGCGACGGACGGGACGGGGATGCGGACCGGCGGAATCCCCGCGGCCTCGCCGCGCCATCCCCGCAGAACTGGCTGCTCACTCACGTTTTCATTGGACAACGGATGATCGAATACGTTTCGGACGTCGATCGCGTGTCGGGAGAAACCATCCTGTTCGCGAACAGCGGGGCGGTTCACTAGGCTTGCACGTCATGAGTCGTGTTCTCGCCGCGGTCGCCTGGCCCTACGCCAACGGGCCGCGCCACATCGGTCACGTGTCCGGATTCGGGGTGCCTTCCGACGTCTTCAGCCGCTACATGCGGATGGCCGGGCACGACGTGCTGATGGTGTCGGGCACCGACGAGCACGGCACGCCGATCCAGGTCCAGGCCGACGCCGAGGGCGTGACCCCGCGTGAGCTGGTCGATCGGTACAACCGGGTCATCGTCGAGGACCTGCACGGGCTCGGCCTGTCCTACGACCTGTTCACCCGCACCACCACCGGCAACCACTACCAGGTGGTGCAGGAGCTCTTCCAGGGGTTGTACGACAACGGCTACATCATCGCCAAGACCACGCTCGGCGCGATCTCGCCGTCGACCGGGCGCACGCTGCCCGACCGCTACATCGAGGGCACCTGCCCGATCTGCGGCTACGACAGCGCCCGCGGCGACCAGTGCGACAACTGCGGCAACCAGCTCGACCCCGACCAGCTGATCAATCCCCGGTCGAAGATCAACGGCGAGACGCCGGAGTTCGTGGAGACCGAGCACTTCTTCCTCGACCTGCCCGCCTTCGCCGACCAGCTCAGCGCCTGGCTCGACACCCGCGAGGGCTGGCGCCCCAACGTGCTGAAGTTCTCCCAGAACCTGATCGACGACCTGCAGCCCCGGGCGATCACCCGGGACCTTGAGTGGGGCGTGCCGATCCCGCTCGAGGCCTGGAAGGACCGCGGCGACAAGCGGATCTACGTGTGGTTCGACGCGGTCATCGGCTACCTGTCGGCCTCGATCGAGTGGGCCCGCCGCTGCGGCGACCCCGAGGCCTGGCGCAAGTGGTGGCAGGACCCGCAGGCCCAGGGGTATTACTTCATGGGCAAGGACAACATCGTCTTCCACTCGGTCATCTGGCCGTCGATCCTGCTCGGCTACTCGGGGCCGAAGCCGCAGTCGCTGGGCGCGCTCAACCTGCCCACCGAGGTGGTTTCATCGGAGTACCTCACGATGGAGGGCCGGAAGTTCTCCTCCTCCCGCCGGGTCGTCATCTACGTGCGCGACTTCCTGGAGCGCTATGACGCCGACGCCTTGCGGTATTTCATCGCAGTGGCCGGCCCCGAGTCCAATGACACCGACTTCACCTGGGCGGAGTTCCGCCGGCGCAACAACGACGAGCTCGTGGCCGGCTGGGGCAACCTCGTCAACCGCTCGATCTCGATGGCCGCGAAGAACTTCGGCGAGATCCCCGCGGCCGGCGAGCTGACCGCCGAGGACACCGCGCTGCTGGCGAGCGTGCGGTCCGGCTTCGACTCGGTCGGCCAGCTGCTGGCCAAGCACCGCCAGAAGGCCGCCATCAGCGAGGCGATGCGCGTCGTCGGCGAGGTCAACAAGTACTTCTCCGACCAGGCGCCGTGGAAACTCAAGGACGACAAGGCCCGCATGGGCACGGTCCTGCATGTGGCCCTGCAGGCCGTGAAGGACTGCAACACGCTGCTGACGCCGTTCCTGCCCCACGCCGCGCAGCGCATCCACGAGTTGCTGGGCGGCACCGGCGTGCACGCCCCGATGCCCGAGATCCGCGAGGTCGAAGACCTGGACAACGGCAGGACGTATCCGGTCCTGATGGGCGACTACACGCAAGGCGCCAAGTGGGAACACGCGCCGATCGCCGCCGGCACCGAGCTGGCCCCGCCGACTCCCGTCTTCCGCAAACTCGACGAGTCCATCGTCGAGGAGGAGCTGGCCCGCCTGCAGTCCTAGTCCTCCGGCAACGCAGGCCCATATGGGGAGCGCCGGTCCGGCTGAGTTCCGGCCAGGCGCTCCCCATACAAAAGCCGGCCGCGGGCGCCGCCGCGCTAAAGCTGATACCAGTGATCGCTCTCATGAGCGTCGACGACCTCACTGGCCGGCGCCCAAGCCTCGTACAGCCCCCGCTCGACGCAATGCGCCCCGAGACGCGCGACCTGGTCCCCGTCCGGCCGGGACAACCGTAGCCGCAGCCAGTCGCCCTCCTGCCGGAGAACGGTGCACCGCGCGTCGCGCCAGGTCGCTCGAGGCACGCGGCGGGCCAGGGTTTCCAGGGGGTACCGCGCGGCCCGGGTCTTCGCCGCCACGCGGAACTCGCCCGGCGGGTCGACGATCGCCTCGAAGGTGTTGTCGCGATAGGTCCCGATGTATCGGGTCATCGGCGGGTTGACCGGGAAGTATTCCTGGTCGGACTGGTCCGGCAGCAGGTGGCGCCACTGCGGCCCGTGCATGCGTGTCCACGCGCGCTGCTCCGGCAGATACGTGTACAGCGTGACCTCGGTGCCGTCGCCCGTGTACGCCACGAGCGAGGTGTTCGCCGGCACCGGCAGTTCGGACAGATCGGCGGTGACGAACTCGGGGACGATGTGCCGGCCGCTGGGCGCGAAGCCGGTGCCGATCACCGGCGGGCCGAGGCGGTCGTGCGGTGGCATCGTGACGAGCCCGGCGTAGGCGTCGGCGAGCGGCACGTCGTAGTCGTGGGCGTCCACGGCGCGCCAGCGCACCGCGAAGACGACGTCTTCGGTGGAATCGCTGGACAGGATCGCCAGGTCTTCCGGGGTGCGCAGGTGGGCGACGTCGAAGGCGCGGTAGCAGAAGCCGCTGATCGGCCAACCCCTGAGGTATCCCTGCAGCTGCCGGCCGGAGAGGAATTTGATCATGCGGGTGCCCCGGCGCACCAGGGCGGTGTGGCGGATCGGGGCCAGTGCGGCGGCGGCCGACGGGGTCTGGCTCAGCCGGTGGACGGTCGCCCAGTCCAGCGTGCGGGTGACCGGCATCAGCAGCGGCTGGTCCTCCAGCCCGTCGAGGGCCGAGGCGACCTCCGTGGCGTGGACGAAGCGGCGGTACGGCCAGCGGGCGCCCGGTCGGGGGTTGGGCAGGAAGCCGGGGGCCGCGTGCGTGGCATAGACCTCGTATGCCGCGCCCTGTGCGATCTCCTCGGCCGGATAGGCGACCCCGTCGATCGTCACGCTGCGGGTCGCGGACCCTTCCGCGTGTCCGATTGTTGTCACTTCCGCGACGCTAGGGCCGGGTGGTTGTCACAAGGTGAACGTAAGGTGAACGACGAACCGAGGGTGGCATGCTTAACCCCGATGAGTGCGAGAAGACATAGTCGTGAGGGCACGTTCCCTCCGGCCCCCGAGCCGCTGCCGGTCGCGGTGCCGGACAGCCATACCCATATCGACATCACGCTCGCGGATGACGGCGCGGGCGGCCCGGCGACCGTCGAGGACGCCGTCGCGCTGGCCACCGCGGCCGGGATCGACCGGCTGGTGCAGGTCGGAGTGGACGTCGAGTCGTCCCGCTGGGGCGTCGAGGTCGCCGAGCGCCACCAGGCGGTCCTCGCCACGGTGGCCCTGCACCCCAACGAGGCGCCGCGGCTGGCCGACCTCGACGGCGCGCTGCGCGAGATCGAGCGGCTCGCCGCCCACCCGCGGGTGCGTGGCATCGGCGAGACCGGCCTGGACTACTTCCGCACCGGCGGGGAGGGGCGCAAGGCGCAGCACGAGAGCTTCCGCGCGCACGTCGCGATCGCCAAGCGGCACGGCAAGACGCTGGTCATCCACGATCGCGACGCCCACGACGACGTGCTGGCCGTGCTCGACGAGGAGGGCGCGCCCGATCAGGTCGTCATGCACTGCTTCTCCGGCGACGAGGAGTTCGCCCGGGAGTGCCTGGACCGAGGCTTCCTGCTGAGCTTCGCGGGCACCGTCACCTTCGGCAACGCCGCGCACCTGCGCCGGGCGGCCGCGATCACCCCGCTGGACGGGCTGCTGGTCGAGACCGACGCGCCGTTTCTCACGCCCATGCCGTATCGTGGCCGCCCCAACGCCTCGTATCTCATCCCGCTGACCGTGCGCGTGCTGGCCGAGGTCACCGGGCACGACCTCGACGCTCTCTGCGCCGCGATCTCGGCCAACGGGGAACGAGCCTTCGGACGCTGGTCATGACCCTCCTCGGGCCGGCCGATGTGCGGCAACTCGCGGAGCGGCTCGGCATCCGCCCCACCAAGCAGTTCGGGCAGAACTTCGTGCACGACCCCAACACCGTGCGCCGAATCGTGCGGGCCGCCGAGCTCGCGCCGGACGACGTCGTGCTGGAGGTCGGGCCGGGGCTCGGGTCGCTGACCCTGGCGCTGCTGGAGCACGGCAACCCGGTCTGCGCGGTCGAGATCGATCCGCCGCTGGCCGAGGCGCTGCCGGAGACGGTCGGGAAGTACGCGCCCGATCACGCCGATCGCCTGACCGTCGTGGCCGGGGACGCGCTGCGGGTGGACCTCGGCGGGTTCCGGCCGACGGCGCTGGTGGCCAACCTGCCGTACAACGTCGCGGTCCCGGTCGTGCTGCACCTGCTGGCCACCGTGCCCACGCTGCGGCGCGGGCTGGTGATGGTGCAGAAGGAGGTCGCCGACCGGCTCACCGCCGGGCCCGGGTCGCGGACCTACGGCGTGCCGAGCGTGAAACTCGCCTGGTACGCGACAGCGCGCCAGGCGGGGCGGGTGCCCGCCTCGGTCTTCTGGCCGGTGCCGAACGTCGAGTCGGGTCTGGTCGGATTTGCCGTACACGATACGATAAATCCCGACAGGGCGGATACCTTCGCCGTCGTCGACGCCGCGTTCGCCCAGCGGCGCAAGACGCTGCGCGCGGCGCTCGCCGGCTGGGCCGGGGGACCGCCGCAGGCCGAACGGATCCTTCGCGCCGCCGGGGTCGACCCCGGCCTGCGCGGGGAGCAGCTCACGGTGGATGACTTCACGCGCATCGCGAGCCAGCGACGCCGGGTGGAGGCGTCCGGGTAGGGTGCAGCAGTGACCGAGCCGCTCTTCTCCGAAGACGAGGAGTTCGACCGGCCGCGCCTGGCCGCGCATGGACCGGTGCGTGTCCGCGTGCCCGCGAAGATCAACCTCCATCTGCACGTCGGCCCGTCGCGCCCGGACGGCTATCACGAGCTGACCACGGTGTATCACGCGATCGGCCTCTACGACGAGATCACCGCACGCCGCGGCGACACGCTGACGCTCACCATGGAGGGCGAGGGCACCGGCGCGCTGTCCCTCGGCGAGGACAACCTCGTCGTGCGCGCGGTCCGGGCCCTGGCCACCGAGACGGGTCACGACCCGCATGCCCGGCTGCACCTGAAGAAGCAGATCCCGGTCGCCGCCGGGCTCGCGGGCGGCAGCGCCGACGCGGCCGCCGCGCTCGTGGCCTGCGACCAGCTGTGGGGCACCGGGCTCTCCCGCGACGACCTGGCCACCATCGCAGCGACGCTCGGCTCGGACGTCCCGTTCCTGGTGCTCGGTGGCACCGCGCTGGGCACCGGCCGGGGCGAGCTGGTGAGCCCGATCCTGACCGGCGGGCACTCGTGGCACTGGGTGCTCGCGGTCGCCGACGAGGGGCTGTCCACGCCGGTGGTGTACCGGGCCTTCGACGAGCTCGGCGGGCACACCAGCGCCGGCCCGCCCGACGGGCTGATGGCCGCGTTGCGCCAGCGTGACCCCGAGGTCCTGGCGGGCCAGCTCGCCAACGACCTGCAGGCCGCGGCCCTGCACCTGCGCCCGGAGCTGCAGCAGGTGCTCGACGCCGGGCTCGACGCCGGTGCGCTGGCCGGCATGATCTCCGGCTCCGGTCCGACCTGTGTGTTCCTGGCCGAGGACGCCCGCCACGCCGCGCTGCTCGCCGCCGAACTTGAGGCGCGCGAGTGCTGCCGCGCCGTGCGCACCGCCGTCGGCCCCGTTCCCGGCGCGAGGGTGCTGTAAATGGCCAACATCGTCAATCTGGACAAGGTTTCCAAGGCGTACCCCGCGGGCCGCATTTTCGACGAGGTGTCGCTCGGCATCGACGACAGCGACCGGATCGGCATCGTCGGGCTCAACGGCGCCGGCAAGACCACCCTGCTGCGCATGCTCACCAAGGCCGAGGAGCCCGACTCCGGCCGCGTCACCCACCGGCGCGACCTGCGCGTGGCGGCCCTCCCGCAGCGCCTCGACCTGCCGCCCGCGGCGACGGTCCGCGACGTCATCATCGGCTCGGCGTGGCTGCCCGCCGGATTCGCCGCGGAGCACGAGTGGGCCGGCGACGCGGGCGTGCGCACGGTGCTCAACGGGCTCGGCATGCCGCACCTGGGCCTCGACGCCCCCGTCGGCCCGATGTCCGGCGGCGAGCGGCGCCGCGTCGCGCTGGCCGCGCTGCTGGTGCGCCCGGCCGACCTGCTCATCCTGGACGAGCCCACCAACCACCTCGACGTGGCCGGCATCTCCTGGCTGGCGCGGCACCTGCTGCGGCGGCGGGGCGCGCTCATTGTGGTCACTCACGACCGATGGTTCCTCGACGAGGTGTGCACCACCACCTGGGAGGTCGCCGACGCGACCGTGCGCTCCTACGAGGGCGGCTACGCGGCCTGGACCCTCGCGCGGGCCGAGCGGGTCCGGGTCGCCGCCGAGGCCGAGGCGCGCCGGCAGAACCTGCTGCGCAAGGAGATCGCCTGGCTGCGCCGCGGCCCGCCGGCCCGCACCAGCAAGCCGAGGTTCCGCATCGACGCGGCCAACGCGCTCATCGCCGACGTCCCGCCCGCCCGCGACGCGGTGTCGCTGCAGCGCCTCGCCGTGACCCGGCTGGGCAAGCGGGTGTACGAGCTGGAGGGGGTCCGGCTGAAGGCCGGCGAGCGGACCCTGCTCGAGGGCACCAACTGGATCGTCGGCCCGGGCGACCGTATCGCCGTGCTCGGCGCGAACGGGGCCGGCAAGACCACGCTGCTGCGCGTGCTCGCCGACCTCCGCGAGCCCGACGGCGGCCGGGTGCTGCGCGGCACCACGGTCCGCCCGGCGTTCCTGTCCCAGGAGCTGCACGAGCTGCCCAACGGGCAGCGGCTGCTGGAGGCGGTCGAGGAGGTCGCCAAGCGGGTCCGGCTCGGCGACCGCGAGCTGTCGGCGGCGCAGCTGGCCGAGGTGTTCGGCTTCACCGGCCCGCGGGTCTGGACTCCGGTCGCCGACCTCTCCGGTGGCGAGCGGCGCCGGCTGCAGCTGCTGCGGCTGCTGGCCACCGAGCCCAACGTGCTGCTGCTCGACGAGCCGACCAACGACCTGGACATCGACACGCTCGCCGCGCTCGAGGACCTGCTCGACACGTGGCCGGGCACGCTCGTGGTGGCCAGTCACGACCGGTATCTGGTCGAGCGGGTCGCCGACACCGTCTACGGCATGTACGGCGACGGCCGGCTGGTCCACCTGCCAGGTGGCGTGGACGAATACCTGGCGCACGTGTCGGACTCCGAGGGCTTCGCCGCCGCGTCCGAGCCCAAGGCTGGGCCGGGGGCCGCGCTCGCCGATCGGGCGCCGGACCTGCGCGCCTCCGAGAAGGACCAGCGCGCGGCGAAGAAGGAGCTGGCCAAGCTGGAGCGCAGCATCGACCGCCTCACCCAGAAGGAAGAGGCGCTGCACGCGCAGCTGGCCGAGCACGCCACCGACTACGCGAAGATCACGGATTTGGACGCTCAGCTGCGCGCGGTGCAGCAGGAGAAAGCCGTTATCGAGGAGCAATGGCTCGCCCTGGCCGAGATCGCCGGGTGAGGTCATCTTAGGATTGACCCATGGCCGCTCACTTTCCGATCAACCATCACCTCCGGCCGCTGTACCGGCTGCTCGCCGGGGTGGCGGGCCTCTACATGCTGGTCTTCGGCGTGGTCGGCTTCGTGCAGACCTCCGGTGCCCCGTTCTTCACCCGCGACGAGACCGCATGGGTGCTCGGCCTGCGCGTCAACCCGGCGTTCGCGCTGCTGTCGATCGTCGCCGGCGTGGTCGTGCTCGGCGCGAACATCATCGGCCGTAACGTGGCGCACGCGATCAACCAACTGGCCGGCATCGTCCTGACGATCGTCGGCATGGCGTCGCTGGCGGTCCTGCAGACCGAGGCCAACGTCTTCGCCTTCTCGATGACCAACGTGATCGTCACGTTCATCCTGTCCGGCGTCGTCGGCGTCGCGAGCCTCTACGACCGGGTCGGCCCCTCCTCGGCCGCGAAGGCCGAGGAGGACTTCCGGCACGGCCCGCGCACCGCGTAGGCGCCACACTCTTCGAGGCCCGGTCCCTGGGGACCGGGCCTCGCACTGTTCGTATCTCAGCGGCGCGCGCCGTTCTTCACTTCCCGTGGCGGGTGACCAGGGTGGGCTTGCCCTCCATGTTGGACAGGCCGTTCCACGCCAGGTTGACCAGGTGCGCGGCCACGACTTCCTTCTTGGGCTTGCGTACCTCCAGCCACCAGCGGCCGGTCAGCGCGACCATGCCGACGAGGGCCTGGGAATACAGCTCGGCGAGCTTCGGGTCGAAGCCGCGGCGCTTGAACTCCGCGCCGAGGATGTGCTCGGCCTGGTGGGCCACGTCGTTGAGCACGCTCATGAAGTTGCCGGTCGTGGACATGACCGGCGACTCCCGCACCAGGACCCGGAAGCCGTCGGTCTCCGCCTCGATGTAGTCCAGCAGGGCCAGCGCCGCCTGTTCGAGCAGTTCGTGCGGGTGGCCGGCGGTGAGCGCGTTGGAGATCCGGTCGAGCAGCGAGCGGACCTCCCGGTCGACGACCACCGCGTAGAGGCCCTCCTTGCCGCCGAAGTGCTCATACACCACCGGCTTGGAGACCTTCGCCCGCGACGCCACCTCCTCGATGGAGGTGGCGTCGAAGCCCCGCTCGGCGAACAGGGCGCGGCCGATCGAGATCAGCTGCTCACGGCGCTGTGCGGAGGACATCCGCACCCGCGACTTGGTCGAGATCGACGGCGGCGGTACGGGTGGCCGCGGTTGCTGGAGATCATCCGGGCGCTCGGTCACCCCTTCATCGTGCCAGCCGCCACCCGCTTGGCGTCGAGCCGGTCTCGCTTTGGCCAGCGGATGTCGGTCGCCCAGCCCAGCTTTTCGAAGATCCAGATCAGCCGCGCATTGATGTCGATCTGGCCCTTGTCCACCCCGTGGCGGGCGCAGGTGGGGTCGGCGTGGTGCAGGTTGTGCCAGCTCTCACCGAAGGACAGGATCGCCAGCGGCCAGAAGTTGCTGGCCCGGTCGCCCTCGCGGGTCTCGAACGGGCGCTCGCCGTAGACGTGGCAGATCGAGTTGATCGACCAGGTGACGTGGTGCAGCAGGCCGATGCGGACCAGGCCGGCCCAGAAGAACGCGGACAGCGCGCCCTGCCACGACCAGGTGACCAGGCCGGCGATGAGCGCGGGCAGCGTCGCCGACAGGATGACGATCACCGGGAACAGCTTGTCGATGATGCGGATGTCCTTGTCGGCCATCAGGTCGGGGGCGAAGCGCTCACGGTTGGACAGCTCGCGGAAGAACAGCCAGCCGACGTGCGCGTAGAACAGTCCCTTGACCAGGCCGCCGAAGGACTCCCCGAAGCGCCACGGCGAGTGCGGGTCGCCCTCGCGGTCGGAGTAGGCGTGGTGGCGGCGGTGGTCGGCGACCCACTGCGTCGGGTTGCCCTCGATCGCGGTGCTGCCGGCGAGAGTCAGCGCGATGCGCAGGCCGCGGTTGGCCTTGAACGAGCCGTGGGTGAGGTAGCGGTGGAAACCGGTCCCGATGCCCAGGCCGCCGATGACGTAGAAGACCAGGCCAAGGACGACGTCGAGCCAGCTCAGCCCCCAGCCCCAGGCGACGGGGACGGCGGCGATCAGCGCGACGAACGGCAGGATCACGAAGCCCCACAGTGCCACGATGATGC
Source organism: Dactylosporangium sp. NPDC051484 (assembly GCF_040689395.1). NCBI lineage: Bacteria > Bacillati > Actinomycetota > Actinomycetes > Micromonosporales > Micromonosporaceae > Dactylosporangium > Dactylosporangium sp. NPDC051484. Next base: position 6,254 of record NZ_JBFAZX010000006.1, on the reverse strand, counting down.
CGGGGTGCTGCTTGCCCTCGGTGAGCGGCTTCGGCCCGCGGTCGGGGCTCTCGAAGGGCGCTGGGTCAAGGACCGATACGGACATGGAACCTCTCAGGGGAATCGTCGCCGGCGGGGGCTACGCCTACGTCACCGTAACTTACGGAGGCGTAGGTTGACTATACGAAGCCCGTGTCAAGCCGATTACCCCTCGTCTGGTGTGATCTTCATCGGATTGTCGCCCAATGCGGCCGGGGCGAACCCGGGCGCGGATCGAGGGGGGCGCCCTGCGGGCAAAACGGATCGAGCGCAAGTTAGGCTTCGGATGCGGCGTAATGGGGTGTGGGGTAACGGCAGCCCGCAGGCCTTTGGAGCCTCGCAGTCCTGGTTCGAATCCAGGCACCCCAGCCACCTGACTACGATGAGGCGCACCGACACCGTCGAGGAGCCCTCCGTGAGAAACGTGATCATCCTGGCCGCCGGCGAAGGCAAGCGGATGAAGTCGTCGGTTCCCAAGGTCCTGCACCCCCTGCTTGGGCGTACGCTGCTCGGGCACGTGCTGGCCGCCGCGGAGCCGTTCCTGGACAGCGGGACCGTGACCGTGGTGGTGGGGCACGGGGGAGATCAGGTCCGTGAGCACCTGACCCGGGTCGCGCCCGAGGCGACACCCGTCACCCAGGCCGAGCGGCGGGGCACCGGGCATGCGGTGCGCATCGCCCTGGAGGCCAATCCCGACCTGAGCGGCACCGTGGTCGTGCTCAACGGCGACATCCCGCTGCTGCGCGCCGACACGCTCGCCGCGCTGGTGCACACCCACGAGAACACCAAGGCGTCGGCCACCGTGCTGACCGCCGAGGTCGACGACCCGACCGGCCTCGGGCGCATCGTGCGCAGCCGGGGCGGCGAGTTCGCCGCGATCGTGGAAGAGCGGGACGCGACGCCGGCCCAGCGGGCCATCCGCGAGATCAACTCCGGGGCGTACGTCTTCGAGGCGTCGGCGCTGCGGGAGATGCTCGGCAAGCTCTCCACGGACAACGACCAGGGTGAGGAGTATCTCACCGACGTCATCGGCTTGCTGGCCGCGGCCGGCGCGCCGATCGTCGCGCACCGCGCCCCCGACGCCACCGAGACGCTCGGCGCCAACGACCGCGCCGAGCTGGCCGGCCTGCGGGCGATCATGCGCGACCGGATCAACGACGAGTGGATGCGCTCCGGGGTGGCCATCATCGACCCGGCCACCACCTGGATCGACGTGACCGTAACGCTCGAGCCCGACGCGGTCGTCGAGCCCAACACCCACCTGCGCGGGGCGACCAGCGTTGGCGAGGGCGCGGTGGTCGGCCCGGACACCTCGCTCATCGACGTGGTCGTCGGCCCGGGCGCGGCGGTCGTGCGCACCCACGCGGTGTCCTCCGAGATCGGGGCCCAGGCCTCCGTCGGGCCGTTCGCCTACCTGCGCCCCGGCTCCCGGCTCGGTCGCAAGTCGAAGATCGGCACGTTTGTGGAGACCAAGGCCGCCGAGCTGGGCGAGGGCGCGAAGGTGCCGCACCTGTCATACGTCGGCGACGCCACCATCGGCGAACACACCAACATCGGCGCGGCCACCGTTTTTGTCAACTACGACGGCGTGCGCAAGCAGCGCTCGGTGATCGGCGCGCACGCCCGCACCGGGGCCGACAACATGTTCGTCGCCCCCGTCCAGGTGGGCGACGGTGCGTATACCGCAGCCGGCAGCATCATCATCAAGGACGTGCCGCCGGGCGCGCTCGGCGTCTCCCGGGCCCATCAGCGCAACATCGAGGGCTGGGTGGAGCGTAAGCGGGTCGGCACCGCCGCGGCCGAGGCTGCCCGCGCCGCCCGGGAGGCCGCCGGCCGTGAAGAAAACCACGTCGGAGCCGGTCAAGTGGGCGAAGCCCCGCCCCACGACGAAGAATGATCGCAACGACGAGATCAGGAGCGGGCGACCCCCATGGCCAGCATTACTTCGGAGAACCGCAAGAACCTCATGCTCTTCTCCGGCCGGGGATTCCCCGCGCTGGCTGAAGAGATCGGCGCCGTGCTCGGGGTCGACCCGACCCCGATGGACGCCTACGACTTCGCCAGCGGCGAGATCTTCATCCGGTACCGTGAGTCTGTCCGCGGTTCCGACGCGTTCGTCGTCCAGTCGATGGTCTCGCCGATCAACGACTGGCTGATGGAGACGCTGATTATGGTGGACGCGCTCAAGCGCGGATCCGCGAAGCGCATCACCGTGGTCCTGCCCTTCTACCCGTATGCCCGGCAGGACAAGAAGCACCGCGGCCGCGAGCCGATCTCGGCCCGCCTGATCGCCGACCTGCTCAAGACCGCGGGCGCCAACCGCATCCTCACCGTCGACCTGCACACGGCCCAGATCCAGGGCTTCTTCGACGGGCCGGTCGACCACCTGTTCGCGATGAACGCGCTGGCCGACCACATCGAGGCCAAGTACGCGGGCCGTCCGATCACGGTCGTCGCGCCCGACTCCGGCCGGGTGCGGGTCGCCGAGCGGTGGACCGACCGGCTCGGCGGCTGCCCGCTCGCCTTCATCCACAAGACCCGCGACCCCAGCAAGCCCAACCAGGTGGTCGCGAACCGGGTCGTCGGCGAGGTCGAGGGCCGGGTCTGCCTGATCGTCGACGACATGATCGACACCGGCGGCACGATCGTCGGCGCGGCCGACATCCTCTTCATCGAGGGCGCCGCCGAGGTCGTGGTCGCCGCGACCCACCCGGTGCTCTCCGACCCGGCCTGCGAGCGGTTGGACGCTAGCCGGATCAGCGAGGTCGTGGTGACCAACACGCTGCCGCTGCCGGCCGACCGCAAGGTGGACAAGATCACCCAGCTGTCCATCGCCCCGCTGCTGGCCCGGGCCATTCGCGAGGTCTTCGATGACGGCTCGGTCACGACCCTCTTCGGCGGCCTTTCCTGACCGTACGCCGACCGGCCGGCTCCGGCGCGTGACCAGCACGCGCCGGTCCGTGCCGGTCGCCTGGCCGTTCGGCCACCCCGGCGCGTGATCCGCACAAACGGGCGGGGAGGGTGCTGAAGGTGCCGACGCCTCGGGTAAGCTAGTGCGGTTGCCACGGCGAGGGTGCTCCCACGGGCCGGGCATGCGGTTCCTGTGTGACCGCCGGGTGTTCGCACCCCGGCGATCGCACAGGAACCGGCATGACGGCCGAGCGGGCTCCGTGATCGACGCGGTGCTCCGGGCCTGTGCCCCGTGCGCCCCCCTCGCCCGAGCGCCGCACCAAGACAACTGTTACCGGTCGCGTCGGCCGGTGCCCGCCGCACAACCCGCATCAGGAGTTTGTCGTGTCCGAGGTAAAGATCAGCGCCGAGCCCCGCAGCGAGTTCGGCAAGGGTGGAGCCCGTCGCACGCGCCGGGCCGGCAAGGTGCCCGCCGTGCTGTACGGTCACGGCGAGAAGCCCCGTCACATCGCCCTCCCCGCCCGTGAGTTCGCCGCGGCGATCCGCCACGGCGGCATGACCCAGGTCTTCAACATCGAGATCTCCGACGGCAGTGCCGCGCTGGCCCTGCCGAAGGCCATCCAGCGCGACCCGATCAAGGACACCTTCGACCACGTGGACCTGCTGGTGGTCCGTCGCGGCGAGAAGGTCACCGTCGACATCCCGGTCCAGCTGGCCGGCGAGGCGGCCCGGGACACGCTCATCATGCACGAGAGCACCACGCTCGCCGTGCTGGCCGACGCCACCAAGCTGCCGGAGCACCTCGAGGCCTCGATCGAGGGCCTCGAGGCGGGCAGCCACGTGACCGCGGCCGACGTCAAGCTGCCGGCGGGCGTCGAGCTCGCCGCCGACCCGGAGCTGGTCATCGCGGTCGTCACCACGGCGCCGGTCCAGGCGGCCGCGGCCGAGGGCGCGGCCGAGGAGCCGGCGGCCGAGGCCTGATCGGCCCAAGATCAGCCCGTACTTCGTGAGAAGGTCGCGGATCGCCGTAACGGCGGCCCGCGACCTTCGCTTATGAGGAGGTTCCGGTGACGGACGTCGCGCCCTGGCTCGTCGTCGGGCTGGGCAACCCCGGCCCCGAGTACGCGCGCCACCGCCACAACGTCGGCTTCATGGTCGCCGACCTACTCGCCGAGCGCGCCGGGCTGCGCTTCGGCCGGCACCGCCGGGTCGTCGCCGACGTGGCCGAGGGTCGCCTGCGCGTCGGTGGGCCCCGGCTGGTCCTGGTCAAGCCGCTGACCTTCATGAACCTGTCGGGTGGCCCGGTCGCCGGCCTGGCGCAGTTCTACAAGGTGCCGCGGGAGCAGATCATCGCGGTGCACGACGAGCTTGACATCCCGTGGACGCAGCTGCGCCTGAAGCAGGGCGGCGGGGAGGGCGGCCACAACGGCCTGCGCTCGATGTCGAGCTCGCTGGGCGGCAAGGACTACCTGCGGGTGCGCTTCGGCATCGGCCGCCCGCCGGGCCGGCAGAACCCCGCCGACTTCGTCCTGTCCGACTTCTCGGCGGTAGAGCGCAAGGAGCTCGACTACTTCGTCGACCGGACCGCGGACGCGGTCGAGGTGATCATTGAGCAGGGCCTGGAGCCGGCGCAGAATCGATACCACGTGGACTGACCGCCCGGTCCGTCAGGCACAGCACGCCGCCGTAACGAATCATCCGGGTGGTTCGCGCGGGCTTCACCGGCCCGGTACTGTTCCGTCAGGTAAGAGTGGGCAAGGACGGTCACGAGTTCGTGATCTTCAAGTCCGTACCATGCACATCGGCGCCGAAGCCCGCCTCGCCGAGCTGCGGCACCTCAACGAAGTCGACAGCGCGCTGTTCAAACTGCGTAACGACCCGCGGGTGACCCGCGCCAGGCGGCTTCTGCTGTCGCCGGTCGGGCCGCGCCCGCCGCTGCCGGAGGAGGTCGCCGTGTATCCGGACGACGCCCGGCGCCGGCTGGCCGTTCGGCCCGGGATGACCGGTCTTCGGCAGATGCCCGGCCGGTCGGACCTATCGTGGGACGAAGCGGTCCGCCTCGACCCGCAGTATGTGGAGAACCAGTCGCTGTCCCTTGACCTGGTGATCATGCTGCGGACGTCGAGCGCGGTGACCTGAGGGGCTGGAGCGTATCGAATGACCGACCTACCACCCGCCACCGACGGCGGGTTCGCCCGCTGGCTGGCCCAGCGGTCCGGCGATCTGCTGCTCAAGCTGCGCGAGGAGATGGGGCATTCCGACCCGGACGCCCTGCGCAAGGCCGGCGACCGGTTGTCGCACGAACTGCTCATGGAGCTGATCGAACGCTGGCGCCCGGCCGACGCGGTGCTCTCCGAGGAGGGTGCCGACAACCCCGCCCGGCTGCGCGCCGAGCGGGTCTGGATCGTCGACCCGCTCGACGGCACCCGCGAGTTCGGCGAGGAGGGGCGCGCCGACTGGGCCGTCCACGTGGCGCTCTACGCGGGACGCCTGGTCGCCGGTGCGGTGGCGCTGCCCGCGCAGCACTGCGTGCTCGGCACCGACGTGCCGCCGCCGTTCCCGCCGATGCCGGGCGTGCAGGGCGAGCCGATCCGGCTGGCCGCGAGCCGCAGCCGCCCGCCGGCGCTGCTCAGCGCGTTGGGGGAGAAGCTTCCGATCGAGCTCGTTCCCATGGGCTCGGCCGGCGCCAAGATCGCCGCCGTGATCGACGGGGCCGTCGACGCGTACGTTCACGCCGGCGGTCAGTACGAGTGGGACTCCGCCGCGCCCGTTGCTGTGGCTCTCGCCACGGGCCTGCATGCTTCCCGTATCGACGGGACTACGTTGGAATACAACCAGCCCGACCCCCGCCTGCCCGACCTGGTGGTGTGTCGGAAGGCATTGGCGCCGCAACTGCTGGCCGCGATCAACAGCTGAAAGGTTCCCGCCACCCAAATGAGCGGTACGAAGCAGAGCGGAGTAACCGCTCATCAGGGGTTGGGCCGTGCGCCCTACCGGGTCTCCCATCTGGATGCTCTCGAGGCCGAGAGCCTGTTCATCATGCGTGAGGTGGTCGCCGAGTTCGAGCGGCCGGTGCTGCTGTTCTCCGGCGGCAAGGATTCGATCGTGATGCTGCGGCTCGCCGAGAAGGCGTTCGCGCCCGCCCGGATCCCGTTCCCGGTGATGCACGTGGACACGGGGCACAACTTCCCGGAGGTGCTGGCCTACCGGGACCGGCGGGTGTCCGAGCTCAACGTGCAGTTGATCGTGGCGAGTGTCCAGGAGGCGATCGACTCGGGGTCGGTGCGTGAGTCGGCTGATGGGATGCGGAACCGGATTCAGACGCC